>CADEER010000120.1:0-12667 GCA_902826395.1 uncultured bacterium
GCGTACGAGTACGTGTACGGGAGAAAATCGACAGTCCCGTAGGGCGAGGTGATCAAGCGTGTGACCGCGGGCGCGGCTGGGGGGACAATGTCGATCCGTGGTAGCGTCGACGGCATGTTCGGCGGCGCGCGCCGATGGGACATGCAACCCGCCAGCGAAGGATCTCTCCGATGAAGGCATCCGATCTGTTTGTCCGCGCCCTCGAGAACGAAGAGGTCGAGCTCGTCTTCGGTATCCCGGGCGAGGAGAATCTCGACCTGCTCGACTCGCTGTCGCGCTCCAGCATCAAACTGATCCTGACCCGCCACGAACAGGCGGCGGGGATCATGGCCGCGAACTACGGCCGCCTCACCGGCAAGCCGGGAGTGGCGCTGGCGACGCTCGGGCCGGGTGCCACGAATCTCGTCACCGCCGCGGCATACGCGCAGCTCGGCGCCATGCCGATGGTGATGATCACCGGACAGAAACCGATCAAGTCGAGTAAGCAGGCTCATTTCCAGATCGTCGACGTCGTCGACATGATGCAGCCGATCACCAAGTACACGCACCAGATCGTCGCCGGCAACAGCATTCCGTCGCGAGTCCGCGAAGCCTTTCGCGTCGCGCAGGAGGAGCGCCCCGGAGCCGTGCACCTCGAGCTGCCGGAGGACATCGCGCGCGAGGAGACCGACACGGCGCCGATCCCACCGAGTCTCAGCCGCCGCCCGATCGCCGACGAGAAGGCGATCCGCGCCGCGCTCGACCGCCTGGCGGCGGCCCGCCATCCGCTGCTGGTCATCGGCGCCGGCGCCAACCGCAAGCGAACGAGCAAGATGCTGAGCCGCTTCGTAGAAGAGCGAGGCATTCCGTTCGTCACCACGCAGATGGGCAAAGGCGTCGTCGACGAGCGCTCGCCGCAGTTCGTCGGCACGGCCGCGCTCTCGTCCGACGACTTCGTGCACCGCGCCTTTGAAGCCGCCGACCTGATCGTCAACGTCGGCCACGACGTCGTCGAGAAGCCACCCTTCTTCATGGTCGTGGGCGGCGTCGAGGTGATCCACGTCAACTTCTTCGCCGCCCAGGTCGATCCGGTGTACTTCCCCCAGGTCGAAGTTGTGGGCGACATCGCCAACGCCATCTGGCAGCTCTGCGAGCGCCTCGAGCCGCAATCGCACTGGGACTTCTCCCGCTTCGCCGAAGTCGGCGCAGCGGTGCGGCAACACGCCCGCGAGTCGGCCGGCGACCCGCGCCATCCGATCGTCCCGCAGCGCCTGGTCGCCGACGTGCGCGCCGCCGTGCAAAACGACGGCGTCATCGCGCTCGACAACGGCATCTACAAGATCTGGTTCGCGCGCAACTACGAAGCCTGCCACCCGAACAGCGTGCTGCTCGACAACGCCCTCGCCGCGATGGGCGCCGGCTTGCCGTCGGCGATCGCCGCCAAGCTGGTATCGCCGCGGCAACGAGTGCTGGCCGTCTGCGGCGACGGCGGCTTCATGATGAGCGCGCAGGAGCTGGAGACCGCCGTGCGCCTGCAGCTCGACCTCGTCGTGGTGATCCTGCGCGACGACGCCTACGGCATGATCAAGTGGAAACAGCAGCACATGCGGCTCGCCAACTTCGGACTCGACTTCGGCAATCCCGACTTCGTCGCCTTCGCGCGCAGCTTCGGCGCCCACGGCCACCGCATTGCGTCCGCAGAGCAGTTGCTGCCGACCCTGCGCGACTGCCTCGGCCAACCCGGCGTGCACGTCGTCGACGTGCCCGTCGACTACTCGGAAAACGACCGCATCCTCAACGACGAAATCAAAAAGCTAAGCGCGGCCATCTGAAAAAGAAATAGCCACAGATGAACACAGATGAACGCCGATGGGCGAGAACTCGATGAGTCGGCGATATCTCACTCATCGGGCTGCACCGGCCGCCGGCCGGCACTCTAGAAACCCATCCGTGTTCATCTGTGTTCATCTGTGGCTAAAGCCCTTCTCCCGGAGCGACCTATGAAGTCTTCGTATCCCTACTATCTCGCCAACCAGCCGCGTTCGCCCAACCAGGAGCTCGCGGTCACCGACAAGTACACGGGTAAAGAAGTAACACGCGTGGCGATGGCAGACGCCGCCGCGATCGACGAGGCGATCGCCGCCGCCGTCGAGGCGGCGCGGCCGATGCGGGTGATGCCGCCCTTTCGCCGTCAGGAGATCCTGCAGCACTGCGTCGGGCGCTTTCGCGAGCGCTTCGACGAGTTGGCCGACTCGCTGTGCGTCGAAGCCGGCAAGCCGATCAAGGACTCGCGCGGCGAGGTCACACGCCTGATCGACACCTTCCGCATCGCCGCCGAGGAGTCGGTGCGGATGACCGGTGAGGTGATGAACCTCGAAATCTCGCCGCGCGCCGAGGGCTATCGCGGGATGTACAAGCGCGTACCGATCGGACCGTGCTCGTTCATTTCGCCGTTCAACTTCCCGCTCAATCTCGCCGCGCACAAGATCGCCCCGGCGCTGGCGGTCGGCTGTCCATTCGTCCTCAAGCCCGCATCCTACACGCCGCTCGGCGCCCTGATCATCGGCGAGGTGCTGGCCGAGACCGACCTGCCGCGCGGCGCCTTCTCGATCCTGCCCTGCAAGCGCGAGGGCGCCGAGCTGTTCACCACCGACGAGCGGCTCAAGCTGCTCAGCTTCACCGGCTCGCCGGGCGTCGGCTGGGACCTCAAGGCCAAGGCCGGGAAGAAGAAGGTCGTCCTCGAGCTCGGCGGCAACGCCGCCTGCATCGTCGACGAGGACGCCGACCTCGACGACGCCGTCGAGCGTCTGATCACCGGCGCCTTCTACCAGTCCGGGCAGAGCTGCATCAGCGTCCAGCGCATCCTCATCCACGAGTCGATCTACGAGGAGCTCCGCGACCGGCTGGTGCGAGCCACCGCGAAGCTGGTGAGCGGCAACCCGCGCGACGAAGCGACGTTCATCGGCCCGATCATCTCCGAGAAGGATGCGGAGCGCATCGAGGAATGGATCGACAGCGCGCTCAACGCGGGCGCGAAGCTGCTCTGCGGCGGCCAGCGCAACGGCGCCATGCTCGACGCTACACTGCTCGAGAACGTCCCCCAGTCCGAGAAGCTGTGCACCGAGGAAGTGTTCGGCCCGGTCGCCATCCTCGGCCGCTTCTCGTCCTTCGACCGCGCCCTCGCCGAGGTCAACGACAGCGCCTACGGCCTGCAGGCGGGTATCTTCACCCGCGACCTCTACAAGATGCAGCGCGCCTGGGACGAGCTCGAGGTCGGCGGCGTAATGATCGGCGAAGTCCCGTCGTGGCGCGTCGACAACATGCCCTACGGAGGCGTGAAGGACAGCGGCCTCGGCCGCGAAGGAGTGCGCTTCGCGATGGAGGACATGACGGAGATTCGCAATCTGGTGATCCGCACGCCGCCGGCTCGCGCCGGCGGCGGTGAACCGTGAACGGTGAACCGTGAACAGTGAACGGTGAGCGTGAAAAGGGGGGGCCAATTGCCCATCTCTGTTCACGGTTCACGGTTAACGGTTCACGGCCCATCCAATCCGCTCGCTCGACACGTCTCCCCAATGCTAAGCCCGCCCACCATGTCCCAGTCCGATCCCCTCCCCCGTGCCTGGCACCACTTCTGCGACCGCCTGCGCGCGGTCGGCGACGAGATCCTCGGCGCGGCGTATCCGGGCGAGGGGCGCGATCGCGCCGAGGGATATCGGGCGCTGACGCGCAAGGTCGTCTACGCGCTGCAGCTCGAGCTCGAGGCGGGGGACCCGCGCTATCCGAGCTTCGTGCGCCTGCAGGACCCATACAACCAATGGGGTGGTCCGAATCCCGACAACGTCTACCTGCGCGCCAACATCGACCCGACTTTGACGTACCGCGTCTGGGGCGAAGTCGCCGGAGTCCGCCAGGCGATCTTCTCGTTGCACGAGGGCGACATGCAGCTCGGCGAATACGCCGTCTTCGGCGAGTGCTCCCTCGCCGATCTCGCGGCTCCGGGCGGCCAACTCGAGCTCTTCATCGCCCCGCAATCGCGCCCGGGCAACTGCATCGTCAGCGATCCGCGCGCCCGCATCTTCACCATTCGCATCTACCAGAGCGACTGGAGTCGAGACGCGACGCCGCCCTTCCACATCGAGCGGGTCGGAAGCGAGGGTGTGCCGCGGCCGCCGCTCGAGCCGGCGGCGGTCGAGCGCGCCCTCGATCGAACCGCGACCTGGGTCGAGAAGTCGACGCGCTTCTGGAACTCCTACACGAGCGCCGCCTGGCAGCGCGCCACCGCCAACACCGTCACCCCGGCGGCTGCGGCAAGCGGCGGCGCCGCCGACATCGCCTACGGCAATTGCCTTTGGGACCTCGGCGACGAAGAGGCGCTGCTGATCGAATGCGACACACCCGACGCCGACTATTGGGGCTTCGCGCTGCACACACTCGGCTGGCTCGAGTCGGGTGACTTCGCCGAGCGCCAGACTTCACTCAACCACCTGCAGGCGCACATCGACGGCGACGCCCGGGTGCGCATCGTCGTCGCCCACCGCGATCCCGGCTACGCCAACTGGATCGACACGGAAGCTCGCCGGCGCGGCATGCTCGTCTACCGCTGGGTATGGGCGCGCACCAAACCGGTGCCGACAGCGCGCGTCATCGCACTCTCGGATCTCGGCGCGGTCATGCCGGCCGATCACCCACGCCTCGACGCCGCGGCGCGCAGCGCAGCGCTGGCCCACCGCCGCGAAGCCGCCTGGCGCCGCTACCTATGACCGACAAACCCCGGCGACCGAAGTCGGAGCCGAAAGGCCGCAATCGACCGGCCACCCCCTCGCCCCCCGCCCCTCGCCCCTCGCCCCCATCTTGGAGCCCGCCGCAGCGGCCGCGCTGGGTCGAGCGATTGAACGCCCACGCGACCGCCGCCGGAGCGGCGCGGCACCTGGTGTCACTCGACGGCGCGGAGATGCTGCAGACGGCGCGCACCGCCACCGGCCTCGACGACCTCGGCGGCGGCGCCTGGCGCCTGCACTACGATGTCCTGGTCGCGGCGCTCGAAAACGAATCCTCCCTTCACCTCGCCGGCCGCATCATCACGCGCACCGAGATCCTGCGTTCGCTGCGCAATCGGCTGCAGCTCGTCGCGCTGTGGCGGGAGCGGCCGGAGATCCTCCAAGCGGAGCTGCTGCCGCCGGTGTTCATCGTCGGCAGCCCGCGCTCCGGCACGTCGATCCTGCTCGAGTTGCTCGCCTGCGATGCGAACAATCGCGCTCCGGCGATGTGGGAGATGCTGCATCCGGCGGCAGCCGTACAGGATGACGCGATGCGCCCCGTCGGCGATGCGACGACGCAGTTCTGGCACGACCTGCAGCCGGAGTACGAGTCGATGCACGCCAACTCGGGCGACCTGCCCAACGAGTGCATCTTCATCACCATGAACGACTTCCTGTCCGACGCCTGGGGCGGGCCACACGTCGTACCGTCGTACGAAGCGCACCTCTTCACCAGCGACCACCGCCCCACCTACTCCTTCCACCGCGACTTCCTGCGCACGCTGCAGCAGCGCCGATCAGGATTGCGCTGGCTGCTCAAGGCGCCGAGCCATCTCGCCCAGCTCGCGGCGCTGTTCGCCGTCTATCCCAACGCCCGCATCATCCAGACGCACCGCGACCCGCTGAAGACCATCCCATCGACGCTGAGCCTGCTCGGCACCCTGAAGTGGATGCGCTGCGAACGCGTCGACCTCGGCCGCCTCGCGCAGTGGATCGCGCGCGGCCAGGCAGCGTCGTACGAACGCGAAATCGCACAGCGCCGCGACGGGACCCTGCCCGACGACCGCTTCGTCGACGTCCGCTACACCGATCTGATGACCGAACCACTCGCCGCGATCGAGAACATCTACGAGCAACTCGGCTGGAATCTCGACGCACCCACCGCGCGCGCGATGACCGACTATCTGCACCGCAAACCGAAAGGCACGCACGGCGAGCACCGCTACTCTCTAGAACAGATGGGCCTCGAAGCCGCCGCGGAGCGACAGCGGTTCGAGTTTTATCGCGAGCGGTTTCGCGTGCAGGAGGAGTGAGTGGGGAATGGGATCTCGTGAACTGTGAACCGTGAACCGTGGGCTGCGTCTACTGCTCGGCTCCGACCCACGGTTCACTGTTCACGGTTCACTACACGCCGCCAGCACCAGGCATGCCCACTTTCGACCGCCCGCTTCCCATGCGCCATCACAGCCCCTCCCGCAACGCCTCCACCGTCCGCAGATCCGCCAGGGCCGCATTGGCGCGGCGCACCGCCTCGCGGCCGACGTGCAGGGGCTGCCACTTGTCGCCCATCGAGAAGGTCGTCACCGCCGCCACCCACGAGTAGGCGGCGTGACGGCGGTACTGCAGCCACAGCTCGTCGGGCGGCGGCGGCGCGACGCCGGCCGCTTCGAGCGCGTCGCGGTAGCGCTGCACCAGATCGCGCTCTTCGCTGCGGCGCAGGTCGGTCGGCACCGAGTTGGTGAAGAAGTAGCTGACGTCGCGCATGCCGGGGCAGCGGTAGACGCATGCCCAGTCGAGGAAGCCCGGTGAGCCGGCGGTGACGAAGTGGTTGCCGATGTGACAGTCGCCGTGACAGAGCGTCGGCACGCCCTGCTCCCACAGGTCGCAGATGGCATCGGTGCGGTCGATGTACAGGCGGGCCATGGCGCGGAACTCTTCCGGCATCTCGGCGCCGTGTTGCCCGAGCGCTTGGCCGACCAGTTGCGGGCCGATCTCGTGCCGCATCGGCGGGTCGATCCAATCCAGATCGCCGGTGAAACGCGGGCTGTTCCAATAACGCGCGTGCAAGCGCGCCAGCTCGGCGACGACACGGCGCGCGTAGTCGGCCGTGCAGCCGCCGTGCAGCGTCGGAAAATCGCAATCGCTCGCCGCGAGATCCTCGAGGAGCATGAGGTATTCGGAGCCGTCGGCGTTGGCGGCGGCGTAGTACGGCCGCGGGCAGCGCACCGGGACCTCGCCCGCCAGGTGCGTGTAGAACAGCACCTCGCGGCGACCCATGCCGGTCACCTGCACCATCATCTTCTGCAGCTCGTCGGCGGGTGGCAGCTTGATGAACATCGATGACGGACCGGCTTCGCCGGCGCCGTAGCCGATGCGCAAGCGTGCTCGGCCGGTGGTGCCGGCGTTCCAGTCGACTACTTCGACCGACCGAATAGGGATCCCGGGCAGCGAATCCGACAGCGCTGCCGCCAACCAGTCGACGGAGATTTCATCCGCCGAAGTGGGAATGCTCATCGCGCCCTCCGCATCCAATCAGCAACGCACGCGTTCATCGCACGGCATCCTATACGTACACGTACTCGTACACGTACTCGATGGCGGCATCTCCGTGTACGTGTACGAGTACGTGTACGTGCACGGGAGCGGCGGCGCGAGAAGAGGCGCGCCGCGCCGGCGCGGGTGCTCAGGCCGCCGGCGCGCTGGCGCTGGCGACTTCGCGCGCTTCCTGCAGCAGCCGCTCGGCGCGCGCGGCGTAGCGGCCGATGCCGCCGGCCCGGCTGATCTGCATGGCGCGCTCGAAGTACGCCGCGGCTCCTTCGCGATCGCCGCGCACGAAGGCGATCTTGCCAAGGCCGTTGAGACTCGCCGCCTGGCCAACGATCGAGCCGATCTCGTCGCCGAGGCGGAGTGCTTCGCGAAAGCAGCTCTCGCTCTCCGGCCAGTAGCTCTCGCCGAGGCGAAGAGTCGCGTCGCCGAGGGCGGCCTTGGAAAACATCAGGCGCAGCCGGCCGGCCGACTTCTCGACCGCCTGGCGCGCCAGCGCCTCGGCGCGGCGGAACTTGAGCAGCGCCAGCAGCGCCTCTACCAGCGGCAGGATGCTCAGCACCATGTTGCTGCCCATCGCCGCGCCGTGTTCCGCCATCTCCATGAGGCGGGCGTCGGGAGGCGTTCCTTCGATCTCGACGTGCGAGGCGACGGCGAGAATCGACGAGCGGTACATGCTCCACTCGACGCCGATCTCCTCGGCGATCGCCATGCTCTGCTCCGCCGATTCGCGCGCCTGTTCGTACTCGCCGCGGACGAACTGGGCATAGCTGATCAACCCGCGCGTCGAGCTGCCGACGGTGCGGTTGTTGACCCGCTGGGCGAGACGCTCCGTCTCCAGCGACTCCTCGAGCGCCGGCCCGAGCTCATCGGAGAAGAAGCGCGCCTGCTGTCGCATCATGCGCGCCGACAGATAGATGTCGGCCGGCTTCTCCGCCTCCCCGCGCAGGGTCAATTGCTCGATTACCCAGTCGAGCGTCTGCAGGCTCTGGGCAAATCGTCCGTCGAGCAGATAGTTCCACGCCAGAGCGCGCGACGAGCTGATCGCCAGCGCTTCGTCGCCGGCGCGCCGTGCCGACTCGACGCCGGCCTCGACGTAGCTCAAGCCCTGCGAGAACTCGGCCGGCGCCGTCATCATGATCATCCCGAGATAGGTCTTCGCCAATCCCAGCGAGGTCTGATCGCCGGTCGTCGTCGCGGTCGCAATGCAGAGCTCCGCGGCGCGGCGCGCCAACGGATCCTCCGAGCTGGCGTACAAAACCGCGACGCGACAGTAGCCCAGGGCCGACTGCAGCAGCCGTGCCTCTGCTTCGGCGTTTCCTTCCGGTGACGTCGACTCGGTGATCTCCCAGGCGCGTCGATACAAGTCGAGGGCCGAGCGATACGCCGGAAGCTGCTCGGCGTCCTTGGCGGCGGCCAGCAGGGTGTCGATCGCCTTGGTCACGTTGTCGCTGCGGGCGAAGTGGTGCGCCACCAAATTGGGACGCGCGCCGCGCGCCTCGAGCATGGCGCCGATGCGCTCGTGCAGCACACGCCGCTCCTTGAGCAACAGACTCTCGTAGGCGACCTCCTGCGTCAGGCTCTCGCCGAAGCGGAGCTCCTCGACGCGCACCCCGGCGGTCAGATGCACGACGCCGCGATCGAGCAAGCGTTCGATCGCCGAGCCGAGCGGGTCCTCTCCTTCCATCAGATGCTCGATGTCGACGCGGCGGAACTGACGCCCGAGCACCGCGCCGAGCTGGACGACCCGCTTGGCGACCGGGTCGAGACCGTCGAGGCGCGCCGCCAGGACCTCCCGCACCGAGCCGGGAATCGTCAGGTGCGCCAGCTCCGCCGCCGGCTCACAGCCCTCGGGCCCGCAGCGCAGGAAGCCGCGCTCGACAAGCGATCGGGTGATCTCTTCGACGAAGAACGGGCTACCCTCGGCGCGGTCGCGAATGCGCTCCTCGAGATCGGCCGGCAGCTTGCCGCCGACGATGCTGCGCATGATGCCGGTCATCGCGTCGGCCGACAACGGGCGTAGGTGGATCTGCGTCACCGCGGCGCGGGTTCGCCAACTGAAGAACTCGTCGGGCCGCGAGCTGACGATCACCATCGCCGCCTCGCGCGTGACCTTCGACAGCGCGTGCGCGAGCAGCTCGCGCGACTGCTCATCGGCCCACTGCATGTCCTCGAACACGACCACGACGGGCGCGCGGCGCGCCTCGCGGTGCAGCAGATTGCCAAGTGCACGGGCGATCTCCTGGCGCAGCTCGTCGCCGGGGATCTCGGCGGCGTCGGTGCCGTTGATCGACAGCAGGCGACAGAGGTGTGGGAAGTCGCGCTTGATGTCGTCGAGGCCGGTGCCGGTCTTCTCTTCGATCCGCGCGTCGATGACTTCGTGCGGCTCGTCGCTGTCGAGCTGGAAGTACATGCGCAGCATCTGGATGAACGGATAATACGGCTCGAGCTGATGCAGCGCCGAGCAGCGCGTCTCGAGGAAGGTCGCGGCACCCGCGGCCAGACCTTCGCGGAACTCGTAGATCAATCGCGATTTGCCGCTGCCGGCGTCGCCGAGGAGATGGAGGAGCTGCGGCAGGCCGCCCTGCAGACGCCCGAAGCAGTCGCGCATCTGCTCGAGCTCCGCCGCGCGCCCGACCAGTGGTGTCATGCCGCGCCGCGCCGCCACCGCCATCGGATCGGCAGCCGCGATCTTCTCGATCACCTCGAAGGCGGCGATCTCACCCGTCTTGCCCTTCACGTGAAACGGTCCGGCGGCGCGCATGCGGAAGAAGGCGCGCGTCAGCCGCTCCGTCTCGTCGCTTATCAATACACTGCCCGGCGCCGCCAGCGATTCGAGCCGCGCCGCCAGATTGGTCGTGTCGCCGATCGCCGTGTAGTCCATCTTCAGGTCGTTGCCGACCGAACCCGCGACCACTGGGCCGGTGTTGATGCCGATGCGCGCCGGCAGCTCGATGCCGCGCTCGCGCCGCAGCTTGTCGTTGAAGACGACCATGGCGTCGCGAATCGCCAGCGCCGCCCAGATCGCTCGCTGCGGATCGTCCTCGTGCGCGATGGGAGCGCCGAACAGCGCCATCAACCCGTCGCCGGCGAGCTGGTTGACGATTCCCTCGAAGCGGTAGATCTCGCGAAACGCGATCTCGAGATACTCGTCGAGCAGCTCGCGGTACTCCTCGGGATCCATCTTCTCCGCCACCGCGGTGGAACCTGCGAGATCGCAGAACAACACGGTGACCACCTTGCGCTCGCCGCGAATCGAGCCGGCGGTGGCAGAGATCTTCTCCGCCATGCGCGCCGGCATGGCGCGCGTGAATCGCTTCATGCCGTCGTCGGCGCCGTTGCCCGACGTCGGTGGCGCCTGCTGCTTGGCGCCGGGGCCGTTGCTCGCCGATCCGGCGCCGGGGACCGGCGTGCCGCAATCCGGGCAGAAGCGAAACTGTCCAGACAGGACCGAGCCGCACGACGTGCATCGGCGCTGTACGGGCGTGCCGCACTGATGACAGAACTCCTTGCCCGGCAGCAGCTCGGCACCGCAGGAATGACAAGGCATGGCGACGAGTCTGTGCCTCGATGTGCGGTCAGTCAAGATGACTCCCGGCGTGTCGCGATGCCCTGTTCAACTGTGCGCGACCAGGTGGTGGGACCGGGAGGCGTCCTGCACGTCAAACAGTGAACCGTGAACGGTGAACCGTGGAGCGAAGCCCCGGCACTGAATACCGCCCACGGTTCACCGTTCACGGTTCACAAGCAACAATCGCGTCCGCTCCTCCGCGGTCAGGTGAGATGAGACGCTGGGTCTCCAGTTGCGCATCACGCCGAATCAGCCTTTGCCGCATCTCCGCGATGCGCGTATTCTCGCCGGCAAGGAGGGCGTGGGATGTCGGAATCGAACAAGGGCTGGACGCGACGAGCTCTGCTTGCCGGCGGCGGCGCCGTCGGGGTCGCCGGTACCGTCGCCGCCTGCAAGTACGGCAGCCAGCTCTTCCTGCTGCGCGACGCGCCCGAACACGAGGGGCCGATCCCCGGCGATTGGAAGGAATCGCGCGTGCAAGCGTACCGATCCTTCGGCAACAGCGGATTCAAGATGTCCGACATCTCGTTCGGCACATCGGGCCTCAACGACCCCGCCGTCGTGCGAAGGGCGATCGAACGCGGCATCAACTACTTCGACACCTCACCCGACTACTCGGACACGGCTTCCGAGCGTTCGCTCGGCGAAGCGATCCGCGATTTCAAGCGCGACGAGTTGTTCATCGCGTCGAAATTCTGCTCGCCGAGCGGCCACCTCGACAAGGACACGCCGACCGACGAGATCGTTCGCTCCGTCGAGGACAGCCTGCAGCGCATCGGCACCGACTATCTCGACGTCGCGCTGATCCACGCCGTCAACGACGTCGATCGACTGATGGCTCCGACCTTCCACGAAGCCTCCGACCGCCTGAAGAAGGACGGCAAGGTGCGCTTTCTCGGCGTCTCCAGCCACACGCCCGACCTCGAGAAGGTGATGCGCACCGCCGTCGACAGCGGCCGCTTCGACATGATCATGGTCGCCTACAACTTCCACAACTGGCCGCAACTGCCCGAGATCTTCGCCGATGCACACCAGCGCGGCATGGGCGTCGTCGCCATGAAGACGCTGAAGGGCGCCTACCACACACAGCTCTCCGACTTCACACCGAGCGAGCGCCAGTCGTTCCCGCAGGCGGCGTTCAAATGGGTGCTGTCCAACCAGAACATGAGCGGTCTGGTGGTGACGATGAACCGCCTCGACCAGATCGACGAATATCTGCACGCCTCCGGGCAGCCGCTCACCGACGAGGACGTGGCGCTGCTCGAGCGCTACGACCAACAGATTGCCAGCCATTACTGCCGTCCCGGCTGCGGCGAATGCCTCGACTCCTGTCCCAACGACGTGCCGATCGACGACATCCTGCGCTACCAGATGTACGCCCGCAGCTACGGCCAGGAGAAGATCGCGATGAGCGACTACGCGCGCGTCCCCGCCGAGCACAACGCGAGCCAATGCGCCTCCTGCCCGGCCCCGTGCGAAGCCGCCTGCCCATACGACCTGCCCATCCGCCAGCGCCTCACACAAGCACACCGCGACCTGCGGCTGGTCGGATAAAAAGATTCACCACAGAGGCACAGAGGACACAGAGATCTCGCAGTTCGAAACGTAAACAGCGGATTACTCGCGAAGCGTTCTTTCAAAAACTGAATCGATCCTTCAGGAAGGTTTCACGCGAGCGAGCACGCTGCCCGTTCAGGCACCGAGATCTCTGTGTCCTCTGTGCCTCTGTGGTGAATTCAGTCGCGGGGCGGTCGCTTTTGCAGCTTGCGCTGTAGGGAGCGGCGGTGCAGGCCGAGGCGGCGCGCCGCTTCCG
>CADEER010000120.1:12767-15388 GCA_902826395.1 uncultured bacterium
TGCAGCTTGCGCTGTAGGGAGCGGCGGTGCAGGCCGAGGCGGCGCGCCGCTTCCGAGATGTTGCCGTCGCAGTCGGCGAGGACACGGTTGATGTGTTCCCATTCGGCGCGCGCCAGCGACGGCGCCGCCAGATCCGCATCGGCGGGCTCGGGGCGGCTTTCGGGATCGAACGCCGCCAGGATCTCCTGTACGTCGGCGGGCTTCGGCAGGTAGTTGGTCGCTCCGAGCCGGATCGCCTCGAGCGCCGTCGCGACGCTGCTGTAGCCGGTGAGGACGACGATCTTGATCGACGGGTCGAGACGCGCCAGGTAGCGCACGACATCGAGCCCGGACGGCCCCGGCATGCGCAGGTCGACGACCGCGAGCCGCGGTGCGCGCTGCGTCGCCAGTTCGACCGCCTCGTCGTACGACTCGGCGCCGCGTGCCTCATAGCCGCGCTTGGCGAATGCCCGGACCAGGCTGTCGCGCAAGACGCGATCGTCGTCGACGATCAGGATCGATGCCACACCGCCGCCGCTCGCAGAATTCTCCACCACGGCGCCGACTCAAGCCGATGCGCGCTCGCGATTGGAGACGGCGCGACCGTTTGTCGCAGGCTGCTCGGGGATCCACATCGAGACGACCGTGCCGCGTCCCGGCTCGGACTCCATCGCGAAGCGGCCGCCGAGGCGCTCGACCAGCGCCCGCGCCAGGAATACGCCGAGCCCCATGCCGCGGTCCGGCCCCTTGGTGGTGAAGAACGGCTCGCCGACCCGATCGAGCACGTCGGCGGCAATGCCGGGACCGGCGTCGCGGACGTCGAACCGCCAGTCGCCGTCGAGACCGATGGTCACCGCGACGCGGCCGTCGACCACTGCCGACGCCTCGAGCGCGTTCTTGATCACCGCCCGCATGCACTGCACGACCGAGCGAAAAGGAACGCGCAATCGGCGCTCGCTCACTGCCGCGCCGATGCCGACATCGACGCGCTCCGCTCCCTCGAGTCCGTCGAGGACGGCGTCGATCAGCTCTTGCGCGCCGGCGCTGCGCAGGGCCTCGCCCTTGCTCTGCCCCGCGTCGGTCGCCATCTGCGACAGGATCGTCCGGCAGCGCTCGACCTGTTCACGGATGGTCTGCACGTCGTCGATGGCGCCGTTCTCAGTCCCACCACGCGCCAACTCGCGCTCCAGCTCTTTGGAGATCACGGCGATCGTCGACAGCGGTGTAGCGAGCTGGTGCGCCGCGCCCGCCGCCAGCGTCGCCAGCGACGACAGCTTCTCGTGGCGCGCCGTCAGATCGCGCGCTCGCGCCAGCTCCGCCTCGCGCGCCGCAAGGACGCCGCGCACGCGCTGGACGAAGTAGACGATGAACGCCGCCGCGACGGCGAAGGCGAACCACATGCCCTCGAGGTGGCTCTGCAGATGGCCGGCGTGCGGACCGTGGTCGGCGGCGGGGTCGAGCAGGAAGAGGACCCAGAAGCAGGTGAGCGAGAACACCGCCAGGGTCCACGACCATCCCGGCGACAGCACGACCGCAGCGAGGGTGATGTACACGAGATAGAGAAAGCTGAACGGATTGTACGAGCCGCCGGTGAGCAGCAGCAGGATGGTGAAGAGGACGACGTCGAAAACCAGCACCATCCCCACCGACCACGACTCGGTGCTGCGCGTCGTGCGCGCCCAGCGCGCCAGCAACGCGTTGCTCGCCGCCTCCGCACCGATCACCAGCAACAACCACGGCCACGGCAGAGCGACCCCCATCCACAGGATCACCACCGCGATCGCCGCGAGCTGGCCGGCGATCGCGCCCCAGCGCAGTTGCACGAGCCAGGACAGATTGGCCGGCGCGACCTCGCGCCGGCGGCGTGGCAGGGCGTCGATCATCACCCGCCACAGCCGTCCAGCGCCGAGCGCACGGCGCGGATCAGCTCACTGATCACGATCGCGCCGTCGCCGTTGGCGTCGGCCGCCTCACAACCTTCGGTGCCGCCGCCGGTCGCCAGTCCGACGGCGCGGATCAGCTCGGCGATCGAGACGGTGCCGTTCCCGTCGCAGTCCCCCGGACAGGCTGGCACCGGAAAGGTGTGCGTGCGCGTCGAGGTGGCGGTGTGGGTCGCGGTGGCGGTCGGCAGCGGCGTGTTGGTCGCCGGCGCCGCAGAGGTCGCTGTCGGCTCGGGAGTGTCGGTCGCCGCGGGTTCGGAGGAGGTAGCGGTCGGCGTCGACTCGGCAGTGGGCTCCGCAGTAGCGGTCGGTATCGCGGTCGTTTCGGAGGTCGGCTCGACCGTGGCCTCCGTCGTCGCTGTCGGCGTCGCGGCCGGCGCCTGGTTGGTGATCAGCAGCGTATAGATCGGCGAATCGGTGAAGCCGTCGGCCGACAGCCGGAACGAAACCTGATATTGCCCGGTGACACCGTTCGGCAACAGCAGCCGCCACTCCGGATGCACGTGTGCATCCGGGCTGTTTTCAAACGGCCCCAGCGACGCCGATTCGCCCGCCGCATCGAGAGTCCGACCCGCGAGCCGCACCGATGCACCAGCGCTGATCGGCGCTGCGATCGTGAAGTCGATCTCCACCTCTTCGGTCAAAGGGTGAACCCCGTCGGCCGCTTCGAGGATCCAGGCGAAGCTGGGGAAGATCTCGCTG
>CADEER010000121.1:0-13933 GCA_902826395.1 uncultured bacterium
AAGGACGTTCGGCGCTTTGGATATGAAGTTCCTCGCAGCCACGCTCGCGTTAGTAGCCGTCGTTTTGGCGGCTAGCGTCATCGTCGGTGAGTCACTCTGGGTTGGTTTTCTTGCGTCGCAAGAGCAGGTTGCGGATTACCGTTTCGGTTCGGAGTCGATGGTGGGCCACGGCGGGTGGGCGTACGAACGCAAAGCGAACTATGTCGCGAGCGGTCTCTTGATGGGTGGTGGGTTTCTCGGTGTCGCCCTGATCTGTGCAGTCGTCGCGCTTCGCAGTTGGCGCGGTCGTTCGCTTCGCTCACTAGGGGACCTTCTTCACTTTTTAACTTGCGGATGCGCCGTCACGGCGTCCCGGGCCACGTCGACTCTAACCAATCTCCGTTGAGTGGTTGTGGTGCACGGGCCTTCGGCTCGTCCGATCGCTGCACCGACCGCCAATCCTCACTCCCGGATCCCCGCCGTGTGCAATTGGACGCCGATCCGGGTTAGCAGTGACGTCGATGAAATCGCGGGCCATAGTGCAGACCGGACCAAAGCAACTCGAGTTGCGCGAGTTGCCGGTGCCGGAGATCGACGCCGACAGTGCGCTGCTTCGGGTCGAGGCGTGCGGCATCTGCGGCAGCGATGCCGAGCAGTACGACGGTATCCTGCCGGTTCCCTATCCGGTGATTCCCGGACACGAGCCGCTCGGCGTCATCGCGGCGATCGGCGATCGCGCGGCGCGCCGCTGGGGTGTCGACCTCGGTGATCGGGTCGCCGTCGAGGTGATGTTGCCGTGCGGGCATTGCCTGGAGTGTCGCGGCGGTCGCTACCAGATCTGTCGCGGCGGCGACGGCGGCCTTTCCGGCTACGCGTACATTCCGCTGACGCGCGAGCCGGGATTGTGGGGCGCGTACGCCGACTACATGTACCTCGACCCGCGCTCGATCGTGCACAAGGTGCGCGCCGACCTGCCGGCGCAGACGGCGGTGCTCTTCAACCCGCTCGGCGCCGGCTTTCGCTGGGCGGTCGAGCTGCCGCGCACCGGACCGGGCGACACGGTGTTGATCCTCGGCCCCGGGCAGCGCGGCCTCGCCAGCGTCGTCGCCGCGCGCGCCGCCGGCGCCGACTCGATCATCGTCACCGGCTTGAGCCGCGACGCCGACAAGTTGCGACTCGCCGTCGAGCTCGGCGCCGACCACGTCATCGACGTCGAGCAGGAGAACGCGCGGCGCCGGGTGAAGGAGCTGACCGGCGGTCGCGGCGCCGACGTCGTCGTCGAGGTATCGTCCTATGCCACCGAGCCGGTCGCCGAGGCGCTGCACTACGCGGCGCCGGGCGGGCGAGTAGTGCTGGCCGGCGTCAAAGGCTTCAAGCAGGTGCCCGACTTCGTCAGCGATCTGATCGTCGTCAAGGAGATCACCGTGATCGGCGCCTTCGGCGTCACCAGCCGCGCCTACCGCTCGGCGATCCGTCTCATCGAGTCCGGCAAGGTGCCGGTCGAGCGGATGCACACCCACGACTTCGCGCTCGAAGACGCCGAGTTGGCGATCCAGACGTTGAAGGGGACGGCGCCGGGCGAGGCGAGCATTCACTCTTGCTTGATTCCGTGAGTTAGGGATCGGAGGGCAGCGTCCGATTTCGATTTCGATTTCGATTTGGATTTCGATTTCGAGAATGTCGGCGCTTGAGGTTGTCGTCTCGGCAGCGTGGAACTATGCAACTGCGGTGATGACCTTCGTGGAGCAGGATCTCTCCTTTGTCTCGAGCGGTGCCGTTCTCGAAGGTCGCGTGTTTGTCCCGGCCGAACCGGCCAGCGCGGTCGTGTTCTGTCATCCGCATCCGCAGTACGGCGGTGACATGGACAACTCGGTGGTCACCGCGGTGGTCGGCGCGCTGGCGGCGCGCGGCTGGGCGACGTTACGCTTCAACTTTCGCGGCGTCGGCGGCAGCGGCGGCGCGTTCGCGGACGGAATCGGCGAGCGCGCAGACGCCGGGGCGGCGCTCGATGCGCTTGCGGCCCACTGTCCGGGTGCGCGCCTGCTGCTCGGTGGCTATTCGTTCGGGGCTGCCATCGCCCTCGACCTCGGCTTGGCGCGCGATGACGTCGCGGCGGTGTTGGCGGTGGCACCGCCGTTCGCGGTGCTGCCTTTCGATGGGCGCGCCGAGCGCCGGCGAACCGACAAGCCGGTCTTGCTGATCACCGGCGACAGAGACCAGTTCTGTCCGGTCGTTGCGTTCGAAGCCGCGGCCGATTCGCTCGAGCCCAACGTTCACGCGGCCGTGCTGCCCGGCGTCGACCACTTCTTCACCGGACACGAGCAGGTTCTCGCCGACCAGGTGGCAAGCCTGGTCCGCCTCCTTGACTAACGCGCTCTCGGCGGGACCTACGAAGCTTGAAATTTGCGCAGAAGATCCAGGTCGAGAAGATCTTTGGGGCGGCCGAGGCTTTGCTTGTTGGCGATCAGCTCTTCGAGGCCGATCAACGGCACGGTCGCGTCGCCGTAAGTCGTCGTGCTGCGGTTCTTCCAGGCGTTACTGAACTCGACGCCTGTGATCGATGTGAGAATATCGATTCGACGCGGCGGCAATCCTATCTGGAAGACCAGATTCGGAGACGATAGGTCGCCGACCGTGAGGTCGGACATTGGTGCTCCGAATGCGCGCAGCGCCGCGTGGACTCGTTCGGCATTCTCGGGAGAGGCGTCGACCCATACATCGAGATCGCCGGTCGCGCGCGGCTCCGCGTGAACCGAAACTGCATAGGCGCCGACGATCAGGAAGCGCGCTTCAGCTGCGCACAACTCGCGCAACAGATCGAGAAAGTCTTCGTTCACCAGGATCCCAGCCCTTCAGGCGCCAGATTTCCTCACTCAGCTTCCATGTCTCGGCGAACCTCTGCGCGGGTGTCGTTTTCGCTCGCAGCTCCTGCTCGAATGACGGATCTGTGTCCGCCAGTGTCGTCTTTCGTGTGGTAGCAAGCGCCCGATCCATGGCGCGTAGACTATCATCCGGAGTGCGCATGATCGACCGAACCGATGCGGCTTTCTATGGAACTCGCTGGCGGACAGCACGGGGGTTGTCAGGGGCATGCGGGCGGGTGAGATGTTTGGGGTGATGGAGGCAGTCGTCGACAAGAAGAAGGTCATCGCCGAGCTGCGCGCACGATTGCGCGAGAGGCTGAGTGCGCTCACCGCGGCGCAGGGCGCGGCTCAGTCGGGGGCCGTGCACGAGGAGACTCGGCAGGAGGATCCGAAGGACACCCGGGCGATCGAGGCCACCTACCTTGCGCGCGGCCTGGCCGAGAGGGTCGAGACTCTGCGCAACGACATCGCGGCCGTTGGCTCGATGGAGGCGCGCGTCTTCTCGCCGGACGACTCGGTCGCAATCGGTGCGCTGCTCGGTCTCGAGGACGCGGACGGCGACGAGGTGATCTATTTTCTCGCGCCATGCGGCGGCGGCGAAAAGCTCGCCGTCGATGGTGTCGCCGTTCAGGTGCTGACGCCGACGTCGCCGCTGGGCAGCGCGCTGATCGACAAGAACACCGGCGAGGATGTCGACGCCTACTTGCCGACCCGTCGTCTCCAGGCGTGCATCGCATGGATCGCATGAGCGCGATCCATGCGCTCGAAAGATCGAAATACATGTTATCGGTTCCCATCATGATGAGTCCGCGCGTGTCTTGTGACTCGTTGGTCGCACTCGGCAATGCTACTGCCGACGGGACGGTGCTGTTCGCCAAGAACAGCGACCGGCCGGCGCTCGAGTGTCAGCCGCTGGCGCTGTTTCCTGCTGCGCTGCACGCGCCCGGTTCCGTCGTGCGCTGTCAGTACATCGAGATCCCGCAGGTCGGCGAGACGCTGCGGGTGTTGGGGTCGCGGCCGTTCTGGCTTTGGGGTCTCGAGCACGGCGTCAACGAAGCCGGCGTCGTGGTCGGCAATCACACGGTCTTCACGCGCGACAAGCCGCAGGGCGAGAAGCTGATCGGCATGGATCTGGTGCGCCTGGCGCTCGAGCGCGCCGCCAGTGCCGAGGCCGCGGCGGGTGTCATCTGTGAGCTCGTCGAGCGCTACGGGCAGGGCGGCTCCGGCTACCACGATGCCGATTTTCCGTACCACAGCTCGTTCCTGATCGCGGATCGCGCGCGCGCGTATCTGATCGAAACATCCGACCGTCGTTGGGTGATGCGGCGCATCGAAACGACGGGCAGCGCGACCAATCATTTGACGATCGGCAGCGATTGGGACGCGCTGTCACCCGACGCGGTGGAGTACGCGCAAACGTCGGGTTGGTGGCCGGCCGGATCAGCGCGCTTCGATTTCGCGGCCGCCTATCGCGACACTTCGTGGGTGCCACCGACGTTTTCGAGCGGTCGCTATCGCCGCACGTGCGAGATGCTCGCCGCTGAGCAGGGCGCCCTGTCCGAAGCGACGATGCGGCGTGCCCTGCGCGATCACTACCACGGCCCGGTCTACGAGCCGCGCTACGCGCCGGAGGACGAGCGCTACCTTTCGGTGTGCATGCACGCCGATCCGATCGGTGCCACGACGGCCGCTGCGGTCGTGTCCGTTCCCACCGACGAGCGACTGCCGATCCGCTTCGCCGCCTGCCTCGGTCCACCCTGTCTTGGTATCTTCGTGCCGCTCTACATTGAGGGCGAGCTGCCGGATGTACTGACCCGGGGCGGTGCCGCCGCCGAGGCCGCTTCGGCTTGGTGGAGTTTTAGCCGCCTACTCGAGTCGGTCAAGAAGGACTGGCGGCGCCGCGGGCCGCTGGTGCGCGTCGAGTGGGATCGCGACGAAGCCGAGCTTGCCGCCGCGGCGACGCGGCTGGAGCATGAGCTGCAAGCGAGCGACCTCGACGACGCGGCGCGCCGTCGCGGCCTGACCGACTTCATGGTCGCGGCGACGGACCGAGTGCTGCGCCGCCTGACCGAGATCGAAGCGCTGGTCGCGAAGCGATAACTCACAACCGACGATTCGGAACCCGTACACGTACTCCTACACGTACTCGTACACGGCGTTTCTGCAAAGAATCCGACGCCTTTGATCGCGTACGGGTACGTGTACGAGTACGTGTACGGGGAGAATTGGCAGTCGCGCGCTGGCGCGGTCACTGCACCCCGTCGCACGCCGCAATTCGCCGAAAATGTGACGCTCCACAGCGCCGTCGTACAATGCTTGCAACCGGACATGACGAGTGCCGGAGCAAATCGTCTGGCCGTAAAGTCCCGGCTCGGTTTGGCACGCTCCCTGCTGTGCCTAGGAAGCGGAGAGCTTGAACGGGCAAAGCCGGGGCATCGGGCGCCGTCGTTGCCGTAGACGTTGGGGGTAATTGCCATGAGGACGACGAAAAAGCTGACCATTCTCGAGATCTTCCGCGCCGTGCAGGACACGTGTCGCAGCGACGATGAGGTCGTCGCCGTGATCGACCACATGATGCGGACCGGTCGGGTCGTGCGGCGCAATCGCACGCTGCTCGGCTGATCGCAGGACCTCCCTCCCCAAGCGGGATCGGCGGTACCGCGTTCGCGCGATCCGCCGATCCCGCGCCTTCTCACCGCCCCGGCGTCGGTTCGACGCGCTTCGAATCTTTCGCTCCGGGAGTGACCTTGCGACGGCCCGCATCGCCGCTGCCGTAGGGCGGCAAGCGCACGATCGCCGCTCGCTTGCGCAGCTCGGCGACCAGCTCGGCGCGCCGCACCGCCTTCTTGTCGTCCAGCAGCATGCGCGCGATCGACCCGTCGAGATCGTCGAGCGGCTTGCCCAACTCGGCGCGGTTCTCCTCGTAGAACTTGGTGACTTCTTCGGTGCTGACGCGCAGGTCGCGCCAGACGGTCGCCTGTAGCAGGCGCTCGGCCATCAGCGTGCGGCGGGTGTCGAGCCGCAGGTCGGCGGGCGTCATGCCGCGGCTTGCCAGCGCCGCCGCGAACTTTTCCTCGGACTCAAAATGCCGGCGTACCTCGGCGACCTGGCGCTCCACCTCGCTGTCGGCGAGCTGGATCTTGCGCCGCACCGCCTCCTGGTAGAGCAGCTCGAGATCGATCAGCGACTCGAGGGCGGCGGTCGTCAGCTCACCGATGCGGGCCGAGTCCGGCGGGCTGGCTTCGGCGCGCGCCAATCCTTTGACGAGCTGCTGAACGGCATCGCGTTCGATCGTCACTCCGTTGACCATGGCGGCAGTCGACGGCGGGATGGTCGGGGCCGGAGAGAACGACGGCGTCACTGGAGTGGCGGGCGTCGCGGCCGTCGCCGGCGGTGCGCCGACCGCGAGCGCGAGGAGCAATGCCGAGATAGACCGTTGCCGGGAGAGGTACCGAGCTCGCATCGGCGGGATCCAAACAGGGCGCACTTATGGTTGCAAGCGCGCGGAGGTTGGCGCGGGCGTGATCAGAGCAATGAGGGCCGCAGAAGAATGAAGGCCGGTGACAAGCGGTCACCGGCCTCCATCACCCAAGCCACAAGCCACATCCAACCGCACCTCCTACACAACCTCGCCGCATCCCAACCCAACGGAGGTGCCCACATCAACCACGGCTGCTTGACATTCAAAGCAACGCTTGTGCCAAGCAAGTTTGTTTCAACGACAGGGCTGCTTTGATGGGGCTGACGCGGCGATGATGTGCGCCCTGATGGATCATCGGCGAAAAAGTGACAGAAACGTGCGAGATCGCCGGTGGTTCGGTTTGCGCCGTGCGAGGTCTGCGAGGCGGGGTGGCCGGGGTTCGACGACCTGACGCTGTCGTAACGCATCTGCCAATGGCAGGCGTCAGGGGATCGTACTGAGGTCGTAGGTTTCACCCGTTGGAATGAATCTTGGTCTTGCTCGGGGCGGGAGACGCTCTGAATGATACGAATCGTCGTAGCCGATGACCACGAGATGTTCCGCGAGATGCTCAGTATCGCCCTGCCGCGCGGCGGTGAGTTCCAGATCGTCGGCGAGGCGGCCGACGCCGAGGACGTGCGCGCGGTGACGGCGCGCCTGCGACCCGACGTCCTTCTGCTCGACTACAAGATGCCGCTGGTGAAGAGCTTCAGCCGGCTGGTCGGCGACCTGCGCGAGTGCAGCGAGAGCACCTTCGTGATCGTTCTGTCCGGCACGGCGAGTCTCGAAGTGGCGCGCCAGGCGACCGACGGCGGTGCCAGTGGCTACATTCTCAAGTCGACGCAGCTCAGCGCCGTCGCGGAGGCCGTGCGCACCGTCGCTGCCGGCGGCATCTGGGTGGATCCGTCGCTGCCGCGCAAGGTGTTCGACGTCTTCCAACGCTCGGCGCACGTCGCCGAGGGGCGGGGTGAGAGCGGTCTCGCGTCGCTGACACGGCGCGAGCGGGAAGTGCTGGCGTGTGTTGCGCAGGGGATCAGCAATCAGGAGATCGCGCAGCGCCTCTGCATCAGCGAGCCGACGGTCAAGACTCATCTGACCCGCATCTTCGCCAAGCTGTCGGTGAAGAACCGGCTGTCGGCGGCGCTGGCGTTCTACAATCGCGAACGCGCCGACGCGGTGCATCCGACGGCAGTCTGACGCTCGCCGTCCCTCAGTCGTTGGCGGCCAGCAGTCAGTTGAGAAACAGGCGCCGTAGCGAGGGCGAGCGGTTTTCGTCAGATCAAGGCGCCGAACCGGAAGCAAAGTCGAGACTTTTGTTGAGGATTCGGCAACGCAGAGCTGACGAAAACGAGCCGCCCGCAGTAGGCGGCTGTTTCTCAACTGGCTGCTAGGCGAAGCGAGGGGGGTGCTCCCATCGAGGCGCGCTTGCCGAAGCGGTGGGGCAGCACTGCGGTGAAGCACGTCATGGCGTCGTTGGTCGAAACCTCGAGTGTGCCGCCGAAACCCTCTTCGACGAGGTTCTTGGCGATCCACAAGCCGCGCCGGTTGCCGATCAGCTCGTCGCTGGCGAGCTGATCGAGAAGTTGCGGGATCGCCGCGGTGGCCAGGCCGTTCGCCCAGTCGACGACGCTTACGCATATGTCCTGGGCCGTCAGCTCGGCGCGCACTTCGATGCGGCCGTCTCCGATCTTGCTCTCGCCGTAAGCCTGAATCGCGGCGCCGATCAGGTCGACCAGCACCAACACGAAGCGCTGGCGGCTACCGTACAGCTCGAGCGCTTCGGGCGACTCCGTGTAGTCGAGCTCGCAGCCCGACTCGCGCAGGCGCGGCCGCAGCAGTTGCAGCGCCTCGCTGAACGCATCGCGCACGGCGAAGCGATCGCCGGCGCCACTCTCGGCGGTACCGAGTCCCTGGAAGCTGCGCAGATAGGAAATGGCGCGTTCCAGCCAGGCGGCGCCGCTGTCGGCGTGCGCCATCATCTGTTCGATGGCCATGCGCTGGCGATCGGGTGTGTGGATCGGCTCGGCGTGTTCCTTGCCGAGGCGACCGATACCGCGCAAGGCGACGAGAACGGCGGCGAGCGGACCGCTGAGCTCCTGGGTGAGCGCGACGCTGAGCCTTTCGAGCGCCGTCAGGTGCTCGGCGCGCAGGATGGCGCGCTGTTTGTCCGCCAGCTCGTGATGGGCGTCGCGCAGGCGACCGAGCGCTTCCGACAGCTCGGCGTTGGTCTGCTTCAGCGCTTCGGTACGGGTCGTCTGCAACCGCAGGTTCTCGGTGAGCTGATCGAGCGTCTCCTGCAAGATCTCGAGGCGGTCCTGCGCCGCGGCGTTGGGCAGCGCCAGCGCGATCTGGTCCGACGCGGCGCGGACGAAGGCGATGTCACGTCCGTCGTACGGACGCCCCGAGCGCTTGGCGGCGAGGGCGATCATGCCGACGCACGAGCCGGCGCGCGAGATCGGTACCAGCAGGTCGGCGTCGAAGCGGTCGAGCAGTCGCGGCGGCACGGAGCGCCATCCCTCGTCCCACTGATGGCGGAAGGCGATCTCGCCGTCGTCCAGAACGTCGGCCAGCTCGGTCGGAACGGCGATGCGCCGCTCCTCCGGATCGTCGTAGGCGTAGACCGGGAAGCCGGCGCCGCGCCCGCGCAGGAAGACGGTGAGTCGCGCCGGGCGCAGAGTGCGCTGCAGAACCTCGACGGTGTTGCCGACCAGCGTCTGTGTCGTCCGCGCGGCGGAAAGGCCGCGCTTCAGATTGTCCAGGTTGCGGTCGACCGAATAGCTCTCGGGCGAAAAGAGGCGGTCGACGGCGTGCCGCGCGATGCGAATGACCGGCGCCACGGCGACGATCATCGCCAGGTTGAGCACCAGGAAGGGCAGGGTGATCGCGACCGGTGCGCCGGTCGCGACGGCGTGCGGTCCGATCAGGTACAGGGCGGCGCAGTATGCGAGTGCGATTGCCGGAATGGCCGTGCCGTAGGTCAGGATGCCGCGCAGGCGCTGGTCGAGTGCGAAGAAGTCGCGCGCCGCGATGGCGCCGCCGATGGCGAGCGGAATCAGCCAGCCGCCCGACAGCAGCGCCGCGGGGATGGCGCGCCAGTCGAGTCCCGCCGCGGAGATCCACGACGCCGTGACGAGCGCGACACCGGCGATACCGCTCGTCGCGATCGCGGCGCGGCGCCTGACGACGACGGCGCGGCGCGACCACAGGCGCAGCAAGATGCCGAGGATCAGGACTGCCGACACCGCGATGATCGCTGCGGTGGCGACCCCGTTGAGCAGGCCGCTGCCGTACGGATCGGGCCAGATGAGCTGATAGACCAGTGCGAGGGCGGCGAAGGGAGCGTACACGGCGAACAACGCCGCCGACTTGGCGCGCGGCAGGACGTCGGCCGGAAACACCAGTGCGAGGTGCAGGATACCAGCCCCAGCCAGGCACTGGGCGAGGATGTTGAGCCGTGCCAGTGCTCCGTCGCCGACGGCGCTGACCGCGGTGATTGCGAACACGCCGATGGCGGTGCCGGCGATCAACAACGCATCGGCCGCGCGGCTCGGCGGCTGACTTCGCCACACCAGCAGCGCCACGGTGGAGGCAATGATGCCGTTGAGCAGCAGGCCGGCGAGAACCACGGCTAGCTCGAAGCCCGACATCTGACGCGGCGGCGTGACGATCGGTGGCCCGGCGATGCCGAGGCGCGACGTCTCGTAGTTGATCGGTGTCGTTGGGGCGGCGTTCTCCGCCAACGCGTAGAGCTGTGCGGCGCTCTCGATCGCGACTCCGTCGGCGCGCGTGACGACGCTCGGCCAGCCGGCCGCCGTGCGCGGCCAGCCCGGCAGCGACAACAAAGAGATGTTCAGAGCCGGATCGACGAAGAACCCGGGGAACTGCTCGCCGGCCCGGTGCGCGCTGCCGATCGCGACGAACCCACCGAGCGCCAGGATCGCGGCCAGACCGACCGCCGCGGCGGTGCTCTGCTTGCGACTTGGACGAAAGACGTTTCCCATCTCGATGACGCTCCCCCGGGCGCTGCGAATCATCGGCCAGGACCTCTCCCGGCTGTATCGAGGGAACGTATGAATTGGCTGGAGTGGCTTCGAGCGTATACGACCTTGGTCGTAGTTGTCACTGATCGTGAACCGTGAGCCGTGAACCGTGGACTGAGCGGCGGATCTCACGACAGCCGCCATCATCCCCGATTCGTCCTTCCACGGTTCACTGTTCACGGTTCACGGGGCGATTCTCCCATCCTCTCGATCAGGTCACCGCGTCAGCCTCCGGCCGGCGCCGCAGCCTCTCGATGAGCTCGCGCTTCTTGAATTTGCCGGGTCCGGTGCGCGGGATCTCGTCCATCAGCACGGCGCGCCGCGGCACTTTGTGCGCCGCCAGGTGGGTGCGAGCGTACTCCAGCACGTCCTCGGCGCGCAGAGGCGCGCCGGCGACGGGCGTGACCACGGCGACGATCTCTTCACCGAGGTCGGCGTGCGGCACGCCGACGACCGCCACCTCGGCGATCTGGGGATGAGCCTGCAGGCAGTTCTCGATCTCGACCGCACCGATTTTGAAGCCGCGGCACTTGATGACGTCGACCGAGATGCGGCCGACGATGCGGATCATGCCGTCGGCCTCGCGGACGGCGAGGTCGCCGGAGCGGAAGTACGGGCCGACATACGCCGCCGCGGTGGCCGCGTCGTCGCGCCAGTAGCCGCTGAAGAGATTGTCGCCGCGGATGGCGATCTCCCCGGTGGTGATGTCGTCGACCTCGACGACATCGCCGCGATCCGCTGCGTCCGGGTCGATGAGTCGGATGTCGATCCCCGGCAGAGGCACGCCGACGACGCCGGGCCGGCGCGGTCCCTCGAATGGCGCGGCGATCATGAAGCCGCCTTCGCTCATGCCGAAGCGCTCGAGGATCTGGTGCCCGTAGCGGCGGTGAAACGATTCGAAGGTCGCCGCGGTCAGCGGCGCCGAGCCGCACACCCACAGACGGGCGCTGCGCAGATCGGATGCTTCAATGTCGCCCGGCGACAGCTGTACCAAGCGGTTGTACATCGTCGGCACGCCGAAGAAGAGCGTACAGCGGTGTCGTTGCATGTCGCGCGGTACCTCCTCGGCGACGAAGCGCTCGCGCATGGCGATCGCCGAGCCAACCAGCAGCGAGCCGAGCACTCCGAGCGCGAGCCCGTGCAGATGAAAGCAGGGCAACGTCAGCAACAGCCGGTCGTCCACCGTCCAGCGCCACTCGCGCGCCAAGGTGGCGAGGTTGGTGGCGATGGCGCCGTGTGAGAGCACGACGCCCTTCGGCCGCCCGGTAGTGCCGGACGTGTACATCAGCAATGCGGCATCGCCGTCGCGGCGGTGTGTCCACGGCTCGTTCGCGGCGGAGATCGGTGCCACTGTCGCGCTGTCGAGCTGGAGTGTCGGGGCGGCGAACGGTGCCCATTCGTCGCATTGCCGCGGCCCGACTACGGCGAGTGCCGTCTCGGAATGTTCGATCGCGTAGCGCGCTTCAGCGGCAGTGCCGTTGGGGTTGAGTGGCACCAGGACGGCGCCGGCGCGCAGCACCGCGAGAACGACCGCGACCAGCGGGGCGCCGTTCGGCAGGCCGACTGCGACGCGATCGCCTGCCGCAACGCCACGCCGCCGGAGCTCCGCCGCTATCGCGGCAGACCATGCGTCGAGCTCGGCATACGAGGTGGCGGCGTCCGGCCACAACAGGGCCGGTGCGCCGGCGCGCTCGGCTAGCTGCCGCTCGAGCTGCCGCGCAAGATTCAGCAAGGCCACGGCCACCGCGCATCGGCGCTCTGAGCTGCAGTCTTGTGCATCACAAAATCAAAGGGCCGGGTCGCTTCCGCGACCCGGCCCCTGGTCCGATCGTGCACCCGAGTGTCAGAGCGATGCCGACGGCTGCTCGTGCTGGCTCGAGATATCCAGATTCTGTTGTGCCTCGATCTCGGCTTGCCGAGCTGAAGCGGCGCGTCGCCGCCAGCCTTCCAGACCGCGCCGCAGGTAGTCGGGATTGATGTCGAGCGTCTCACAGATGTTCCGATACGAGAACAACCAGTCCGTGTTGGTCGACTCGAGCCACTCGACCGCCTCGTCGAACATCTGTCGACCCTGGCCGTCCCGAGCGAAAACGTACTTCTGATAGGAATCCAGCGCGTTCTCCAACACCGCCAGCATCAGCCGTTTTTCCCGACTGACCGCGGCGCCGCTGCGCACCGTGAACTGATCTCTCAGGAGAACATCCGGTTCGAAGAGACCTCGATCCGACATATCAGCTATCCCTCCATGATTGCCGGCCACCCGAAGATCGCGCCGGCAGGTCACTGTTGCCCGCACCCCGACCGGGTTTCTGCCCGGTAGACGGCGAGACGATCAAAACTCCCCTTGCCTCAACTTCTTTGTTGCCGTCGGTGAAACTGAACAGACCACCCATCAGTCGTTCCTGAATCGAAATTCGCCAAACCGCCCCCGGATCGGCGAGACTGGAACGCCGTTATGAGATTCGAGACTTTCTGAATGAAAGGGATTGTTACCGAGGTGAGCCGGAATCGCCGCCGCTTCCGGTCCGCTTCTTTCCGGGAGCGCCGTCGACGGGCTATCTATCGAATTTCGTGATTACTTTGGAGCCTATAGCGAACCGGTCGCGAGATGGCAACAGAAATTTTACTCGCCGTTCACTTGACGTTTGACGGTGCAACGGCATCTCAACGGCGCTCGCTGCGCGGCGCGGAATGATTCAGATCACCGCGATGACGTCTTCGGAGAACCGCTGCAGAAGCTCGAGGTAGTGCGCCGCACTGGAATGCTCGAAACGGACGTTTACTGCGGTGGCGCCGATGGCGCGGTAGCCGCGCACGACGTCGGCGGCGCTTTCGCAGTCGGCGCGATCGGCGAGTCGCAAGGGCGGTTCGGGGGTGAGCACGATGTCGAACGCCGAGCCAGTCGCCGATCGGCGCTCGAGCGCTGCCTCTACCGACTTTCGGCCGAGGAAGGTGCGAAGCGATTCGCGGTCGAGACCGAACGGATCCCAGCCGTCTGCCAGCTCGAGGGCGCGCCGCAGCGATCGCTGTGAGCGACCGCCCAACCACAGCGGCGGTCGCGCCTGGACTGAGCTCGGATCGACTACGAAGTCTCCGAACCGGTAGAACTCTCCCTCGTATCGAGGCAGCCGCTGTCCGAAGGCGGCGCGCAGGGCCCGCAGAGCGTCCTCGTAGCGAGTGCCGCGGTCGGCGAAGGGTACGCCGAGCAACTCGAACTCCTCCTCCAGGCTGCCGACGCCGACGCCGAGGATCAGCCGCCCGCCGGAGAGGCGGTCGAGGGTGCCGTATCGCTTCGCGACCGCCAGTGGGTGGTGATACGGCAGCACGACGACGTGGGTGAGGAGGCGGATGCGCTCGGTCAGCGCCGCGACGTAGCCCAGTGTCGCCGCCGGATCGTAGTAGCGTCCGCCCCGCACCGGCTCCGCTGCACTGGGAATGGCGACGTGCTCACTGCAGGTGAGATGCGAGTACCCCAGCCGATCGGCCGCGATGGCGATATCGCGGATCTCCGCCGGTCCGGCATCGCGCTCCCACGCGGCGTGGGTGCGCGCCGCCAGCGTCACCACCGGAGTGATGATGCCGAAGCGCAA
>CADEER010000121.1:14033-15385 GCA_902826395.1 uncultured bacterium
AATGTCCGACAGCCTCGTCGTCACCGGCGCGCGCGAGCACAATCTCAAGAACATCACGGTCGCCATTCCGCGCGGCAAGCTGGTGGTGATCACCGGGCCGTCGGGCTCCGGCAAGTCTTCGCTCGCCTTCGACACGATCTACGCCGAAGGGCAGCGGCGCTACGTCGAGTCGCTGTCGGCGTACGCGCGGCAGTTTCTCGAGCAGATGGAGAAGCCGGACGTCGATTCGATCGAGGGCCTGTCGCCGGCGATCGCCATCGAGCAGAAGTCGACGGCGCGCAATCCGCGCTCGACCGTCGGCACGGTCACCGAGATCTACGACTACCTGCGGCTGCTCTTCGCGCGCATCGGCACGCCGTACTGCTATCGCTGCGGCCGCGAGATCCGGCCGCAAACCGTGCAGCAGATCGTCGACCGCATCCTCGAGCTGCCGGAGCGGACGCGCATCTACGTGATGGCGCCGCTGGTGCGCGATCGCAAGGGAGAGTATCGCAAGGAGCTGGCCGACTTGCGCAAGGCGGGCTTCGTGCGCGTACGGGTCGACGGCGCCCTGCGCGATCTGACCGAGGACATCGCCCTCGATCGCAAGCGCAAGCACACCATCGAGGTGGTCGTCGACCGCCTGGTAATCCGCGAAGGCATCGCCACCCGCCTGGCCGATTCGCTCGGCGTCGCCTTCGAGCGCGGCGAAGACGTCGTGCAGATCGCCGTGCTCGGCGACGGCGATTCGATCGCGGAGGAGATGCTGTTCAGCCAGAGCTTCGCCTGCACCGAGTGCGGCATCTCGTATCCGGAGCTGGCGCCGCGCATGTTCTCCTTCAACAGCCCACAGGGCGCCTGCCCGAAATGCAGCGGCCTCGGCGTCATCAACTACTTCGATCCGGACCTGGTCGTCCCGGACGAGAGCAAGTCGCTGGCCGAGGGCGCCATCGCGCCGTGGTCGAGCAAGCAGGTCGAGGGCTACCGCGAGCAGATGCTGGGCGGCGTCGCGCGCCACTTCAAGGTGTCGCTGACGACGCCGTGGGCGAAGCTGCCGGCGGCGGCGCGCAAGGGCATCCTCTACGGGACCGGCGATCAGGAAATCCCCTTCGTCTACAAGAAAGGGCAGCGGCGGTACGAGTTCGCCCGCCGCTTCGAAGGCGTCATCGGCAACCTCGACCGGCGCTACAAGGAGACCGACTCGGAGTGGATGCGCGAGGAGCTCGGCCGCTTCATGAGCATGAGCGACTGCCCGGATTGCAAGGGCGCGCGCCTGCGGCCGGAGTCGCTGGCGGTGCGCATCGGCGCGAAGAACATCGCCGAGGTGTCGGAGCTTTCGGTCGGCGCGGCGTGCGAGCTGTTCGAGCATCTGG
>CADEER010000122.1:0-13643 GCA_902826395.1 uncultured bacterium
GGGGCGAGCAGCCAGACTGCGCTGCGACTCGGTGGCGTGATCGAGCAACTCGAGTCCTCGGACTCGGCGGGCGGCGGCACGTAGCTGCCGTCGATCACCGGTTCTGCGATCGGGCCGAGATCGGGGCATGTGGGATCGCCCGCGTCGGTGCACGATACCTGGAACGAGAGCTCGGCAGGCCGGGCCGTTTCGCCGCCGCCGATCAGCTCGGCACCGGCCGCCAGGCGCGCGGTGTAATCGGCGCCGGGCTCGAGATCGGCGTTGGGCATGAAGCGCACCAGGCGCGGGTAGGGATGGCCCCAGCGGGTTCCCGTGAACGTCGCGTCGACGGCATTGCCGTCCGCATCCAGCAGCTCGCCGGACGCTGACGCGATCGAGATGGCGCGGCCGAGAACCAGCGTAACCCAGCCGTCGACCGTGCCGGCCCGATGACTGCGCAGGCGGCGCGGCGATTCGGGGTAGGTGTGGATGATCAGCTCGTCGTCATCGAAGCGGTCGTGCAGGCGCTCCCAGATCGCTTCCATGTAGCGCATGGTGGGCGCGATCTCTGCGCGCAAGCTGCCCGGCACGCCGGCGTCGAGATAGTGCTCGCTCGTCCAGGGGATGCGGACGCGCGACTCGTCGACGAACGCCTGCGCGATCGTCGAGTAGTTTCGCGCGTTGAGGTAGACGGCGTTCTGCGTGTCGACGCCGCGCTGGATGGTGTCGGCGGTGATCTCCAGCGGCAGATCGGCGTACAGCTCGAGGAGGATGTCGTAGGGAACGAAGTCCGCCAGCTCGTCGAAGCGAAAATGACCGTCGTCGTACAGGAAGAAGTCGGTTCCCGCGTCGGCCTCGTCCTGGCCGAAGTTGTCGCGTTCGTCGACCTGGAAGAGAAACGTCGAGTCAAACAGCTCGTCCTGCAGGCCGTGCGACGCGCAGCCGAGCAGAAAGCCGACCAGCTTGCGCGACTCGAGCGTCTCGAAGGGGGGCGGATGGTTCTCGCGGAGATACTCGATGAAGGCCTGAACGAACGGCTCCCAGTGGCTGTACTCGGCGAACTCGCGCGTCGCGGGTTCCTCGGGCCAGTAGCCCGAGTCGGGAAAACCCGCGCCATACAGCGCCGCGCCGAAGACTTCTGGATCCTCGAACAGCTCGCGCAACTCGCCGTTGGGCAGATTCTCGATCGCCCAACCGGTCACGTGCACGTGCCCCCAATCGCCGTGCGCCAGGGCGCGCGGTGCAAAGGCCGTCAACGAAGCCATCAGAACCAGAGCCGCAGATGAAGCGGTGAGCAGCCGAGAACGCTTTCGCATATGGCTTCCTACAAAGAGCACTTCACGCAAAGACGCAAACCGGGCCGGCGAAGCGGCCGCGGCAGCGCTTGTGCCGCGGTTGGCGCCTGCTGCGTTTTCCTGCAGTGTCGGCCAGTCGCAGCGCAGCCGAGAGGAGATTCGAGATGAAGCTGGGAATCGTGCCGTTCTGGAAGGGCTACGATCGCAAGGTCGTTCTGCGCACGGCGCAGCTCGCTGAGGATCTCGGCTACCACTCGATCTGGATTCCGGAGGCGTGGTCGTACGAGCAGTTCCAGCTCCTGACGGAGATCGCGATCCACACCAAGCGCCTCGGGCTCGCCACCGGGATCGCCAACGTCTTCAGCCGCTCGGCGGGCTTGTTGGCGATGAGCGCCGCGACGCTCGACGAGATCTCCGAGGGGCGGGCCATCCTCGGCCTCGGCACCAGCGGCAAGAAGGTGGTCGAGAACTTTCACGGGTTTCCGTACGACAAGCCGCTGACGCGGCTGCGCGAGACGATCGGGATTCTCCGCACCTTGTGGAAGGGCGAGCGCCTGACCCCCGAGCAGAGCACGCTGGCCGACCTTCGCCACTTCAAGCTCGAGATGACGCCGACGCGCTCGGACATCCCGATCTACGTCGCCTCGCTCCAGCACAAGGCGATCAACGAGATCGGCCGCAGCGCCGACGGTTGGGTGCCGACCTTCTGGCCCTTCGAGCACTTCGACGCCGGTGTCGAGTGGATCGCCGAGGGGGCGCGCGAGGTCGGGCGCGATGCGAGTGAGGTCGAGATTGCGCCGTTCCTGGCGGTGGTTCCATTCGACGACGTCGACTTCGCGCGCTCGATGATCAAGCCGTTGGTCTCCTTCTACATCGGGGGCATGGGCACCTATTACCACGCGCTGTTCTGTCGCTTCGGCTTCCAGGAGAACGCCGACCTGGTGCGCGATCTCTACAACAGCGGCGACCGCAAGCGGGCTGCTGCCGCGGTGAGCGACGAACTGATCGATGCGATTGCCATCTGCGGTCCCGCCGAACATTGCCGCGAGAAGCTCGCCGAGTGGCAGGCGCACGGCATGGGCATGGGCCTCGTCAACCTGCCGCAGGGCGCGCCCTACGAAATGCTCGAGGGCGCGCTGAAGGCGATCGCACCGGCGCGCTGATGCGCCATGGCGACGCAGGGCGGAGCAGGGTAGGCGGAGCGGACCAGGCGGGCCTTCAACCGATCGAGCGGTGCGAAGAACGCGCGGTAGATCAGGTCGGGCTGATAGGTTCCGGTCATGCGGCGCGCCCACTCCGGCATCAGGCCCATCGAGGCGCGCACCGCCACCCAGCGGTCGAAGCGCTCCTTGCGGCCGATCGGCTGTAGCTGGTCGACGCGGCCTTCGAGGAAGCCGAGGAAATCGACGGTCTGGTAGGTCATCGCCATCTGCGGTCGCATGCGTTCGACGTAGTCGTTCAGCTCGGCGACCGACTCGGGTACGCGCTCGGCGCCGCCCATGCGCCCGATGAGCGCCTGCTCGCGCAGATAGCGGTCCTTCTCGTCGATGCTCAGCGGCCGCTTGGTGCGGTCGAACGCCGTCATGACCGCCCAGGGAATGCAGGTGTGCACCCAGCCGATCAGCTCTGGATCGAGAGCCCGGTAGGTGGCGCCGGTTGGCGCGACTCCGCTGACGCCGGCGTGCACCGCTTTGACGCGTTCGATGACGGCGGTGGCGGCGCGCGTGCTGCCGAAGGTGGTGCGCAGCACGTAGCCGAGCGTGTTGCGCGCCCGGCGCAGCGGGTCGGTTCGATAGGAGGATTGCGTGTAGACGCCGTCCATCACCGATGGATGCAGGACCTCCATCAGGATCGCGGCGGTGCCCCCGACGATCAACGATGCGAGGTCGCCATTGATCTCCCAGGAGATGCTGCCGGGCCCGCCAGCCAGACCGACATCGCCCGCCGGTGCCGCGTAGATCTCGGCTTCGTCGTGCCTTCCGCCGTTGGTTTCGATCTCGCGCGCGATGAATCGCTTGAGGCCGGCGGGCCAGCTCAAAGCACTCGTCGTCGTCGCCGTCGTGGCACTCATGCGCATCTCCTCAGTGGCCGGCGAGAATAGCCGAGCTCGACGCGCTCAACCAGCGCGATCAGTCAGAGCTCGCCTCTCGACGGCGAGAGGATCGACGAACCGCGCGGGGCCGTCACAAGAACTCGCACAGGTACGCGGCCGGGGTTGCGGCGCGGACGTCGAACCCGCTGTTGGCCGCGATCTCGAACGCCGTCCCGGCAGGATAGCTGTGCCAGGCGGCGTCGCCGGCGAAGCGGATCGAGAGCTCGCCGCTCACTACCGTCATGCGCTCGGCGCCCGCGGTGTCGAAGTGAAACTCGCCGGCGGCGATTGCCCCCACCGTCTGACGCCGCCCATGGCGCTCGAAGCCGATGCTCTGAACGCCGCCCTCGAAGTAGCTATTGTGCTTCAACATGCGGCGCCTTGTAGACGACAGGATCGACGCAGCGCAACCAGATGATCGCCTCTCCCTCTGGGACTGTCGGAAAACGAAGATTCGTAACCGTACACGTACTCGTACCCGTACTCGTACGCGGAGTTTCTTGCAGAATTCGGGCATTGATCGGGTACGGGTACGCGTGCGAGTACGAGTACGGCAGAAAATCGACAGTCTCCTCCGGAGAGGCGGGCTTTTGGCGCGCAGCGCCTGTGAGCCTCACTGATCAATCTGACGCAGGTCCGGTGTCTTTGCTTTCGCGCCGGCGCCTGCGATACCCGCCAGCGCGAGAACGTTGAAGGAATCCAATGAGTAGCGACCTGCTCCTGATCACGCTCGATTCGTGCGACGCGCAACTCGTCGCCGAGTGGGCCGACGCCGGTGAGCTGCCGACCTTCCGCCAGCTCTTTGCGACCTGCCAGCGGCGCGAGGTGATCAACGCACCGGGCTTTTTCGGGGGCACCGTCTGGCCATCCTTTGCCACCGGACTGTCGCCGGCGGGACACGGCCGCTTCTGTGCGCTGCAGGCGTCGCGCGGTGCGTACGATTCGTGCAAGTTCGGCTCGTCGGATATCGCGGGGCGTCAGTTCTGGGAGCGACTGAGCGACGCCGGGCGCCGAGTCGCCGTGATCGACGTGCCGATGTCGCGCCCCTCGCCGCGGCTGAACGGCATCCAGCTCGTCGACTTTCTCAGCCACGATGGATTCTTCCATCCGCCGATCGCGACGCCGCCGGATCTGTACGATGAGATCGCGAGCATGTTCGGGCCGGGCGGCCGGGACACCTGCGACGAGCAATGGTCGGAGCTCGATTCGGCCGAAGGGGCAGCCGCCTTTACCGACCACCTGTTGCAGCGGGCCAGGATCAAGGGGCGGCTGTGCGAGCACTATCTGCGGCGCGAGCACTGGCACCTCTTCATCGCCAGCCTCAACGAGAGCCACTGCGTCGGGCACCAGTTCTGGCACCTGCACGACGCAACCCACCCGCGTCATCGCCGCGACGTCGCCGCCGCGAGCGGCGACCCCTTGCTGATCTTGTACCGCGCTCTGGATGAGCAGATCGCCGCGCTCCTCGACGCCGCTGGCTCGGGTGCCGGGGTCATGGTGTGGCTCACCCACGGCATGGGCAGCGCCATCAACGACTACACCGTCGTACTGGACGAGATCCTGTGCCGCCTCGACACGGCCACCGGGCAGCGCGCGTCGGGCGCGTTCAGGAACATGAAGAGCTCGTGGTACCGGCTGCCGGGCGAGCTGCGCCAGATGCGCGCCGCCAGAGCGCTGAAGAAGGCTGTCATCCCGGCGCTTCGCCAGTCGCTGCTGATCCCGCAGCGACGGTCGCGGCGATTCTTCGCGATTCCAGCCGATACATCCACCGGCGCCGTGCGCATCAACTGCATCGGCCGCGAGGAGGCGGGCCTGGTTGCTCGCGGCGCGGAGTATCGCGCCGTGCTGGCCGACATTGCGGCCGCGCTCGCCGAGATCGTCGATCCGCGGACGGGTGTCCCGGCGGTCCTCGCCACCCATTTCCCGCGCGATCTCTACGCAGGCCCGCATCTGGACGCGCTGCCGGACCTGCTCGTCGAATGGAATCACGATCATCGATTCACGGCGCTGCAATCGCCACGCCTCGGTGTGCTGCCGATCCCCGAGCTGATCGGGCGCAGCGGCGAGCACCGCAACCGCGGCCTGCTGCTCGATCGCGCCAACGACGGCAGCGCACTGCCGCTTCCGGTCGAAGGACTGGCATCGCTCATCTGCGGGCGGCTCGGTCTGAGTGCGGCGCAGATCGAAGCGTGATCTCAGTTCCAGGACGTGGCCGTGGTGATGACGACGAGCATGAACAGCGCGTAGAGAATCGCCGGCACGGCGAGGATCGAGGCCACCAACACACCCAGCCGAAGGTATCCGGCGTTTCTCAGCAACAAGCTTCCGCAGACGACGAACCCGACCACGGCGAGTATCGCCGCCCAGATCCCGGCGTTGAACGAGGACACCGTCCCGTCCGCGACGCCGGCGATGAAGAACAACACGACGATGGCGCCGGCCACGGCATCGCAGGCCCAGAGAACCTTGAACGCGACACGCATGTGCGGAGAACTTACACGCTGGCGGCAAAGGTTCGCCAGAGCGCCGGTCGGCACCCGGAGCAGGGGGGCGGCCCGCTCAAGGGTAGGGTCGGCCGGTGAACAGGTGGCGCAGATTGCGGTGGCGGAGCCGGAAGGCGAGGCGGAACACGAAGAGATAGAGCGGTCCGAGAAAGGCGATGCGCGGCGTGAAGCGAACGCGATCGGTGAGAATCGATCCGTTGCCGTCCGGCTCGATGACGCGCTCGTGTTCCCACACGCGCTGAGTGAGCATCGATGAGCGCTCGAGAAACCGCCGGCCGGGCTCGATCTCGACGAAGGTCAAGTCGTCGTAGTCGATCGGCACGATCCCGCCCGCGAGTATCCAGCTTCGAAAGACAGGGCGGCCGAGCGGTACGTGGCGCGCATCGATCGAGACGAGGTCGGACGGATGCGTCATGCGAGCGAGCGGAGACAGTTCGCGGTTGACCCCGCGCATGCTCGTCGCGTGCGCCCAGACGTCCGAGGCAGGCGCCTCGAGGCGTGAAGAGAGCTCGAACTGATGAGACCGCTCGACCATTCGGATGAAAGTCCTGTCCAACCCTGCCGTGTCGCGATTGGCTCTGCCAGGTGATGGGAGATCGACGGATTACACGACTGCTATGAACGCGGCCAGCGGTCGGCGCTCCGACGAAGGCTTGCTGAACAATTTGCGCTTCCTGCATGGTGGCCGGGATGAAAATCGGATCCCTCGTCGCGGCGGCTGCGGTCGGCACGTTCGCCGCGCTGTCGGCTCTGTCGAGCGTATCGACATCCATGGCGTGGACACCCGATGCGATCGAGCACGCCGGCATCGCCCACGCGTGGTGCAACGGCCGAGGCTTCGTCGATCCGATCCACTTCAACTACTGGATCGACGCGCGCGTGCCGGTGCCGGCCTTCGCGGTGCGCGCGCCGTTGGTACCGTTGCTGCTGGCGGTCCCGATCTGCCTCGGCGCCACCTTGGCCGAGGCGAGCGCCTGGCACGCACTCTGGGCGGGAGCGGTCGCCGCCGGGGCGGTGATGGTCGCCGTTCGCTGGATGTCGCTACCCGCGGCCGTGGCGGCGGTCTCGATCATCACCGCCACCTTCTGGTGGCAACTGGTGGCGGCGACGCCGCTCACCGAGGTCACGGCATTCGCAGCGGTACTGTTCCTGATCGTCACGTTGCCGGGTGTGTCGCGCTCGCCGACGGCCGCGACTGCGTGCGCCCTGGCGACGCTGGTCGTTTGGTTGGCGCGCCCGAACCTCGCGGTGGCCGCTGTCGCGGTGGTGGTTACGGTCGTGTGGCAGCAAGGTCTCCGCGGCCTGCTGTCGCGATCGTTGTGGGCGTATGTGGGTGCGTTGGTGGCGATGGTCGGGGTGATCCATGTCTCGGTCTCGCGACTCACCGGGTTTGCCCCGTACGAGTCGGGGGCGGTGTTCGGACGCATCCTCGAGGTCGCTGAGGCCTCTCGCTACGGCCACGTCTACCAGCCGCCGTTGACGTTCATTGCGGAGAACTGGGACGCCATCGCGCGGATCGGGCTCAGCCGGCTCAGTGCCCTGTGGCAGTCGCTCTTTCTCGACGGAACGCTCCTCCGGATTGGTTGGGTCGCGGTACCGGCGATCGCGTACACGCTGCTGCGCCGCGATCGGCCGCCCGAGGCGATCTTCTGTGCCTTGCTCGCGCTGCTTCTGTCGGCAATCGCCGTGACGAACTACAGCTTCTTCGAGCCGCGCTATCTGCTCTTTCCGGCAATGCTCGGGGCGTTGGTTGCGGCGCCGCTCGTCGACAGCGCGGCACTGGCGCTTGGCGAATGGCTGGCGATGCGGGCTTCGCCTGTCGCGCGGCATCTGCCGCGTCTTGCCCTCTACGCTTTGGTCGCTGCTCTCGTGTTTCCGTCGCTGCCTGGCCGCGGTGCACTGCGCTCGGTCGCCGGGATCGCCGGCGTTGGCCTGCGGCCGCCGACCGAGCGGCGGGACTGGTGCCGCTTCCCGGGCGACGCCATCGTCGCGACGGATGCGCCGTGGCGCGTCCATCTATGGTGTGGGAACGCCGCGGTGATGATCCCACAAAACGTCCGGGCGGCTGGGGTTCTGGAGCGGTTCCTCGACGAGCAGCGAGTTGGCTACGTGCTGTTGACGTCGTCGCGTGCCGCCTCATTTAGATTCTTGCAGCGGGCCAGGGGCCTGCGTCTGATGAATGGGCCCGAGGGGGCGGGAGACCTTGGGTCGCAGCCGCCGAACTGGGCAAAGAAAGAGGCGGCGTTGTTCGCTGTCGTTGGCGCCGAGGGTGTGGCCGGCTGGAGCTCGCCAGGTCCACTCGAGCGCACCGGACTCGACTGAGTTACGTCGGCTTTGTGAGTCGGCGCCTTGCCGCGGTAGGTGCCGCGTCAGATGTTGACCACCCACACCCACAAAAAATGCCGGCTCTTTGCCCCTGCCGAGCCGGCGCCGCAGAAGGCGCGATGTGCTCGGTCGAGCCTCAGGTCCACCACCAGTACGCGACCAGGGCGACACCCGCTGTGTTGTACAGAACCGCCAACAAGGTGAGGCCAGTGAATACCAACACGTCGGCGGCGCTGGCTGGTCGCGCGGGATGGTCGAGAAGCAAGGTGCCGCGCAGCGCGCGCAGCGGCTGCGCCAGGAAGGCGTCGTCGATCTGCGATCCGTAGACGTTACGCGTCTGTCGGCCCCGCACGCAGGCGGCGAACACCGCCCGCGGCGCGATCAACAACCCGATCATCATTCCGCCGAGATTCAGCATCCATGCCGCCCAATAGTCGCGGCAGCCCGACGCGAGCTCCCACGCCGAGATCTCCGCCTCGCCCGTCCAGGTGGTCGCGTAGCCGGTCACCAGATGATGGACGTCGTGGCACTGCACCGCGCGCACGCGGGCCGCGAAGTTCGGGAAGCCGATCGGGATCGGTCCCTTCGCCAGCCGTACCCAGCGCGCCGAATATCCGCCGTCCGCGGCGAAGCCGTTCTCGGCGAAGTACCGTGCGCGCGCCTCGCCGACGGAGACTTCGTCACCAGCCTGTCGAGACGACGGCGAGGGGACGAGGCTCTGATCTGACGTGCCGAGAGGAGGGGGGTGCATACGCGATCCGACGCGAACAGCAGTGATGATGCCGCTCTTTCGCGCTACGCTCAACCAGGGTAGGCGTCGCGAGCACGGTTTGCGTCGTCGGAAAGCAACCAAACCAATCGTCGCTGCCGGAACGCCCTCAATGCGACGACGAGGTAGCGCCAGGTCTACTTTGGCGCTTTAGCGGTCGAAGCGTGCCGGGAGACTCTTGATCTGCGCCATCAGCCCTTTCGAGCGACTCCAGCGGATCTGATCTTCGAGAAGACGCGCATTCGGCGGAATGAAGTCGATCGCTGCAGCGACCATCAATCGAATCTCGGTAAGCGCAACATTTGCGCCCGGGCAGTAATGTGCGCCGTATCCAAAGGTCAGCGCTTGTCTGGTGTCGCGCCGAATATCGAGGCGGTCAGGATCTGGAAAGACGCGAGGATCGCGATTGGCCCCAAGGGGACTTACAAGTACGAGCTGGCCTTTCTTGAGCGTACGACCTCGAAATTCGAAGCCTTCCAGGACGTAACGCGGTAGCAACAGCAAGCCATTGTCGTAGCGGAGCAGTTCCTGAACTGCATTGCCGAGTAGCGATCGGTCGCTCCGAAGCAACGATAGCTGCGAAGGATGGAGCAAGAGTGAGCGCAAGGCTCGAGCGCCCGAAACGCCCGTCGTTCCCGATCCCGCCGCGATCAGTGCAGCGATCACTCGCACAATGTCTTCGCTACGGGCGGGAGATGCGGATTGAGAGGCGCTGACGAGATCGGAGATCAGGTCATCTCCGGGTTCTCGCCGGCGCGCCTCGACGAGGTTGAGGATGTACTCCGCGATTTCCACTGTTGCGGCCTCGCTCGCACGGCGTTTGGCTCTTGATAGGAAAGGCTGAATGCCGCGAGTGGTTTGGCGCGCCAAGACGCGGAATCGGGCTTCGTCCTTGCTCTTTGGCGGAACTCCGAGGACACGGCCGATCGCAATCGTCGATACCGGTGCCGTAAACTCGCCGAGAAGGTCTACGACGCCCTCACGTTGTCGCAACGCTACGGCAAATTCTTCGACTACCTCACCAATTCGGTGCTCATTGCGCTCAATCGCGCGTGGCTTGAGCGCCGACAGCACCAGTCTACGGCCGAGCGAGTCTTGGTTTGACGGTGTGGTGCGAAACGGCATTTCAGCCAACCAACGCGCAGCGCCGTCAACCTTCGGAGCTTCGTAGCGTTCGTACGCGCGTGGGTCAGTGGTGATGCGACTATCGCCGAACAGCGCTTTGACGTCGCTGTGCCCGGTCACGAGCCAGGCGTTGATTCCTGGCAGCCAACACACGGGTTCACCCTGGCGCGCCAACGCGATGAACGGGACGGGATCGCGCGGGTTGCCGCGGATCAGAAAGGGAAGGGCAACCTGCCGGAGAATTTGATTGCCCAGGATGTGATCTACAATCCGCCGCATATCTCCACTTCCGTTGTGATCCAGATCTGTAGCGAGCGGCAATGCCCGAGCATTCGTTGGTCCGGCCCTTTGGCCACAGACTCCCGTCGATCGATCAGAGCGGGCGCAGCATGCGCAGGATGCCGGGGCTGTCGGTAATCGCCTCGAAGGCCGCACTGCGCTTTTCGTCGACGTAACGATAGCCGCTGCGTTCGTACGCCCGCTGCGCGGGATCGTTGCCGCTCAGGATCGAGATCTGCGTGACGGCGTGGCCGCGCGACCGACCGATCTCGAACTGCTTCTCGAGCAGAGCCTGCACCAGTCCCTTGCGGCGGTGCAGCGGCGCGGTCGCCACCCACTCCACGATCCAGCTGTCGGGCGCGTCGTCGGGCAGGCAGGGGAAGAACGCTTCGATGCGACCGCCGGCGTCGGCTTGTTGCGCCGCCGAGAATCCCGACGCCAGCGACGCCGTCTCGATCGCGTCGCCCGGCGACATCAGCTCCGGGTCGTCCACCGTGTACGCCGACAGTGCGGCGCCCGGCTGGCCATCGCATTCCGCGATGATGAATCGCGAGTAGTGGCACCAGTGCGGGCGTTCCGACGAAAGCAGATTGGCGATGAACGCGAGCGTCGCGTCCTCACCGGCGTCGACCCACAGGTCCCAGAAGCCGCGCGGGACATGCGAGCGCGAGGCTGCGAGGACCACCCAGGCGAGAAAGCCGATGTCGCCGAGATCGGCCGGACGAATTCTCGGTTGCGCCGAGGCCATCATTGCAGCCAGCCGGGCAGCTCTGCCGCCTGGCGGATCCAATTCGCGACGAGGGCTTCGTCGATGTCGTCGCCTTCGTAGATGTGGAAGTAGCGCGTCGCCTCATCCTTCGACGCGACCGGCGGGACGGGGTTTAGCGAAGAGCCCTTGAAGAAAGCGACCTTGATGTACTTCGTGAAGCAGTGGAAGGTGAGGAACCATCCCTTGCCTTCGACGCCGTAGAACGGAGAGTTCCATCGCACGGCCTTGCGCACCTCGGGCACACCGCGCGTGATCAGCGTATCGAGCCGTCGGCCGACATCGCGCTTCCAGCCCGGCATGGCGGCAATGTAGGCCTGCACCGGCCCGTCGCCATCGCCCTTGGCGATCTGGGGATTGCCGCCTGCGAGAAGAGTCGGCTGCGCGGCGCGCCGATGCGTGCCGGTCTGCTTCGCGTTCGCCGCGAGCTTGCGGTTCGTCCTTCCACCCATCGTGATCGCTCCAGCGTTTCGGTTGAGCCCTGAAATGGTGTCGAGCCCTCACTACCACGGCGATCGTTGACCTGCCTACGGGCGTCGATCAGTGTCGCGCCACTCGAGGCGAGACAGCGAAGGGGGAGGCGATGTCGAGCAGAGCGATCGGGTACTTCCTGCTTCTGTGCATTGCGTCGGTGGTGTCTTTGGGTTGCTCCGACGAGGGCGGTTCGGGTGGGCCGCAGGCGGAGGTGATCGTGTTCGTGCACGGGCAGTCGGGATCGGCTCAGCAATTGCGATGCAGCCGAACCGCTCGCGCTGCCCAATGGTGCTGCAACGCCGTGCGATCCGTTGGATGAATGACCGCGCATTCGGGGAGTGTTGGCGCCGTCACGCGATTCGAGAACATGGAGTTCGTTCCAAGGCCAAAGGCCGCGCGTACGCTAGCGTCGCGCCGAAGGAACACTTGCAATGTTTCGAGGAGGAGCAAACGCCCGCAGGGGCGCCAAGGGCCGCTGAATAGTGCGACGAATCTTCGACGGAGGACACTAGAAGCGGATTTCGTAACGTAGCCCCGTCAGCACATGGCTTGCGACGGGACTGATGGCCCGGAGATGAAAGGTGAGGCTAGTGGCCGGCACGGGCGGGCCATGTGCCGCTTCGTACGCCGGCCAAACGTAGGTGGGTAGAAGAAAGCCAAGCGCGGCCCCGACACTCCACCCGGCAATCACGTCGGTTGCCCAGTGTTCGTCTGCTGTGATGCGCAGCAGGCCCGTCGCTGCGGCACCGCCGATTCCGCCAATGCACCAGATCCCGTCCCACGTGAGCAGGTCGCGGTGTCGACTGCATAGCAAGCCGGCGAGAGTTGCGGCGAAGGAAGCGTGGCCGCTGAAAAAGCTGGCATTGCCGTCGCGACCGGTCTCGCAATCGGAGATGTAGTCCGGGTTGACCTCGCATGGCTCGACGAAAGGTCGTTGGCGCCCAGCGCTGACCTTTGCCACCTGGGTTGCGATGCCGTTCGAGAGAAACCACGTGAGGTCACTGCCGAGGCTCCTGGCCAGCGGGTAGGTGTCCCGCGCAAGAGCGCGGTCAGCCAGCAACGCCGCGCCGAGTGCGCCAAAGAAGGCGTGGCTCGCCACCGTCGCGCTGTCGCGACCGGAGGAAGAGCCAGCGTTCAGTCCGTCGCGAATGCCATCATCAAATCCGTTTTGCCCAACCCAGCGGGCATCCCTCGGTGGATCGGTCGCCAGTCCCACGACGCCTAGCACGATCGCGCTGGCGAGAGGCGGAACCCACACCTCCCAATGGAGCGGCGTGCCGTGTCGCGCTTCTTGCTCTCCCAACACCCAATTTGAGGCGAGGGCACGTTCAAATGTGCCTTCTGAGCTCCCTGCAGCGACCCTTGCTGGCGCAGTGTCCGTCTCCGCCGCGAGAGGCCCAGCCGGTGACCCTTCGCTGGACCGCGCCAGGAGCCGTATGTCGCACGGCGACGTATGCGGCCCCTCCGAAGAGACCGGGGTCGCAAATGCTTGGCCAGCGAAGGCGAGCAGCATGCCGATCGTGCTGAGCATCGCGCTTCTCGCGCAGCCGGCTGGCATCGGGTTGCGCCATCTCCGCAGTTGGCGGTCCCTCACCGATGAAGAATGCGGGCTCGCGCTGAAGTAGATGCGGCCGCAGGCTCCGGGTAGCTGGCTCAGGCGTCGCATGAACGCGAACACCCGGTCGCGGTTCGTTCGCTCTCGCGGTCCAGGGTGCGCTCGAACCTCACGAGTCGAGGAGTGAGGGCATTGTCCTGCGAGCGGGCATCGGACCCGCGAAGATGCAGCGAGTCGTATAACCGATGCTCGAGCTCGGGCGAGTCGACGTCGCGGACCGGAATGGCTAGACGCTGCAAATGCGGCCCGCCGATGGCAACCAGCAACGCCTCTGCGGACGGATGCCCCGGCGTGCAGATCCCGCAGGCCGCGTGAAACGAAATCTCGGCCTGGGACGTCGCGCCAGTCATCGGCATAGCGCGCTTCTACCACATCGGGCCGACGTGGTCGCGTTCGAAAGGGCAGGCTGTCGGCTGGCGA
>CADEER010000122.1:13743-15217 GCA_902826395.1 uncultured bacterium
GAAAACTTCGGCTACGACGGCGCGACGGTCGAGGTGTGGGAGGTCGCGGCCGACAGCGGCCAGCGCCTCGAGCAAACGCCGCTGGCGAGCTTCGCTATCGAAGCCGACGGCGCCTTCGGCCCCGTCGAGCTGCTCAGCGGCGCGAACTACGAGTTCGCCCTGTTGCGGCCCGCCACGGCGACCTTCCCGACGGAGACGGTGCACCACTTCTACGTCGAGCCCTTCACCCACGACGACTACTTCGTGCGCCTATTGTCGAGCCTGCCCGACCAGGGCATCGGCGCGCTCATCCCCGTCGCCGTGGACGCAACCGGCCTGCTGGCGATCCGCAACCGCGAGCTCTGGGGCGACCAGGGCGCCGAGAGCGACGAGCTCTACATCAACGGGCTGAACATCCTGACCCCGGCGATCAGCCCGCGCGCGACGACGGGGGGATCCGGCGTCAACATCGCCGTCTTCGCCTACGACGACGACACCGACAAGACGACCGACCTCGACAAGGGCGAGCTCGCGCCCTTCAACGCCATCACCTTCCTCACCGCCGCCGACGTGTACGTGCCGTCCTCGACCGACGGCCGCGACCCTCTGGAAGTAATCCTGATCACCCGCGGCGCCGGAGAGAAGCGCCTCTACGTCCCCAACCGCCCCTCGACCCTACACCGAAATACCGTCGTGTTCCGCGACGACACGGACGGGATGTAGGACCGGCTGCCTCCGCCTGTGCTTCTGGACTGTCATGACGTGTCTTTGACATGGCTTGACCGCGGCCCAGGATGCGGCCCATGGCCTCCGTGAAGTTCAGCTCCAAGATGAATCCGAAGGTCCTCGAGCGACTGCGTGCCCGTGCGGCACAGGAAGGGCGCACCTTGTCTGCCGTGCTGACTACCGCGGCGGAAGACTACCTGGAGCGCGCAGCGCTCCGGCCGGCGTTCCGAAAGGCTGAGAGCGAAGTCCTCGACGATCACGCCGAGTTGCTCGCGCGCCTCGCTCGATGAGTGAATGAGCGGCGAGGCATGCCGCGATCGACGCTGTACCTGACACTCGAAGAGGCGGTCGACCTCCCATCAGCAACTAATCGATCCGTTCGGCGGAGCGATGGGTGTACGCGATCTCGGCTTGCTCGAGAGCGCTCTCGCCCGACCGCGGTCCGGCTACTACGCCTCGATTTCCGAGCAAGCCGCGGCGTTGCTTCAGAGCCTCGCGGGCAACCACGCCTTTGTCGATGGCAACAAGCGGGGTGCTTTCGCCGCCACCGCCGTCTTCCTGCGCATGAACGGTTACAAGCTCGTGGTCGATGCTGACGAAGCCGAGCGTTTCCTGATCGAGGACGTGATCAAAAGGCCGCGCCGAGGTCGCCGCGATCAGCGATTGGCTCGAGAGGTTGCTGGTCGATGCTTCGAAAGCGGAAACTGTGCGAGGACTCGCGTCACCCGGGCGCTAGTCAAGGAGTTTTGTCTTTGAATAGCGGGGTAGC
>CADEER010000123.1 GCA_902826395.1 uncultured bacterium
GCCGATCCCCGGCCTCGGCGCCATACACCACGGTAAAGTCGTCACCCGGCGTCGCCGCATCGTAAACTCGCCCGCCGAAGTCGGGCCCGCCCCACAGGATCGCGACCTCACCGCCGCCCGGCCGCGTGTTCGCCGGGCCGTCGCCGACCTGCACCCCAGCGATGATGTCGGAATAGCCGTCGCCATCGATATCGGCTGCCTTGGTCTCGGTGCCTAACAAGTCGCCTGTATCGCCGCCATACACAAACACGACGTTACTCGGGGGTGAGTCTGCGTCGACGGTTGCCAGGTCCAGTACCCCCTCAACGGCGCCAGAGCTGAGCGCGATGCCGAGTTCACCCGCCCCGATGCGACCGCGTCCAGGACCAGAGTTCGCATTCATCGCTGAAAGCAGAACGTCATCCAAGCCGTCGCCGTCGGAGTCGGCGAGCTCGACCGGCATTCCGAACTGCGCGGCATCGCGCGTGCGGTTATAAATCGTCCACTGCCCGGGGCGATCGGTCTCCGCAACTCGCCACACATGCTGCGCGACGGCCGGCGCCGAGCCGACCAAAGCCGCGAGCGCGAACACCAAGATCGAGTTCTTCAACTGCATCCTCCCGCGCAGCGATTCGCCAACCGCGACGCCTGTCTTGCGACGGACGCCTAACACGCCGCCCGCGAGCCAGCTACCGACGATCAAACGCAACCCTCGAGCGAGGAATTCACCGCTGCGATCAGCTCGGCGATCGAGACGCTGCCGTCGCCGTTGCGGTCTGCGGCACTGCAATTGCCGATCGGCGCTTGCCCGAGCGAGATATTCACGGCGCGGATCAGCTCCGCGATGCTGACCGCGCCGTCGCCATTGCAGTCGCCGACACAGCTTCCCGGTGGCGCCGTCGGCGTCGGCAGCGGGCCGAAGAACTGGCCGAAGATATCGCGCTCTTGCGGCCCGAATCCCTCCCACGCCACGGCCACCTCGTCACCGCCGCCGGCGATCACGCCGTTTACCTGGTCGCCGTCGTCGCCCTCGTCGACTTCGACGATGTCGGCGCCCTCACCGGCGTTGTCGATGCGCCGCAGCAGTGTCCTGAACACCTCGCCACCGCCCTCGCGCGGCTCGTTCCACACCACCGCGAATCCATCGTCGGTCGGCGCCGCGTCGACATAGCCCGCATAGGCGCTGTCACCTGAATCGACGCGGAAGTCCGTCCCCAGCGCGACACCCGAGCTGTTGAACACCCGGCCGAAGGCGCCGTCGCCGGAGCCGCTCTGCCCATAGGACTCCCAGACGACGGCAAACGCGCCGCCCGGCTGCACCGCCAGAGCCGGCGCATACTGGTCGCCCTCGGTCGTAGAATTCACTTGCACATCATCACCCAAAGGGTCCCCATCATTGGCGAAGCGGCGCATAAAGATCCCGGCCCCGTCGCCGTCGATCTCGCTCTGGTCTTCCCATACAACGACGAATCCGTCGGCGTCGGCGCCGACCCGCGGACCGTACATGGTGCCGAGCTCCGTGTTGACGAAGAAGTCATCGCCGACTGGAGAGCCGTTGGAGTTGAACTGGCGGGCGAAGATGTCGAAGCCGTCGTCCCAGACGACGACGAAGCCGCCGCCAGCTACCGCCGCGACGTCGGCGTGCAGGTGGAAGTCGGAGTCGTCGATGCGGATCTCGCTGCCGATGAGATTGCCGGCCGAATCCAGCCGCCGGACGTACAGCTCATCGTCCTCGCTCTCGAGCACGTAGCTCTCCCAGACGACGACGAAGCCACCGCCGGGAATGCCGGCCACGGCGGGGCGAATCTGCTGGTAGGAAGTATAGGTGTTGATCTGAAGATCGAGGCCAACCGGCGTACCGTCGGGCGCGATCAGCCGCCCGGCGATGTCTTCCGCGCCGTTCTCGTTCGTATCCCAGACCACCAACGAGCGGCCGGTGCCGTCGAACGCCACGTCCGGCTGTCGCTGGCTACCCTCGGTCTCGGTGTTCGCGAGGAACGGGACCTCGATCGGCACGAAGCCCGCAAAGGCCGCAACTCCCGCGAAACACAGAACCGCACCGAAACCGATCGGGAACCAAACTCGAGACAAACCCATCAGACTTCCCCTCCCATCCACCGCGACACGGTGAGAACTATCAGACTTCGCGCCCGACCGAAAAAACGCAAACCGAACCCAGAGGACGGTCGCAATCGGGGATGCGGCGTAGGTGCGACTTGTGGCGCAGCGTCGGCCCCGGCCGATCCGGATACTCCATTGGCGGCCCCCCATCTCGTACGGTACAAAGCAGCCATGGCGCAGAGTTCGGAGAAGGCGGTCGAGCGAAAATTGACCGTGGTAGAGCCACCCGCTCGACCCGACGAGGAGGTCGAGCATCGAGAGCCGTCGCGCAACCTGCGCGATCCCGATCTGTACCTCAATCGAGAGCTCACCTGGCTCGCCTTCAACGACCGCGTCCTCGCCGAAGCGCGCGACAGCCGCAACCCGCTGCTCGAGCGGCTCAAGTTCGTCGCCATCGTCGCCAGCAACCTCGACGAATTCTTCATGAAGCGGATCGGCGGGCTCAAGCAGCAGGTCGGCGCCGGGATCCAGGCGCTGACCATCGACGGCCGCACGCCGCAGCAACAGATCGACGAATGCCTCGACCAGGTGCGCGGTCAGAAGGCGGCCCATCGCGAGGTCGTCGCCGAAGTGTTGGCGGCTCTCGAAGCGCAGGGAGTGCGGATTGCGCCGTACGAGGACCTGACCGGTCATCAGAAGCGCGAAATCCGCGAATACTACAAGCGCAACGTCTTCCCGCTGGTAACTCCGCAGGCCAGCGACCCGGCACACCCGTTCCCCTTCATCTCCAACCTCTCGCTCAACCTGTTGGTGACGGTGCGATACCGCGACGACTCCGACCAGTCGACGGCGCGCGTCAAAGTGCCCGTCGGCGCCGGCATCCCGCGATTCATCCGCATCGGGGAGAAGCACGTCTACGTACCTCTCGAGCAGGTCATCGCACACAATCTCGACCTGCTGTTCCCCGGCATGGAGGTCCTGTCCTGCGGATTCTTCCGCGTCACGCGCAACGCCAACACCGAGCGCGACGAAGAACAGGCGGACGATCTGCTGGCGCTGATCGAGTCCGAGCTGCAGGATCGGCGCTTCGCACCCGTCGTCCGCATCCAGGTGGATTCCCACATGCCGCCCGCCCAGCGGGGCATGCTCTGCGCCGAGCTCGGTCTCGACGAACGCAGCGATGTCTTCGAGGTCGATGGGCTTCTGGCCCTCTGCGATCTCATGGAGATCGCCACTCTGGAGATACCCGAGCTGCGCGATCCGCCGCACCATCCGGTCGATCACGCGCGCCTCACCAAGTCGCGCAACATCTTCCACGTGATCCGCGACAACGGCGCGCTCCTGCTCCAACACCCGTACGAATCGTTCTCCACTTCGGTCGAGCGCTTCCTGCGCGAGGCCTCGGAAGACCCCAAGGTTCGGGCGATCAAGATGACCCTCTACCGGACGTCTCCGGGGTCGCAGATCCTCGACTACCTCTGTCAGGCGGCGCGGAACGGCAAACAGGTCGCGGTCGTCGTCGAGCTCAAGGCGCGCTTCGACGAAGCGGCGAACATTCAGTTCGCGAGCCGTCTCGAAGAGTCCGGCATCCACGTCACGTACGGCGTGATCGGACTCAAGACCCACGCCAAGGTCATCCTCGTCGTGCGCCAGGACTACAACGGGCTGCGCCGCTATGCGCACATCGGCACCGGCAACTACCACTCCGGCACCGCCCGCATTTATTCGGACCTCGGCCTCCTGACTTCGGACGAGGACATCGGCGCCGACCTCACCGAGCTGTTCAACTACCTGACCACCGGCTACCGCCCGAAGCGCACCTATCGCAAGCTATTGCCGGCGCCGGCATTTCTGAAGAAGGCGCTGCTCGCCAAGATCCAGCGCGAGATCAATCATCAGCGCGAAGGCGGCCGCGGCCACATCCAGTTCAAGTTGAACGCTCTCGAGGACGGCGAGATCACGCGCGCCCTGTACAAGGCTTCGCAGGCCGGAGTCCGCGTCGATTTGATCATCCGCGATACCTGCCGGCTGCGGCCCGGCATCCCCGGCCTATCGGAGAACGCGCGGGTCGTCAGCGTGATCGGGCGCTTTCTCGAGCACGCCCGCGTCTTCTACTTTCGCAACGGCGGTCGCGAAGAGTACTGGATCGGCTCTGCCGATTGCATGAAGCGCAACCTCGAGAGCCGCGTCGAAGTCGTCGCCCCGATCGAGGACGAATCGCTGCAAGCGCTGTTGCGCACCGTCATCGACATCCAGCTTCGGCCGGAGGGGGACGGCTGGTGGATGCAGCCGGACGGCAGCTACGTACGCAACTGGTCGCGCGTCCAAACACACACACAAGCTACGATGATCGATATTGCGGAGAAGCGACAGGCGCAGGCGAACCGGCTTCGCCGCCGCCGGCCGCGCGGCCCCAAGCGCGTTCCGTCGCGCCGCAACACCGCCTGATTCTCCTCTCGCGGCGCACAGCTCGAAACGCGGTCCCGGGTGGTTGGGTGCCGGGTGCAATTTCACCCGGGACCGCATCTCGATCACCGACTGGAAGAGCCTCGCAAGATCCGACCAGCCGGCCTCGAGATGGGAGATGGACGAGGTTGCGAATTTGCTGCCGTTGAGCGAACGGAAAGATCCGCCGCGCCCTCGCGGGCGCGGCGGACGGTAGGCCTCAGTTCAAGTTCGCGCCGGTGCTCGCCTCGATGACCATGTTCATGCGCACCAGTGCCGCCAGAGAGTCCGCCTCCATCTTGCGCATGACCTTGTGGCGATGCACCTCGACGGTCTTCTCGCTGATGTTGAGAACGGCGGCGATCTGCTTGTTGGCATTACCCTCCACCACACACTGCATGACCTCTCGCTCGCGCCGCGTCAGCGAGCCCATCAATCGCGTCAGGCGTCTGTACAACCGCCGATCCGGCGCGCGACGGGCGTCGACCCGCGCCGCCTCGGCGAGTCGCTCGAGGAGTTGATCCCGGTCGATGGGGAACTCCATGACGTCGATTGCCCCGCAGCGAAACGCCTGCACGACACAGTCGCGCTCGAACGTCTCGGTGAGGACGATGATCGGCTGCGGCGACGGCGTCGCCTTCATCTTTTCGATGAACTCGTAGAAGCCGGGCACCGCCGCGTCGAGAAGTACGATACCCAGGTCGACGCGCTCCAGCCGTGAAAGAATCTCGTCAGCCGACTGAAAGTAGTGAAGGTCGAAGTCCGCTTCCTCGATCCAGCCGCCGATCTCCTCCTGAACATCGAGCCCGATTCCGGCGGCCAGAACGGTCGCCTTGTCCACTTGCCCACTTTGCACATGCGTGGCCATGCTCGGATCAACTCCTTTCGGTTACTGCCCGGCTGCCCCCAACCGGGCTGATGCTCTCATTCGTCCGACTCGTCGTCCGGGTCGGCGGCGAGCAATACGAGACGCACCAGATCGACCACCGATCGGGCGCCAATTTTCTGCATGACTCTGGAGCGGTGGCATTCGACGGTCCGCTCGCTGATGCCGAGGTCGTATGCGATCACCTTGTTGGCGTGCCCCTTGGCGATCAGCTCGGCGACCTGACGCTCGCGCTCGGTCAGCATGCTGAGCCGTGCACGCAGCTCGGCGCGCGCCAGACTCCGCTGTCGCCTGCGGCTATCGGCACCGAGTGCGCGGCGAACGCGTTCGACCACCGCCAGGTCGAATCCCTCGTCGACGACGTCGAAAGCTCCGGAGCGAAACGCCTCGACGGCCGCCATCGCCTCGCCGTACCCGGTGAGTAGAATCACCGGCATCGCCAGACCGCGCCGCCCCAACTCTTCGAGCACCGCGACACCGCTCATTCCCGGCAGGCGGAGGTTCACCAGGAGGCAGCCGGGCGAGTCGTCGCCCAGGCTGGCGAGAAAATCTTCGCCGCTGCGGTACTCGACGACATCGAATCCCGCCGAACGCAGAATCCACGACAGGGAGCGCTGCGCACCCATGTCGGGCTCGACGACAAACACCGTCGACGGCATCGCGGACGTCCCGTCGCTCATTAGTTTGGAAAGAAGACGGCTCGCCAGGAAGCCCGGCGCTGCTTCTGCTCGTCCCTCCAGCCAGCGGCCCAATCCGTTTGATGTTTGCATGCGTCGACCTCCCTCATTGAGTGCTCTGTCGACTGGAGATCACTTCAATGGTCGTGCCAGGCGCAGGGAAAGCCCGCATTTGCTGCTTCTCCATCCGAAGCTGTCCTCTCCAGAGGACGATGGGCTCGGAGCCGCCCTCTGGGCAGGACAGAACCCCCGCCCGACCGGCGGCCGCTTGCCTGCCGGCATCGCCGTTTCGGCGATGTCGGGCGATTTGGTAGGAATCACGGCGCCATGGTCGAAGACACGACACCCGAAGAGGTCGATCGCATCCGCGTAGAGCGCGATCTGTACCAGCGGTTGCTCGAGCTCGGGCGCGAGGCCGAGCTCGACCCCTTCCTACGTGAGGCTCTGGCCCTGGTCGTCGGCCTGACCGGCGCGCGGCAGGGCTACCTGGAGCTCTTCCAGGATGGGCAGGGGCCGCCGCGCTGGTGGATTTCACACGGCTTCCGCGAGGAGCAAATCGGTGAAGTGCGGTCGAACATCTCGAACAGCATCATCGCCAAGGCCCTGGCGACCGGTAACACCATCGTCACCCCGTCGGCGATGCTCGATCCGCACTTGAGCCAAGCCGACAGCATCGTCCTCAAAAAGATCGATGCCGTCCTCTGCGCGCCGATCGGTCAGACACCGCCAATAGGCGTGCTCTATCTACAGGGACGCGAGCGGCCCGGCCTATTCGACCGCGCCGAGCGGCGACTGGCGGAGCTGTTCGCCAGTCACCTGGCACCGCTCGCCGGCCGCCTCATCAGCGAGGTCGAGTCGCGCCGCGAAGCCGATCCCACAGCGCCGTACCGGCGCATACTCGACCTCGGCGCGGTCATCGGACGCAGCCACGCCCTGGCAACCGTGTTGAAGCACATCTCGCTCGCCGCGCCCGTCGACGTCGGCGTCCTCCTCACCGGCGACAACGGAACGGGCAAGAGTCAGCTGGCCGAGGTCATCCACGCCAACGGCCCGCGCTCGTCGCGGCCCTTTGTCGAGGTCAACTGCGGCGCCATACCTACGGACCTGATCGAGAGCGAGCTGTTCGGCTGCGTCGAGGGGGCCTACACGGGAGCGCGAGACCGGCTCGGCCGGGTCGCGGCGGCTGAAGGGGGGACCCTCTTCCTCGACGAGATCGCCGAGATCCCACACGAAGCGCAGAGCAAGCTGCTGCAGCTACTGCAGAAGAAGACCTACCACCGCCTCGGCTCCATCGAGCCACAGACCGCGAACATCCGCGTCATCGCCGCCAGCAACGCCGACCTGCCCGCGGCGGTGCGCGACAAGTCTTTCCGCGAGGATCTGTTCTACCGACTCAACGTGCTCCACATTCGCGTGCCGCCGCTGGCGCAGCGCCGCGAGGACATCCCGCTGCTGACGCGCCACTTCTGCACCGCGGCGTCGCGGCGGCACGGGCTGCCGGAGCTCGAGGTTTCGCGCGGCGCCGAGCTCGCCGCCGCAACCTCGCCGTGGCCGGGCAACATCCGCCAGCTCGAGCACGCGTGCGAAGTGGCCGTCGTGCGCGCCGCCGCTGAGGGCACCGACACCATCGAGGCCCGCCATCTCTTCCCCGATCGCACCGTTCCCGACGCCAAGGCGCTGACTTTTCAGGAGGCGACGCGTCAGTTCCAGGCGGAGTTCCTCCGCCGAGCACTTGATGAGAACGATTGGAACGTCGCCAAGACTGCCGAACAGCTCGACCTGGCGCGCTCCTACGTCTACACCCTGATGCACACGCTGGAGGTCGAACGCTGACCGCCGGGCCGGGCCGGAACCCGTGTACCACATTCTCCCGGTTCCCAGTTCGCCGCTCACGATTCCCCGCCCGCTACTCCGGCCATGCCCCCGGCGCCAACATGCGCGCGATCGAGGCGGGCTCGACGATTCCCTCGCTCGCCATCATGCCGGCGGCGTGCTGGCGCTCGGCGGTCCGCGCCGCCCCGCCGACAATGTTCGCGTGACAGTACAGCGCGGCCGCCTGGTGTACCTTCATGCCGAGGGCCGCGAACGCCGCCGCCGCCGAACGGCTGCCTGCCTCCGCTTCTTCCGCAGCGCCGCGCGTCACCGCCACGCCAGCCCGCACCATCCGCGCCAGAGCTACGCCCCAGGGAATCTCCTCGCGCTCGATCTTGCGCGCATATCGCTCGGCGTGTCGCAGCAGCACTGGCGCCGCCGGCACATCGGCAGAGCGCGGGCGCGCCGCCGCCAGGGCCACACAGGTCCTGGCCCGCATGCACAGAGCCTCGATGTACAACGCCTGATGGCGATGCAGCAGCGATCGCTGATGCATGCCCCAACGGGCGCGCACTCTCTGCCAGGCGGACCGCGCGTCGCCGTCGTACAGATCGATCTCGACGCGCGTGAACCAGTCCCAGTAGTGCTGGGTCTGGAATCCGACCGGCGACCACTCGGCGATGCTGCGGCGCTGATCATCGCGCGCCACCTTCGGCTGATCGCGCGACAGATGCACCGCGTGCGCGATCCTCGTACCTATGTAGGTCGACAAATAGCGATCGTTGCGCGCCTCGGCCTCGCGCCGCAGCGCCGGCAACAGCGACGCTAGTTCGCCCCAGGCCCCGAGCCAGTAGAGGGAGTGCAGACGGTAGAGTTGCGCGGTGTCGAGCTCCCAGGTGACTCCCGTACAGTGCCGGCGCAGCATCGCGTCGGCATCGACACATTGCCTCAGCGAGTCAGCAAACCTGCCGTGAAAATTGGCGACGGCTCCCTCGGCAAGCTTGGTGACACCGAGCAGATAGGGGTCGTCGAGGCGCGACGATATCTCGCGCGCCGCGCGCACGATTCGCGCGCTCCAGACGCGGTTCTGCCGGCCGCGCAGTACCACGCTCGATTCGATCGCAAGCGCTCGTGCGATGCGCCTCCGTTCGCCAGCGCGCAGTGCGGCGAGCAGATGCAATGCCTGGAAGTGCGCCGCCTGGATGCTGTCGACCATGATCAGGCCACGCGCCACACACCAGTACGCATCGATGCGCGCCAGCTCGGCCGCCGGCAGCTCGCTCTCCCGCCGCTCGCGATACCAGACGCCGCGCGCCCAGATCTGCAGCCGCCGGCCAGCGAGGCCCACAAGGGCGCGCCGCCCGCTCGGGTAGAGGCGGCTGCCTACCGTTTCCAGAACCGTGCGCACGGTGGCGAGGCCCTCGTCGATATGGCCGCTCGCGAGCTGCTGATCGGCGGCCTGGCGGCGCAAGCTCAGGGATTCGTCGGTCGCCGCCCCTTCGGCCGCCGCGAGATAGGCGGCGGCGGCTCCGGCGCCCCGCCCGGCGTTGACCAGCGCGTGTCCCAACCTGACGCGCAGCGGGCGCAGCGCATCCGCCGGGGCCGAGGACATCTCGATGGCGCGCTGGTAGAGCCGCGCCGCACGGTCGAATGCCAGGCCTCGGGCGGCCTCGTCGGCGGCGCGCGCGGCGTGCATCGACGAACGCTCGAGATCCCCGGCGCCGAACCAGTGGATCGCCAGAGTCTCGGGATCGGCCCTCCCCGAATCTTCCCACGCGACCGCCAGCTCCCGGTGCGTCGACTGAAGGCGCGGATTCGGCAGGCCACCCTTCAACGTTTCGCGCACCTTGTCGTGGTACGTCTCGACCTCGAGCCGGCCGGCCTCGGTCCTGGTCCGCACCAGCCTGCCGCGCCGCAGCTTACCCATCGCCAGATCGTCGACGCGGTCGATGCCCGCCGCCCGTTGGGCGATCCCGATCTCGATCGGGCGCGCCGTCACCGAGAGCACTTCGAGAAGACGGCGGTACGGTTCCGGCAACGCCTCCACTCGCGCCCGGATCATCGCCTCGAGCGACATCTCGACGGGCCGCGCGGTCGTCGCCGCCGTCGCCGCGTGGATCGCCAACTCGCTGAGGAAGAACGGGTTCCCCTGCGATGCGGCGGCGATGCGTTCGGCATGCTCGCCGGCCGGCAAACCCTGCTCGCGCAACAGCTCCCGAGCGAGGCTCACCGATTCTTCGTAGTCGAGCGCCAGCACCTCGATCTCGTGCACTGCGGCGGCAGTGAAGTCGCTGCCATCGAGAGCGCGGAGACGCCGCACCAACGGATTGTCGAAGTCGCGCTCGTTGCGGTACGCGACAACCAGCATCAGCACTGGAGCCGACGGCGCTCGCAGCAGCTCGTCGAGGAAAGCCACGCTGTCCGCATCGCCCCACTGCGCGTCGTCGATGACCAACACGACGGGAGCGCGATCGCCGATCCTCGAGAGGATCTCGCGCAGCGCCGCAGCGGCGCGCTGGCGATCCTCTTTGTCGTCGATCTCCCCTGCCGGTGCGGCGGGCGGCGGCCCGACGCCGCGCAGAACCGGAAAGACGCGCGCCAAAGAGTGGATCGACTCGGGAAGGACCCGGGCCAGCTCCTCGTGCGAACATTCCTGCAAATGCCGGCAAAGCGCATCGACCAGGCTGTCGAGCGCCCTGAACGGCAGAGTCTCCTGCTCATAACAGCGCCCGTGCAGCACCAGCGCTCCGTCCTGCGCGGCGCGCACCGACAATAGAAAGTCTCGCAGCAGCGCGCTCTTGCCGACCCCGGAAGCGCCCTGCACGTGCACGATCGACGACTCGCCTTGCCGCAGCGCCGCAAACGCTCCCCGCAACCGCTCGCCGGCCGCCCGCCGGCCGATCAGCGACACGTGCTCGCGCACCGCTGCGCTCGCCGTCCGACGCGCGGGGCGAACCTCCAGGCGGCGGCAAATCTCGTCGGCATCCGGGCGCGCCGCCGGCTCGCGCGCCATCAGCTCGGCACAAAGCCGCGCAAGGCCGTCGGGCAACGCGGAGTCGACGACCTGCGGCGCGAGGATTCGGCCACTCTCTTTCTGGGCGCATATCTCCAGCGCGCTGCCCGCAAACGGACTTCGCCCCGTGAGCGCCTCGTAGAGAATCACTCCCACCGCGTACCAGTCGCTGGCCCCGCTCGGCGGCTCACCCGCCAGCTCCTCCGGCGACAGATAGGCCACGGTACCGGCCAGGCTGCCAAACGAGCGCGGATCGCCGCCAAACAGCGGCGCCGCCAGTCCGAAATCGAGGACGACGACCCGCCCTTCGTTCGTGACGAGAACGTTCGACGGCTTCAGGTCGCGATGCAGAACGCCGCGCCCGTGCAGCGCCGACACACCTCGGGCGAGCTGACCGAAAACACGGCGCACCTTGTCGCTGTCCGGTCGCCAGGGATCCGCCGGGTGGGCGCGCGGGGCGCCGCCGCGAAGGTGTGTGAGAATGTCCGCCCCGTCGATGTATTCCATGACGACGAACCACCCGTCGTCGGTCTGCAACAGGTCGTAGAGAGCTACCAGGTTGGGGTGCGCGATGTCGGCAGTGGTGCGGAACTCCTGCTTCAACATCAGCAGAGCACCGACATCGAACGCCTCGAGCGTCTTGACGGCAACGCGGCAATCGCGCCGCGCGTCGTAAGCCTCGTAGACGACACCGAACGCCCCCTGCCCAACCGCCGCGCGGATCGACAACCACTCCGCCCCGCGCGGCGTGCGGCCTGCGAGGCCGGGCTTGTCTTTCACCGGCTTCACCGGTCGCGCAGCTCCCCCGGCGAGCTACCACGCACACACCGGCAACGTCGAACGCGAACCGAGGCGCGAATCCCGTTATCGCGCGTCATCATCGTCCGCCTCGATCTCGTCAGTCAGGACGGCAATCCGTACCAATCCGGCCAGCGTGTCGGTCTTTAGATCCCGCATGAGCAACATCCGGTCGCGTTCGACAGTCCGCTGACAGACTCCCATCTCGGCGGCAATCTCCGTGACCGATGCTCCGGCGACCAGACGCAGGAATATCTGGCGCTGCCGGTTCGGCAACGCATCGATGTCGTCGCGCAGCCGGCGGCGCCGCCGCGACCGGCTCCGTCGCCAATGATCACGCTGCAGAGCCGCCGTCACCCAACGCAGGAGCGTGATGTCGAATGGACGGCCGGCCAAATCGGCGGCGGGCGACAGCAACCGGACGGCGACCGGAGCAAGCTCGTGTCCGAAGGAGAGCACGGTTGGCGTTGTCGCATACTCGAGCGCCAATGCGCCAAGCAACCGGAGACCACTAGCCTCCGGCAGCATCTGCAGGTCTATCACCAGGCAGTTTGGCACCCGCCTCTCCAAAGCCGCGAAGAGATCTCTCTCGCAGTCGAAAGCGCACGCGTCGAGTGATGCCGCGACCAACAGAGCCGTCAGCGAGGGTCCGATCTTTGATCCCGCCTCAACGACGTAGACGATGGAGCGATCGCAGGCGTCGGGCATCGCCAGGGATCAGCTCAACACATGTGCCAACTTCGCGCGGCTCTCTATCAACTGATCGACGAGCACCTGTCGTCCACTCCAGCGGACAGAGGTGAACGACCACAGTCCAGAGTATTGGTCAGTCGGATGTCGCGTACGTACTACCACGTATAGCTTCATCGTTGGCGGTAAACTTGCTACTTGAACCGCCCAGCAACTAGCGGACAAGATGCCAGGCGATCGGAGCGCTGCGTTGAACGAGCCCCTCAAGCCCACGCGACTGCCATCCGTCGACGCTCCCGTCGGGCGGGAACGGTTGGAGACGCGCGGCCCCGCGGACCTACAGACGATGGCGCGGATCAAAGCGGAGCGCGATCTCTACAAGCGCCTCCTCGACCTCGGCCACGTTGCGGATCCCGAGCCCTTCCTGAAGGAGGCGCTGCGCCTCATCGTCGAAGTGGCGGGAGCCCATCAGGCCTATCTCGAGATCTACGGCAACGATCACGAGCGCGCCTGGTGGACGTCGCACGGCTTCTCCGACTCCGAGCTCGACGAAGTGCGCCTCTGCATCTCGCGCGGCATCATCGCCAAGGCGGTCGCCAGCGGCGAGGTGCTGGTAACGCCCTCGGCAATGCTCGATCCGCGTTTCAGCGAATTCGACAGCGTGAAGAACCGCCGTATCCAGGCAGTCATGTGCGCGCCGATCGGCGGCGAGCCGGTGCGCGGCGTGCTCTATCTTCAGGGCCGCGAGCACCCCGGCTTGTACACGGAGGAGGAGCGATATTCCGGACGCATCTTCGCCGCACAGCTGGCACCTCTCGCCAACCTCCTGATCCGCGCCAACCAGAGCACCCCCGATCCCCTGCGCGGACTGCGACAGCGAATCGATCTCGAGGGCGTCATCGGCTCGAGCCCAGGCCTGGTACGGGTGCTCGAGCAACTGCCCACCCTGGCGCCGCTCGATGCCAACGTCCTCCTCACCGGCGAAACCGGCACCGGCAAGAGCCAGTTGGCGCGCCTGATCCACCGCAACAGCACGCGGCGCGACGGCCCGTTCATCGAGGTCAACTGCGGAGTGTTGCGGGAGTCTCTGGCGGAGAGCGAGCTGTTCGGCACGGTGCCCGGAGCCTTCACTGACGCCATCGACCGCGCCGGCAAGATCGAGGCGGCGCATGGCGGCACCCTGTTTCTCGACGAGATCGGCGACCTGCCACTCGACTGTCAGGTCAAGCTGCTGCAGGTGTTGCAGTCGCACGAGTTCTCGCGACTCGGCAGCACCGAGGTGCGCGTCTCCGATTTTCGTCTCGTCACCGCCACCAACGTCGACCTCAAGCAAGCGGTCAAGGACAAGCGGTTCCGAGAAGATTTGTACTTTCGCCTCGACGTGCTTCACATCCGCATGCCGTCGCTCGCCGAGCGGCGCGAGGACATCGCCGCGTTGACGGCCTTCTTCTGCGACCAGCACTGCCGCAGCAACCGGCTCCCGGCTCTGCAGATGTCGCGAGGCGCAGTCCTGGCGGCCGAGCTGGCGGAGTGGCCGGGCAACGTCCGCGACTTGTCACACGCCGTGCTCAAGGCAATCGTTCGCGCGGCCCAGGAGTCGGCGACCCAGGTCGAGCGACGCCATCTGTTCCCCGACGAGCCGGGCGCCGCCGGCGAATCAGTGGAGTTGACGTTCCAAGAAGCGACCCGGCGCTTCCAAGCGGGACTGCTGCGCGAGGCGCTCGAGAACAACGACTGGAACATCACCGAAACGGCGCGCCGTCTCGATGTCGCGCGGTCGCACGTTCACAACCTCATCAAGGCATTCGGCCTGAGCAAGAACCACGAATGAGGGCGATGGCGCCGCCGCTAGGCGCGCGTTGCGCGCGGCCACGTCAGGCCCCACGCCATGCTCCCCACCTCGAGTGCCTCGCCCGGCCCGGTTTCGCATTGCCAGGGGGCGGACGTCAGCCCGAGCGCCGGATCGATGGTCATCTGAACGGCTACCGGGCGCACCAGTGCAGCGCTGAAGTCCCACTCGAAGCGCGACTCGATCACCGTCCCCTCGACACGACACCCGACCACCGTTCGCTCGCGCAGAACGTCGATAGCGTCGACAACCGGTCCACACATGGCGCGCAGGCGGGACCAGTTTCCGGTCGCCTGCGCCTGGCCACAGAACTGAAGTCGGCCGGCGGCGTCCGACATCGCGAACCACCCCTCGCTCGCTTCGACGCGCGCCAGAGTTTTGTGGAACCCGTATTCGCGGTTGCCTACCGACACCACGGCGCGGTAGCTCGACGCCATGCGCAACACACATGCTCGATCCGCCGTCGCCTCGCCGCTGCGCCGAACGTGCGGCAGGATGACTCCGAACTCGTAAAACGATCTGCTGAGCGGCAGCGGGATGCCCCCGCGAATGCTGGCGCCGTGCCGCTGCTCGCCGAAGAGAACGATGGCGTCGCAGCTGTCCGACTCGCCGCCATCGCCGGGCTCGAACCCCGGCGGCAAATGATGCGCGACAGCGCGTGGCAGCATCACCCGGGCGATGACACCACTGAAACGCGCGTCGCCGGCGAGGGCGGCAGTCTGCGGCGCGATGTCCATCTCACCCGTCCGCGCCACTGGCGAGCATGAGCCGCCGGCTATTGCTGTACGGCTCGACAGGACTGTCGGGCCGCCTGGTCGTTGCCGAGGCGCTGCGCCGCGGCCTTACGCCCATCCTCGCCGGCCGTAACCGCGACGCTCTGGTGGAGCAGTCGCGCAACACCGGACTCGA
>CADEER010000124.1 GCA_902826395.1 uncultured bacterium
GGGCTACCTCCTTTCAGATTGCTAGATCGACCAGGCTTTCCCTGGCGCACCGAAGCGCACGAAGAGCGGCTCCGAGATCGTCGGCGGATTGACTCCCGTCGGTCGCATGGTATGCGCGCCGGCGATGAGTGCTGATACACCAAATCTCGATCCCACCGCCGCCGAGTACGATCCGACCGACGCCGTCGCCGCTGAGCTCGGGCTGCCGGTACGAAGCGTGGCCGCGGTCATCCAGCTGCTCGCCGCCGGCGGCACGGTGCCTTTCATCGCCCGCTATCGCAAGGAAGCGACGCAAGGTCTCGACGAGGTCGCGATCCGCAACATCGAAGAGCGGCGCACCTATCTGCTCGAGCTCTGGGAGCGCCGCCGCACGGTGATCGCCGAGATCGACAAGCAGGGAAAGCTGACACCCGAGCTGGCGGCCAAGCTGCGCGCGACCACCAACAAGGCCGAGCTCGAAGACCTCTATCTGCCATTCCGCCCCAAGCGCCGCACGCGTGCAGCGATCGCCCGCGAGCGCGGTCTGGAGCCGCTGGCGGAGCGGATCGCGGCGCAACCGCTAGCGGGCGCGCCGGCGAGCGAGGCCGCCCGCTTCGTCGACGCCGCCAAGGGTGTGCCCGATATCGATGCGGCGCTCGCTGGGGCGCGCGACATCTGTGCCGAGCGCATCGCCGAGCACGCCGAGATCCGCAAGGCGCTGCGCGCGGCTTACTTGCGGTCGGCGACCATTCGGGTCGACAAGCGCCGCAAGTACGCCGACCAGCCGACCAAGTTCGATATGTACGCCGGCTTCGAAGAACCGATCGCCGCGATTCCGTCGCACCGGTTTCTCGCGATCAGACGCGGCGAGACCGAAGAAGTCCTCGATGCAAACCTGGTGCTCGACAGCGCGCCGCTGATACCGGTCATCGAGCGATACGCGGGGTTGAATCGGCGCTCGCCGTGGTCGGAGCAGCTAGCGCTGGCGATTGCCGACGCACTCGAACGCCTGCTCGAGCCGTCGGTTCAGTCCGACGTACGCGTCGATCTCAAGCTGCGCTCGGACACCGCGGCGATTGCCGTGTTCGCCCAGAACCTGCGCGAGTTGCTGCTCGCGGCGCCGTTTGGCGCCCGCTCCGTGCTCGGCATCGACCCCGGCCAGCGCACCGGCTGTAAGATCGCCGTGGTCGATGAGACCAGCAAGCTCCTCGACCACGATGTCATCAATCTGGTGCAGGGAGATGCCGCCCTGCAGCGCGCCCGCGACACCCTGCGCGCCCTGTGTCGAAAGCACCGGCCGTGCGCCATCGCGATCGGCAACGGCACCCACGGGCGCGAGACCGAGGCTTTCGTGCGCGCTCTGCTCAAGGACGAGGGGCTGACCGAGGACGGCATGTTTTGTGTGTCGGTGAGCGAGTCCGGTGCCAGCATCTACTCGGCGAGCGACATCGCGCGCGAGGAGTTCCCCGACCTCGACCTGACCGTTCGCGGTGCGATCAGCATCGCGCGCCGGCTTCAGGATCCGCTCGCCGAGTTGGTCAAGGTCGATCCCAAGAGCATCGGGGTCGGCCAGTATCAGCACGACGTTCATCAGCCCGCCCTCGTGCGCAAGCTCGACGAGGTGGTGGAGAGCTGCGTCAACCAGGTCGGCGTCGAGGTCAACACCGCGAGCGCGCCACTGTTGTCGCGGGTCGCCGGCATCGGTCCGGGACTGGCCAAGAAGATCACCGCCCATCGCGACCGGCACGGCCCCTTCAAGAGCCGCGCCGAGCTGCTCGACGTCTCGGGTCTCGGACCGCGCGCCTTCGAACAGTGCGCCGGTTTTCTGCGGATCCGCGACACGCACGCGGGACATCCGCTCGACGCCAGCGCCGTCCATCCGGAGCGCTATCCGTTGGTCGAGCGCATGGCCGCGGACCTCGGCGTCGGCGTCGCCGCCCTGGTCGGCAACTCGGACGCTCTGGGCAAACTCGACCTCGCCCGCTACCACAGCGACGACGTGGGCGACTACACCTTGCGCGACATCCTGGCGGAGCTCCAGAAACCGGGTCGCGATCCACGCGCCAACTTCGCGCCGCCGCGCTTCCGCGACGACGTGCAAACACTCGAGGACCTGGAGCCCGGCATGCAACTCGAGGGGGTGGTCACCAACGTCACCGCTTTCGGCGCCTTCGTCGACGTCGGCGTTCACCAGGACGGGTTGGTGCACATCTCACAGCTCGCCGACAAGTTCGTGAAGAACCCGTCCGACATCGTGAAGGTCGGCGACAAGCTGCAGGTCCGGGTTCTCGAAGTCGACCGCGCCCGCCGCCGCATTTCGCTGACGGCGAAAAAAGACACCGGCGCGGCAGTCATCGGCACTGGCGCGGACGGAAAGCGCCATTCATCGAACAGCGGCGCATCGGAACCGCGCCGCGACAAGCCCGGACATGACCAGAAGCCACGTCGAGCCGAGGCGCCGTCGTTCCGCAACAACCCCTTCGCCGATCGCCTCAAGCGCTGACCCGCACCTGCCGTTACCGGCTGTGGCATGCCGAGCTCATTCCAGCGACGACATCCTGCTGCAGAGATTCATGATTTCGATGGGCGGCGTATGCGGCGCCAGGTCTCTTCGTAGATCGATCGGCGCGGGCCGAGTGCGACCACCGTACTGTGTGACGCGACCGGCGAGCGCCTCTCATTTCGGGACCGAAACGTTGGACCCCGAATGGGTCCGCCACATGGCTACGACGGGCTTGCGGGGCGTCTCCCCTGGAAGAGGCCGAGGACTTGGGACATGGCGCCCCCCACGGTGGTCAGCGCGGCGAGCAGGCCAACCCATTTCGCATACGCCTCCGGCTGGGTGAGGAAGAGGAAGACGCCAGCGAGCACTGCGGTCGCCATCACGCCGTTGCGCACCCACGTCCAGGCGCTGATGCCGGCGGCTCGTTCCCAGCTTCGGTAGGTGGCACGGTCCTCGACCCGAGTTGCGAAGCGCTCAAAGCTCTCGTTCATCAACCTCAACGTCGGATCGCGCCGTACGAGTCCGCGCTTCATGAGCTGACAAATCAGATCTCGTTTCTTGGGGTTCGCGAAGCCGTGCTTAGCAATATGGTAGAGTTCGAGACGCTCTTCGTCAGTCAGCGAGTGCCAGATCGACCGATAGTGAGCGTCGGCGAGGTCGCCCACATGACGGACGAGAGCGTCATGCGATAGCGCGGTCCATCGGGCGTCGGCCCGGATCTCTCGCTCGATAGCCCGCAGCCTGGACGTCGCCCGGCATTCGGCGCGCAACGTCTCGCTCTCGCCCTGCCGTGGCGGCGCGGGAGCATCCGGCAGATCGCTGCGGCGCTTCTCGAGACGGCTAAGCGCCCTTGCCCAGCACCCAGACTCGATCTCGGTTAGATAAGTGGAGTCGGCGGGATCCGCATCCGAGTTCAGTCGCCTCCCGAAGTACGGCAGGATGTCTGTTTCCGTCACAACGTCGACGTGCAACCCGCGGCCGAGCAGCTCTTCGAGCAATGCGAGCTTTGCCCGGTTCCATTCGGGTTGATCGATTCCGCGCTCGAACGATCGCAAGAGTACCGAGCCACGGAACACGTGCATGATCGCTTGCTCGAGATCACGTGGTCGCGACAGCTTGGCGATGTCGATGATCTGCCCCTCGGCGGCGAGGACCCGGCGCTCGATCCGATCGAGCTCGAGGCTTCCGGGACGCAGGTAGTAGCGCCCCTGGATCGGTTCGATCCCGCCCAGGATGGCGCCGGTCTCCCAGAGATCCAGGGAGTAGACACGCTGCAGCAGCCAAAGCAGCAGGCGCGACAGAGCGGCGAGCCCGAAGAGGGCAAGCGATCCGGCGAGCAGCCATCCCGAAATCGTCGCGGGCCACCTCAGCACGGGTCGCATCGGGGGGATCATCGGCAACTCCGCCACGAACAAGGGCGTCACGTCCAGGGTGCCCGTCTCGTCAGACCAGCTCCCATCACTCGCCGCAGAAAATACGGTGTGGCGGTGAGCGGTGGCGTCCTCGCCATAGACGGGAAGGGCATGCAGGAGAGGGCCCGTGAAATTGCGATCAAGCATCCTGCAGTAGTCGGCGCTGGCGTACGCGTCGTCGTCGTCCGCCACACACGACGCCGAGAGCCATTGGTGGAGCGGCATGTTGCCGGGGTCTGCAGGAGTCGGGCGCGATCCGGAATCATCTGTCTTCGCAATGGACAGTAGGGTTGCGAGCGCTGGTTCCTCCCAGTCTCGACTGTTCCAGAAGTCTTCCAGCGAAAACTGAGACGTCGTCCCGTCGGAGCCATGGGGAACTCTCTTCGCCTTTCTGCGCATGGAGAGACGGTGGCTGACCAATGAATCGGCGAGCTTGATCTGTCCAGCGCGACCGAAGGCTTCGCTGCCGAGATCGAACGCGTCCCGAAAAATCGCCGCAGCAGGCAGTGCCGCGATGATCACCAGCAGCAACGTCGCCATCGATACGTAGGCGGCGGTGAAACTCACGCCTGTGCGCACCGGCCGCGCGAGCCAGTTGGGTTCCCAAGCGCCGATGATGATCAGAAGCGCCGCCACGGCCGCTAGCCAAGCCGAGGCCGCCAGGGGCCCGGCAGCTTCCAGCGCCAGGCTCCCGCCCATCGCGAGAAGGCCCAGCTCGATCGCAAAGGCCACGATCCATCGCCCCGGACGGTCGCTGCGACCGAATCCCAGCCCGACGATCACCAAGCCGATCGCCGTCAGCGACGTACTCGTGATCGCCAGGAGCGCGGGCCAGCCGTGGTTGTGCAACAGGCTCCAGCTGAGTGAGGTAGCAAGGCCGGCAAGTGCAGCGCCTAGGAGCACGTAGCGCAGGACGGCGTTGGGATCCGGCCAGGCGATCGCGCGCAAACGTACACCGAGAAGCCACCCGGCGGCCATCGCCCAGGCGGCGTAGACCGGCACGAGGCCAAGGAAGCACAGGAGAGCGCTTAGGACGACCTCGAGGTTGAGAGTTCGCGGACCGTCTTTAGCGCGAAAAACGAGCAGCGACCACGGCGTCGGCCTCAAGGGCTGCACGTAAAGGCGCTGCGAAGTGCCGTGGTAGTCGAGGTCGTGATAGCCGTGGCGCCGTGCGAATACGGCGGAGCGGAGCCGCTCTTCCCCCGCCGCTTCAGCGAAGAAGTTTTCGTACAGACGCAAGCCCGCATTGGAGTGGAAGAGTACGCGGCCGGTGTTGTCGATGATCGCAAACCCGGTACCTGGAAGCACTACCGGGTCGACGACGGACAGCAGCTCGGGGAGGATCATCGCAACGCCATCGATCCCGGGATTCGCAGGATCGTCGTTGGGCATCGACAGCACGGTCTTTACCTCACCAGTGTTCGGCGACGACATCACGGTGAGCATCGCTGTCCGCGCGCCGAAGGCGAGCAGTCGACCATCGATGGCATCGCGGAAGGCGTTATCGTCGCGCATGTCGAAGATCGGCGTCGCGGTCTGGCTGGTCGTCCATTTTTCGATCTGGAGGCCGCTGGCGTTGGTGCGAACCAACATCTCGAAGGCGGGATACTTCTCGAACGCAGCGGCAATATCCGAGACGTCGAGTCTGAACTCGGTCGGGGGGTGTTCCGCGTCAGTGAAACGACCGAGCAAGCGGCGGCTCTTACACCGCGCATCCCCGAGGACACTTTCGCAGATGTGCTCCTCTCCCGAATCTCCTCGCAAGCCGTCCGGACGGATGTTCCTCTGCTCGAACGCTTCGAGGACGGTGAGCGCGGCTTCCGCCTCCGATTGAAAGCTCTCTTGGATGGCGTCCGCCAGTTCAAACAGCTCCTCGTCGACGCGTTCGCCGAACCGCCAATAGGCGTACCCATCGAACGCGAGGATTACGGCTAGACCGGTTCCTACGAACAGAGATAGGCACACTCCTATCACCGCCCATATGGTCAGAGGCTCTCGCGCTCCGACGCTCAACACGTGCAGGATCGGCAGGGCGAGGACGGTCAGCAACACCAACAGAGGGACGGCGCCGAGGGCCACGAGAGGAACGCGTCGCGTGTCCCCGTGCAGGGCATGCGTGGGCACCAGCGTTCCGACCGCCCAGGTCTGATCGGGGCCAGCCGTCCCGCGATTCAACCGCAGCGGTTGGGAGAACAACTTGTACGAGGCGCCCTCGATTTCGATCGAACGAACGATGGTCGACGTCGACACCTCTTCCAAGGTGGGCAGGGTCGCCGCCTCCGTATCGCTCGCCGCCCCGTCGCCTTTCTTGCCGGCTGACGACGGCGCAGACTTGCGGAGGCGAGCCAATCGAAGCCCGGACTTGTCGCGCGCGTACACGGTGCGACCAGAATCGTCGATCACGAACAGATCGAGACCCCACAGTGGAGTCCCCTTGAGGAGGGGGCCGACGATCTCGCTCAGTTCCTTCTCACCGCACCAGCGGTTCCCACCCTCGAACAGGTTGACCGTATTGACGCTCGACGGTTGCGCGACTGCCTGCGTGGCATCGATGAAGGTTGGCGTCTCAGTCAACGGCCTGCAGAAGTAGATCATCGCATCGACGGTCTGGACCGGCGGAAGCTCGACCGCGGAGCGGATCAGGCAGTCGCTGCTGCGACTGCGTTCGGCTCGGACAGTTTGCGGGACCGCAAAGACCCGGCCGACGTCCCCGGCCTGCTGCGGCGCGGAAGATTGCTTGCCAGTGCCGTCGGCGTCCGCTTCCCGTGAAGTGTCGGTGTCGGTGCCAGACGGCAGGCTCGGCGGCCGCCGGCTCAGGGCAAGGCCCACCAGCTTCAGTTGGGCCTCCAGCTTGTGTTTGGTCTCCCGCTCCTCCAACCCGTCGGCGGCCGCAGGAGCCAAGCGCTGCCATTTTTCGTCGGCATTGGTGACCCCTCGGTCGAGGCCGTCGAGGGCGCTCTCGGTGCGTTCGGCGAGGGCGGCGAGGGCGCGCAGATAGCGCTCGGTGAAGTGCAGCTCGCGACTCTGGATGTAGAACCAGTAACCCACGCCCATGCAGATAAGCGCCAGGGCGACCGGGATCACCACCATTCCGAAGTTGCGGGTGCGCTTTCGCGTCTCCTCCGTGGGCTCCACAACTTTCATCGAAGGTCTCAGGCAGCTTGGCGCTGCGCTCCGTGCGGCTTGGGCGGCGGGCGCAGGCGGTCGAGGCGCCCCATATCCAGGCGCATCGGTGTGAGCGTTCGGAGATGGCGACGCACCGCAACGGCTAGCAACGGTACCAGGATTCCGGGAAACACGACTTGCATGAGTCGTGCGATCAGCTCCACGCTGCGCCAGCCGCGCGCTTGAGCGACGGAGCGCATCGCCACGCTAACGAGTACGAACGCGACGAGAGCCAGCACAGCCCAGGGGAACAGAGCGCTCACGACCGTAACGCCGCTGCAGGCGAGGACAATCGCGGCGGCGGTAGCCCAAGGCGAGGCGAACCAGCGCAACGACCCGATCGTGCGAACCGACTTGCCGATCAGCCGACTTCCCGCCTCGAGTTGTGCGGTGAACGATGGGTCGAGGTTGGGATCGTCGAGATAGGGTTGAACGGCGAGAAAATCCCATTGATGCGAGACCTCGACAGCCGCGGGCAATCCCGCGCGAAGCGAGTCGTCGATGGAATTCCGTGCGATCAGGTATCCGTCGGCGATCAGGGCGTAGGCCTCCACTTCCGTAAAGGCATCGAGGTCGGTCCGCAGTCCAGCGAGCAGCTCTTGGATACGAGGGTGGACTCCATAGGGTGTGCGCTGGCCGGCGTCGTGGACCTGCCCGATCTTGTCGGAGCCGCCTATCCAGGTCAGCTCGCGCTGCTGAAGGCTTTCTTTGAGGTGGACGAATGCCATCGCCCGCACCTGGCCGGTCTGCTCAAGCAGGCGAATCACCGCGTGTTGCTCTTCACGGACTCGATCCATGAGCGCCTCGTTGCTGCGCTTGAGCACAGCGGTAAGCGCCCCACCCGGACTGGCAATATCGTCCATCTGGCCGCTCGCGTCGCTGACGATAAGGTGCGTGCAAGGATGGTCGGGATCGAGCAGGCCACCGATGCCCTGATTGTCGTGAACACCTCCGTCCACGAGCTTGGGTGTCACCTCAACGGCGCCATCACGGTATAGGTCGGTTAGGGGCAACGGTGGAAAGATCCCGGGCACGGCGGCCGAAGCCGCCACCGCCACACTCAGCGGCATCGTTTGATACTTGGGCGGCAGACGGTCGCTCGCGTAGTACGCGCGGCGCAGCCTCAGGTTGCGGTCCAGATCGCCATGGTGGGCCAGTGCCGGCGGCTCGCCGAGCCAGGTGGCCGTGAACTGGAAGTTGTGCCCGGTGTTGAGAGTGGTGGCGTTGATGATCAACGCAGGCACCTTGTTGCGGCGCTTGTCGTTCCCGGTGCGGCCGCTGCTGTCGACGGCGAAGGGACTGAAGGTCGATTGACCGAAGGGCTGAATGGTCAGCGATGACAAGGCGACGGGGTCGTCGCCCGCAGCCGTTCCGGCAGGGCCGGCATACAGAAAGTCGTCGTATAGCTCGGCGATTCGATCGCTGCGGGAATAGCGGCGATTGTACAGGGTGCGCAATAGCGCGCGACCGTCGGCAAACGTCTGCATGCGGAGGTTTTTCGCGATCGCCCCGGCGAACGCTCGCCACAGGTCATCGATGAGGTCGATGTAGTCGTCCTGGCTGATCCTGGCGTCGGGTTTGGACTGCAGCAACCGTCGCACATGAAGATAGTAGAGAGCGCCGATGATCGAGCCGCCTGACACCGTCGATATCACCTGCACCTCGCGCAACAGGTCGAGCTCGGCAAGCCTGGCGAGCACGCCAACGTGAAACAGTGACGCGCGAAAGCCGCCCCCCGAAAGGGCTAGCCCGACACGCGGCAGCGTCGGATCCGTCATCGAAGCCTCCTGTCGATCTGCGAGATTTCATTGCGACCGGCGCTACCACGAGCACATTCCCCGGGGATATTGGGGATTCTGCCGCAGGGGAATCCCCTACCGCATCGCATCAGACGTTGGGTCTGGGTTGCGAGCCGAAGCCCGCACTGCGCTGACTGCTCGAGCCGCCTAGTCTCGACGGCGGGAAATTCTGATGATCGCGTGGCCGCTCGGGCGGGTTTGGAAGCCGCCCATACGGGCTGTGCGTTCGGCAAACCCGGAAACGGAGTAGCTCTTACGCGCGTGATCGTACGGGCGCGTCGCGTTCTGTCCCCACCGGTACGGTGGTGGTCGATCCGAACGATGTCGAGCTGATTATCTGATCGGCAACGATGTCCCGCCGCAGAGATTCATGATTTCACTCGGCACGCGCAATCGCCGCGTCATGGACCGCGTCGCGTCAGTCGGCGAAAACTCCTCGAGGGTGTAGAGCTTTGCCTTGCCTCGCTTGATGGCGGCACGCTCTCGGCGGATCTCGGAGATCAAATCGGCGTCGGCGCGCACCGTGGCTGTCTCCTTCCAGCTCTCAAAATCTGCGAGGCTGACCAGCACCGCCGCCGCGCGGCCGTTGCAGGTGATGACGATCTCCTCATCACGGCCCTCCACCGCGTCGAGCAGGCTGCTCAGCTTGGCCTTGGCCTCGGCGAGGGGAATCGTTCGCATTTCTCCATACCTCCCGATTGGTCAGAATCATGACCAACCAAGGCTGGGCACGCCTTCCTTATCAACCAGTCATCCCGGGCCCACGCCGCTATCTCGCTCAGCCCTCGGGCTCGGCGGGTGTGGGGATCACCACCACGGGGCAACTGCTGTACGAGACCACCTGATGCGCGACCGAACCGAGCATCAAGCGCTTGAAGCCGCCGAGTCCGCGGCTGCCGACGACGAGGATGTCGGCGTCTTTCGAGACCGTGATCAGTGCGCTCGCCGCAAGGTCGCAAATCGGACGGCGCGCGACGAGCCCCGCGTCGTCGGTGCCGAGCGTATCGATCAGGTACTGCGCCAGCGCGCGGTCGGCTGCGGCATCGTCGTAGGAAGGATCGAACGCCGGCTGGTCTCCCACCGTACGTTGGTCGAGGAAGGTCCACGCCATCACGGCCGTGACCGTGCCGCCGCGCGCTTTGGCATCGGCGACGGCCCATTGCAGCGCGATCTTTGCACCGCGCGAGCCGTCGACGCCGACGGCGATTCGAGGAGATGCGGGGTCCTTCACGTACGAATCCTCCTGTCCAGGAGCAACGGCAATGATGCAGAGGGGTGAAACGACTGCGGATGAACGGTTCGTAGCGAGGTTGCAAGCGGCAAACAACCGTCTTGCGTTGGCTCGGATCGCCCCAGCGCCCACCGAGGTAAGGGCGGAATGTACGTCGGAGCCGTAAGTACGACCGTCACGGCGGCGGCAGGCCGAGCTCCTGGCGCTTCTGGCGGATGTACTCCAGGCACTGGCGGCCCATCGGGGTGGCCTCGGCGGGGAAGACGCGCGACCAGATGCGGTCGAACCAGTGGTCGTGGAAGTAGTAGCGGAACCACCACTTGCGGATCAGGAAGTCGACGAGACAGATGCCACCGACGATCGCGAACATCTGCCACCCTGTGTAGTCGCGCCACGCTTCGTCTCGCCCGCTCAGCGCCAGCCAGGCGATCACCGCGGCGTTGAACACGAAAAACACGCTCCACGCGATCGTGCTCTTTCGACAGTATGAGCGGATGAACTCGGGCGCGAACGGCACGATGAAGCGCGCGACGTGCTCGATGATCGTCACCGGCGCCGACAGGCTGTCCCAGAACAACCGCGCGAGCATCAGGTAGATGATCGCCGGCACCAGATGGATGTAGCGGACGTCGCCACTCCACCCGGTCGCGGCCACGACGGCGACGACCCCGGCGTTGGAGAGCGACCAGAGCTTGAACGGCAGCCCCATCTGCATCCGGGCGGCAGCGAAAGCCGCGGCGTAGCCAAGCAGCGCCATCGCGCCCAGTCGCACTCCGACCCGCGTAATCAACCAATCGAAGAAAAACGGATACGCGAAGATCAACACGGCCAGCAATGAGCCGATCGCGATCTGCGACGCAGAGGGCCGGAAACTCTCACCGGCATCACTCGCGTCGCGCGATCGCGCACCCCCAACCGCCTGGAGGGCCCGCGAGACAACGGCGCCCCGCGCCTCCCGCCGGTACTGCGCGCTGGGATCGGTCTTGCTCACGCCAGCGGCTGGTCGCCCATGAACGACTGCAGGGGCATGTGCGCCGGCGGCGACTGCTCGCCGAGCAACTGGTTGGCCCGGGCGTACACGAGGTTGAAGATCTCCTCGGTCTTCTCCAGCACCTCGCGGCGCGAACGCGGCTCGCCGACCTGGGTGACGAAGTCGATGTTCTCGAGTCCGTAGTTGAACTGCCCGCGATTGCTGCGGAAGTAGTTCCCGTTGTCGCGCAGCGCGCGCTCGACGCGGCGGAACAGATCGGCGAAGTTGCGCAGCGCCTGCAAGACGAACGGCTGCATGCGCAACTGCCGGCGCAGGAACGACGTGTCCAGGTGCTGATCGGTCATGTAGGGCGACACCCAGAGATTGTAGTAGCAGCCGATGTCGAGATCCCACTTCATGCGCATCAACTCGAAGCTGCCCATGCCGTCGTACAGGCCGCGGTAGAGCAGCATCGCCGAATCGTGGCGGAAGTGCATGAAGCGGTCGTAGAGATCGAGGCGCTCGGCGACGGCCTCTGCCGACTCACCGGCGAAGTCGCGCGCGATCAGATCGGCGAGGAAGTCGTTCTCGAGCGCGATGAAGTCCGAGCCCGGGCTGTAGAACGGATCGGCCGCCGTCGCCGCCTCGCCGGTCAGACCCCAGCGGTCGGAATGGAAGAACCGGCGTGTGCCGTAAGCGATCTGCGAGTAGCTGCCGCAGTCCACCATCTCGGCGTCGGCGACGAGCTGCTCGATGCCGCGGTGGCGTCGCAGAAAGGCGCGAAAGCCCTCGGCCGTGCGCATCTCGCGATCGCGCGTCACCGCTCCGGTGAGGCCGACGCTGGTGATGCCGCCGCGCAGCGGGATTACCCAGAACCAGTAGCCCGGATACCAGAAGTGCATCGTCGAGAGACGGCGCGCGCTGTGGCGCACGCGGCCGCGCCACATGTCGCAGCCGAGCTCGTCCGCGTCGGCGACGCCGCTGAAGCGCGCCCACACCGAACCGATCCGGTGCTCCGGCTCCGGCACGCGCAGGTCGCGCAGCTTGGCGACGATGCCGGCGCGGCCGCTCGCGTCGACCAGCCAGCGACACTCGCGGCGCTCTTCTCCGTCCGGTCCGCGCACGGTGAAGCGATGCGCGGCACCCCCCTCGCCGAGCTCGACGTCCTCGACGCGCACGCCGATCCGCGTTTCGACACCCAGCGCCTCGATCATCTGCAGCAGGTCGGTTTCGAGACGGGCGCGGTCGATCTGGAAGGCGGGATGGAATGGGAGGTTGATCGGCCCCACCTCGCTCATCTCGGTCAGCGGTGTCGAACAGGTCTCGTCGTCGAAGAAATAGCGCAGGCCGTTCTTCGGCAGATGGTTCTCGTACAGATAGCCGCTCAATCGATGGCGCCGGACCAGATGGTTCGCCGCGATCTCCACCAGCGACTCGCCCACTTTGTACGAACGCTCCGTCGCCTTCTCGAATACTCCGATCGACAGGGCCGGCACAGCGCGCTTGAGCTGCCGCGCCAGCAGCGCTCCCGCCATGCCGCCGCCGACGATCGCGACGTCGAGCCGTCGCTCGGGAGACGTCGCGTTCACAACATGCCTCCGTTGACCGAGATGGTCTGCGCGGTCACGTAGCTGGCTCCCTGCGAGAAGAGGAACGAGACCACTGCCGCAACTTCCTCCGGCTTGCCGAGCCGCTGCATCGGAATCATGGCGGCCAGCGCGTCGATGCTCGCGCCCTCGAGCATCTCGGTCTCGATCAGTCCGGGAGCAACGCAGTTCACCGTGATGCTGCGCGAGGCGAGCTCCTGGGCCAGCGACTTCACGGCGCCGATCAGGCCCGCTTTCGACGCCGCGTAGCTCACCTGGCCGCGATTGCCGGCCAGGCCGGCGAGCGAGGTGATGGCAACGATACGGCCGCCGCGGCGGGCGCGGATCATCGGCATGGTCAGGGGCTGCAGCACGCCGTAGAAGGAATCGAGGTTGGTGCGCAGGACGCGGTCCCAGTCCTCCGGCTTGATGCTGGGGAACGGCGCGTCGGCGCGGACGCCGGCGTTGCACACGGCGCCCCAGTACGGTCCGTTCGCGGCGATGTCGGCCTCCAGCGCCGAGGCGCAGGCCGCTCGGTCGCCGACATCGAACGGCAACAGCACCGCTCTCCGCCCCTCGGCGCGCACCAGCTCGGCGACTTCGGCGGCGGCGTCGGCGCTGGCCCGGTAGTTGATCGCCAGGTCGAAGCCGTCGGCCGCCAGCGCCAGCGCAATGGCGCAGCCGATGCCGCGGCTGCCGCCGGTCACCAGGACGCGCCGCGGCGCGTCGGATTCGATTGTCGTTCGGGGAGTCACGAATCTTCGGGGTTGTCGATCATGTATACGTTGAAGCGCGCCGCGGCGAGCACTTCGCCGACGGCGCCGCGAACTTCGCCCGCGAAAGATAGCATCTGCGCTCCGGCGTGCACACGCGCCACCGACACCGCAACGATGTCACCGGCGGCGAAGCTCGCGACGGCGAGCTCCAGCCGCCGGGTGCCGAGCAACATGCCGGCGCGCGGCGGCTCACCGCTGGCGCGGGCGTACAGACCGCCGCGCGCGGCCGCGCACTGCGCCATCCACTCGAGAGCCACCCAGGCCGGCACCCTCCCCTCGGCATCGAAGAACAGCCGGCTGTCGGCCGGATCGATTTCGCAAACCGTGCGCTCCTCGGAGTGCTCCAGCACCCGCCGGATAAGCAGCATCGACCCGGAATGCGGCACCAGTTCGCGAACGTCGGGGAAGGTCATGGAAAGCTCACCACAGAGACACGGAGACACGGAGAAAGGCAATCGGCCAGTTACCTCGGACATCACTGGTCTCTCCCGAAGGCCCATTCTCGATTGAAATCGAAATCCAGATCGAAATCGAAATCGACCTGCGATCCGCAAAACCGATTTCGATTTCGATTTCGACAGAATCCTGCACCGACAACCGTCGGAGCCTGTGCTCGGACGACCCGGAGTCGCGACCATCTCGCGGCCGCGGCGAACGCAGGATAGGTTCGCCCTTCGAATGCACCCCCCCGACAGTCTCGTCTTCGATCTCGACGGCACGCTCTGGGACAGTTGCGAGGCTTGCGCGCAGGGGTGGAACAACGTGCTGCGGCGCCACGCCATGGTGTTTCGCGAGATCGTCGCCGACGATGTGCGGCGCGTCGCCGGCAAGCCGCACGACGTCTGCATGCGCGAGACCTTCGTCGGCTTTTCCGAACGCGACCTGCAGATCCTGACCGAGGAGACTGCCGAGGAGGACAACCTCATCGTCGCACGCGACGGCGGCGTGCTGTTCGACGGCGTCGCCGCCGGCCTCCGGGCGCTGGCGCGGCAGTACCCGCTGTTCATCGTCAGCAACTGTCAGGCCGGATACATCGACCAGTTCATGAAACACAGCGGCCTCGGCGCGCTGTTTGTCGACGTCGAGTGCTGGGGCGTCACCGGTAGGACCAAGGCGGAGAACCTCGGGCTGATCATCGAGCGCAATCGACTCGCGCAGCCGTGGTTCGTCGGCGACACCGCCGGCGACCATGCGGCAGCTCGCGCCTGCGGCGTGCCGTTCGTGCACGCGAGATACGGGTTCGGCGACTGCCCCGACGCCGACCTGCGCATCGCTCGATTCGGCGATCTACCGCACGCGCTGGGCATCGCGATCTGACCATCCGCGGCGCGCCGAAGAATCGCGCTTGTGCAATCCGGCCTGCGACTTACCCCTCTCCGTTGGCCGCTGGCCGCGAGTCATCGCTACGCGACCTCCCCCCGCCCATCCTTGCGGGACTGTCGATTTTCTCCCGTACACGTACTCGTACGCGTACCCGTACACGATCAATGCCGGATTTCCGCAGGAAACTCCGTGTACGAGTACGGGTACGAGTACGTGTACGGTCACGAATCTCCGTTTTCCGACAGTC
>CADEER010000125.1:0-3865 GCA_902826395.1 uncultured bacterium
TCGTGTACGGGTACGCGTACGAGTACGTGTACGGGAGAAAATCGACAGTCCCTTGCCAAGGAGGGGGAACTGCTCCCCGTTCACGGGTCACGGTTCACGATTTGACGGGCCTCGACATGCGGCCGATAGTCGTCGGCACTGCGAGCGCACCCGCGATGCGCATCACCAACGGAGGACACCAGCAATGGCGAGCTTCATGAGAAACTACTCGGCCCAGACCTACGCGTTGATGCGCATCGTCACCGGCTTTCTCTTTCTCTGGCACGGGATGTCGAAGCTGTTCGGCTTCCCGACACCGCCACCGGCGGAGGCGCCGGCCTTCATTCTCTACACCGCGGGCCCGATCGAGCTGATCGGCGGCGCGCTGGTGATGGTCGGCTTGTTCACCCGCTGGGCCGCTTTCATCTGCAGCGGCACGATGGCCGTCGCCTACTGGATGGCGCACGGCATGAACGCCCTGCTGCCGGTGCAAAACCAGGGCGAGCTCGCCGCGCTCTACTGTTTCGTATTCCTCTACATCGCCGCGCGCGGCGCGGGGATCTGGAGCGTCGACGGCGAGTAATCGGGAACCGTGAACCGTGAACCGATATTGATCCGGTAGCCGGACGCCCGTTCACGGTTCACGGTTCACGGTTCCCGCTCTACTTCCACAACCGCGCCGAACCTCTGCAAGCGCGCCAACCAATCCGAGGCCGCCTGCGCCGGCAGCCCGCGATCGGCGAGCTCGGCGGCGACGTCGTCGAGCCGGCGGCCGCGCGCGAGAGCGGCGATCGCCTGCGCCTGCGCGTCTTGCACCAGCTCGACGCGCACGTCGCCGCCGGTACGCAGTACCACGACCGACTCCGGGCGGCCCTCGACGGCGACGTCGATTTCGCCGTGCGGCACGTCGCGCAACTCCCACAGCGTGCGGATCGGCCACGCCGAGCGCACGACCGCGAGCGACGGCTGAAAGCGAATGCAGGCGCGCTGCCAGTCATCGAGCGTCCACGACGCCGCGCGGCGCGGGTCGAAAGGCGCTTCGAGCTCGGCGTGGAAAGCGCGCGACACCATCCACTCGAGCAGCGCCAGGTCGGGCGCGAACGGCAACTCTTCGGTCAGTACGTCGGCGGCTAGAAAGTCTGCGAACAGCGCGCCGCTGTCGTTCAGGTTGTACGACAGGCGCGGCGCGCAGGCGGCGGCATAGCGGCGCACCGCGGCGGCGAACGCCGCGCGGCCGGCGAGATGAGCGACGGCGGGAAAGATCTCGCCCAGCGCCTCGTGCAGTCGCGCACCGTAGCCTTCGCCGTACAGGGCGAGACGGCGCTCGAGATTGCCGCGCGGCGGGCGCCGCAGCAGGTGCTCGACGTTGGCGAGCTCAGGCCGATAGTGCGACAGGATGCGCGCCGACAGAGCGCCTTGCGCTTCGTGCAATCGCGGTGTTTCCACGTCCCTCTCCTTCCAAATGTCGCACGCGGCGACTTGCCTCTTCGGCTTCCGCACGCACGCTCGCAAACGACGGGATGTCGGCGTCCCACTCGACCAGGGTCGAAACGCGCCCGCAGCGCCGCACGACGCGCTCGTAGAGGCGCCACACTTCGGGATGTACCGGCGCGCTGTGGGTGTCGAACAGGCAGTCGCCGAGATCGGTGAAGCCGGCGAGATGAATCTGGCCGATACGCTCTACCGGGAGAGCATCGACGTACGCCGCCGCGTCGAAGCCGAGGTTGAAGGCGCTGACGTACACGTTGTTGACGTCGAGCAGGATCCCGCAGTCGGCGCGCTCGGCGACGGCCGCGAGGAACTCCCACTCGGGAATATCGCTATCGGCGAACGCGACGTAGGTCGACGGATTCTCGAGCAGGATCCGCCGGCCGAGCCGATCCTGAACGGTCTTCGTTCGTTCGACGACGTGGCGCAGCGATTCCTCGGTGTAGGGCAGCGGCAACAGGTCGAACAGGTGCGTGCCGTCGACGCCGGTCCAGCAGAGATGATCGGTGATCAGCGCCGGCTCGATGCGCGCCGCGAGCTCCGCCAGGCGGGACAGGTAGATCTCGTTCAGCGGATCCGCGGAGCCGATCGACAGCGCCACGCCGTGCAGTGCCACCGGCGCGTCGCGCCGCAGCGTTTCGAGCACCTGCAGCGGCCGACCGCGGGTGTCCATGAAGTTCTCGCTGATCGCCTCGAGCCAGTCGCACGACTCGCCGCCGTGCAGCAGCTCGTCGAAGTGCTCGCTGCGCAGCCCGACCCCGAAGCCGAGGTCGGGCCACATCCGGCTGTTCATCATTGCTCACCTCTCCCTACGGGACTGTCGGAAAACGAAGATTCGTGCCCGTACACGTACTCGTACGCGTACTCGTACACGGAGTTTCCTGCAGAATTCGGGCATTGATCGTGTACGGGTACGCGTACGAGTACGTGTACGTGTACGGGAGAAAATCGACAGTCCCCTACGGGAGAGGTCGACAGCGAAGCTGTCGGGAGAGGGCCAATGAAATGGGTCGCTGTAGGCTCCCACCAATCGAGCGCTCGCCAAGACTGATCAAGGTGTTTCGCTTGCGCGAAATCATTTCATGAACCCTCTCCCGCGCTTCGCGCGGCCTCTCCCGTAGGAGAGGCGATGGGCTGCGGGTCGCGCACACGTCGAGCAGTTCGAACCAAACTGCTCCGCAACCTTCCAATCGACGCTGCAGCGGCGCGCCGGCGACTTCCGCCGGCGCGCCGCTGCACGATTACGGCGTGAGGCGGCCGCCCTTCATCTTGAGGCAGGCGTCCTTGCTGTCGGTCTCGATGAAACCCTGCCCCTTGCAGCCGTTCTTGCCGGCGCAGGCGTGGCCGGCGCCGCCGCAGGCGCCGCTGCCCTTGCACTCGTTGACGCCGTAACACTTCACCTTCTCGCCCTTCGCCTCTTCGGCCGCAGTCGCCGGTGCGGTCAGGGCACTGAAGGCGAGGAAGCCGGCCACCGCAGAGGCCGTGAGCATGTTGCGCTTGTTGGATGTCGTCATCGTCATTCTCCTTTTCGAGCTGGGTTGCGGCCGGAGGGCCGTCGGGTCTGCACGTCAGATGCCGCCGCCGCGGGCCGGTTTCAGCAGCGCGGCGACACCGCACGAAGCGGAAACTCACGCCTCCCCGCAGCATCGAATGCTCATCGCGCGTCACTCCGATACGCGCGGCATTCACATCAGTGGCGCCAGACCGGCGTGCGGTGCGGCCGCCGCCGGCGGCATGCCGCATCACCGTCAAAGGGAGAAAGCATGCAGAGCGATCGTCAGTTTGACGTCATCATCATCGGCACCGGCGCCGGCGGCGGCACGCTCGCCTACAAGCTGGCGCTCACCGGTAAGCGCATCCTGCTGCTCGAGCGCGGCGAATACGTGCCGCGCGAGAAGGAGAACTGGGACTCGCACGCGGTCGTGGTCGAGAACCGCTACCACACCGGCGACACATGGCTGGACAAGGACGGCGGCGAGTTCGCCCCGGGCACGCACTACTGCGTCGGCGGCAACACCAAGTTCTACGGTGCCGCCTTGATTCGCCTGCGGCGCGAGGACTTCGGCGAGATCCGCCACGCCGGTGGCATCTCACCGGCGTGGCCGATCCGCTACGAGGATCTCGAGCCGTACTACACGCAGGCCGAGCACCTCTATCAGGTGCACGGCGTGCGCGGGGAAGATCCGACCGAGCCGCCGGCCAGCGCCCCCTATCTGTACCCGCCGCTCAGCCACGAGCCGCGCATCCAGGAGCTGGTCGACGACCTGAAGCGAGTCGGCTGCCGGCCGTTCTCGATGCCGGTCGGCGTCCTGCGCGACGAAGCACATCCCGAGCGCAGCGCCTGCATCCGCTGCGACACCTGCGACGGCTTTCCCTGCCTGGTGCGCGCCAAGGCCGA
>CADEER010000125.1:3965-14873 GCA_902826395.1 uncultured bacterium
GCATCCGCTGCGACACCTGCGACGGCTTTCCCTGCCTGGTGCGCGCCAAGGCCGATGCCCAGGTGATCTGCGTCGAGCCGGCGCTGCGCCACCCCAACGTGCGCATGCTCACCGGCGCGGAAGTCGAACGGCTCGAGACCTCGGCGTCGGGCCGCGAGGTTACGGGAGTCGTGGTGCGCCGCGGCGGCGCCGTCGAGACCTACTCCGCCTCGATCGTCGTCGCCGCGTGCGGCGCCATCAACTCGGCGGCGCTGCTGCTGCGCTCGGCAAACGAACGCCACCCGCACGGCCTCGCCAATCGCTCCGGCGTCGTCGGGCGGCACTACATGTGCCACCTGAACTCGATGTTGCTGGCGGTGTCGCGGCAGCCCAACCCCACCCGCTTCCAGAAGACGTGGGGACTGAACGACTACTACCACGGCTCCGAGGAGTGGCCGTACCCGATGGGCCACATGTCGATGATCGGCAAGACCGACGCGAGCATCCTGCGCGCCGGCGCGCCGCGCCTGGTGCCGGGCATGACGCTGGAGATCATGGCGCGCCACACCTTGTCGTTCTGGCTCACCTCCGAGGACCTGCCCGACCCCGCCAACCGCGTCAGCGTCGACGGCGACGGCCGCATCACGCTCTCCTACACGCCGAACAACGAAGAGGGACACACACGCCTGATCGGCAAGCTGAAGAGCCTGCTGCACGAGATCGGCTGCCAGGATCATCTGATCCCCCTGCAGGCGTACATTCCGGCGCGCATTCCGCTGGCCGGCGTGGCGCACCAGAACGGCACCGTGCGCTTCGGCCGCGACCCCGAGACCTCGGCGCTCGACGCCAACTGCAAGGCGCACGACGTCGACAACCTCTACGTCGTCGACGGCAGCTTCTTCCCGTCGAGCGGCGCGGTGAATCCGGCGCTCACCATCATGGCCAACGCGCTGCGCGTCGCCGACCACCTCATCCAGCGACTCGGCTGACGGCGATGAGCGAGCCAGCAAAGAAGATTCTCATCCTCGGCGGCGGCTTCGGCGGCATGTACGCGGCGCTCGAGCTGCAGCGCCGGCTGTCGCGCGAGCGGGCCGAGATCACGATCGTCAACCGCGAGAACTACTTCTCCTTCACGCCGATGCTGCACGAGGTCGCCGCCAGCGACCTCGACATCACCGCCATCGTCAATCCGGTGCGCAAGATGCTCCGCAGCGTCCAGTTCTTCAAAGGCGACGTCGAGGCAATCGACCTACCCGGCCGCCGGGTCACCGTCATGCACGGCTCCGACCGGCACAGCCACACGCTCGAGTACGACCACCTGGTGATCGGGCTCGGCTCGACCACCAACTTCTTCGAGCTACCCGGCCTCGAGCGCCACGCCTTCACCATGAAGTCGCTCGGCGACGCGGTACGCCTGCGCAACACGATGATCGAGCACCTCGAAGAGGCCGACACCGAATGCGCGGCGCAGGCCTGCCTGCGCGAGCCGCTGATGACCGTCGTCGTCGCCGGCGGCGGCTTCGCGGGCGTCGAAACGCTGGCCGGAATCAACGACTTCGTGCGCGCGGCGTTGCCGTTCTATCCGAACCTGAAAGCCGAGCACGTGCGCATGGTGCTGGTGCACCCGGGCCAGGGAATTCTCCCCGAGCTGCGCCCCGAGCTCGGCCGCTACGCGGAGCGCAAGCTGCGCGAACGGGGCATCGAGATCCGCCTCGGCACACGCGTCGTCGCGCAGACGGCAGACGCGGTCGAGCTCGACGACGGGACTTCGATCCGCACTCGCACGCTGGTGTGGACGGCGGGCACCGCGCCGAACGCGCTGATCGCCAGCTTGCCGTGCCGGCGCGAGCGCGGCCGCCTGCTGGTCGACGAGTACCTGGCCGTCCCCGATTGGCCGGAGGTGTGGGCGCTCGGCGACTGCGCCTGCGTGCCCGACAGACGGCGCGCCGGCACCTACCACCCGCCGACCGCGCAGCACGCGATTCGCCAGGGTCGCACCCTGGCGCGCAACATCGCGGCATCGCTCGGCAGCGGTCGCCGCCGCGCCTTCAGCTTCACTACCATCGGCCAGCTCGCGGCGATCGGCCGGCGCACCGGCGTCGCCAACGTGTTCGGCCTCAACTTCTCCGGTTTCACCGCCTGGTGGCTGTGGCGCACCGTCTACCTCAGCAAGCTGCCACGCGCCGAAAAGAAGCTGCGCGTCGCACTCGATTGGACGCTCGACCTGCTGTTCTCGAAGGACCTCGTACAGCTCAACACCATCGGCGCGCCGACCGGCGCCGCCGCCACATCCATGGAGGAGATTCGATGAGACACTTCACGTACTGGTTCACCCGGCTCGAGGAGATGGCGGCGCGCACTGGCCGCGCCTTGCAGTGGCTGTCGCCGGCGCTCACCCGCTTCGCCGTCGGCACGCTGTTCTTCCAATCGGGTTGGGGCAAGCTCAACAACCTCGCCGGCGTGAGCGAGTACTTCGCCAGCCTCGGCCTGCCGGCGCCGGCCTTTCAGGCGCTGCTCGCCGCGAGCGCGGAATTCGCCTGCGGCGGCCTCTTGCTGATCGGCTTCGCGACCCGCTTCGCGGTCGTGCCGCTGATCGTCACGATGCTCGTCGCCATCCGCACCGCGCTGTGGGACCAGGTCGCCGGCGTCACCAGCCTGTTCGGCATCGCCGAGTTTCTCTACATCCTGCTGCTGGTGTGGCTGGGGACGCACGGACCGGGACCGCTGTCGGTGGATGCGTGGAGAATGGGGAATCGAGAATGGGGAATGGGGAGCGGACGGTGGGGGATGGCGAGTCAGAAGGTGTGAACGAACAGCGCCGCAGCGGGAGCCGGCGTTCCCCCTCCTTACGAGGTGACTGTCGATTTTCTCCCGTACACGTACTCGTACGCGTACCCGTACACGATCAATGCCCGAATTCTGCAGGAAACTCCGTGTACGAGTACGGGTACGAGTACGTGTACGGGCACGAATCTTCGTTTTCCGACAGTCTCCGAGACTGTCGGAAAACGAAAATTCTCGTCTGCACTGCTGATGCACAGGCGAGGCAAGGCGAGGCGAGGCAAAGGTTTTTCAGAATCACCTCGCCTCGCCTTTGCCTCGCCTCGCCTTCCGCGAGAGATGATCGACAGTCTCTTACCAAGGAGGGGGATCGCCCCAGCTACGCGGCGCTCAGTCCGGCGCGCGACGGCGGTGGCGACAGTCTCGCCATCGGCAACACCAAGCCGCTGCCCAGGTGTGGGAAGATGTTGCGCCAGATCACTTCGCGCCACTCGTACTGGCGGGCGCTCTGCATGCCGCGCCGTCGCATCGATTGCTCCTCGCGCGGCGCTTCGCGCAGGCGTGCGTACTGGCGCACGAACTCGGCCGGCTCGTCGGTCTGCAGGACGAGAGCGTTCCACCCCGGCACCGCGTAGTCCTCGCCGGTGCGGCCGGTGCAGGCGAGACCTCCGGCGGCCATCGCCTCGAGGCCGACCAGGCCGAACGGCTCGTGACCGCTGTTGGCCAGCACCGTGTCGACACCGCGGAAGAGCAGGCGGCACATCTCGCCGGTCAAGGTGGTGCGCAGGTCGACGACGTCGACCTCATCGAGGTCGGCGAGACATTCGAACAGGCCGCGCGGCGTCGGCGTCGCGGTGCGGCGCTCGGCGATGCGCAGACCGGCGGCGCGGGCGCGCGCCAACACTTCACCGCCGTGCGCCTCGACGCCGCCGCGCGCAATCAGCAGCGGCTTCCAGCCGAGGCGCTTCAGCTCCGCGACCGTGTCGACGGCGAGAAACCATCGCTTGTCCGGATCCCAGCGCGCCACCTTGGCGAGCGAGACACGGCCCTGCAGGCGGCGCCGCAGCTCGGTGACCGCCCGTCGGTCGGGAGCCAGGAATGCGTCGGGCGGGATGCCGTTCGGCAGCACGATCGGATTCACGCCGCGATCCCACATGCGGTGACACATGTAGCGGCTCACGGTGGTGACGATCGCCGCCGCGGCAAGTCGCCGCCAGTCGATGCGGTCGAAGCCGAAAACGTTGTTGGCATTCCACAGCAGCATCACCCGGTCGCGAATGCCGGCGCGGCGCAGCAGCCAGTCGAGGTGCAGCACCGCATCGACGGTCTGCCACTCCTCGGCGAAGACGACACTGCGCTCGCCGCCGCTGCGCAGGAACGCGGCGATGCTCTCGAACACCACCGGCGGCAGCGACGCGACGTAATCGGCGCGCTTCTCCTCCTCGCCCTGGTAGACGCCGCCGGGATGGAACTGCGAGATCCACTGGCACCAGCGGTGCAGATGGACCCCCTCGGAAACTTCGTATGCGGGGAGCACGGGGTCCCCGACGAACCAGAGATTCGCCTCGAACCCATCGGCCGCCAGGGCGCGGTTCAGCCCGGTGATGCGGCTGGCGATGCCGCCGGCGCGCGAGTAGGCGTCCGGCCCTTCGAAGCAGATCGTGTGAAACTGGGTGCCCGCCTCGGCGTCGCCGCCGCCGGCTCTGCGATGATTGTGCTGCACGTCCATCCCTGCCCCCGATCGCTGCGTCGCCGCCCCGCCAGGATCGCCCAGTCGGGCGAGGTCCACGCAGAACAACAACGGTTACAAGAGTTACGCCAAGCCCCCGATCCTCGCCGACACTGCTCTCGACCCAATCCGGACCCCGCGCGTGAGTAATTCGCGGGCTGCGCTTTGCACGAATTGTAATCAGCGCCCGGTTTGGTCAGCCGACGAGCGCCGGCAGCATCTCGCCCGATTCGCCGGCCGCTCCCAACATCGCCAGCTCCGGCGAGCGGTCGCCGAGCGCCTCGCGCAACAAGGTGCCGAGCGCCTGGCGGGCACGGTGCAGGCGAATCTTCACGGCGTTGGCGCTGATGCCGAGATGCACCGCCACCTCGCCGGTGTCGAGGCCCTCGACCAGGCGCATCATCAGTACGCTGCGATAGGCGTCGGGCAGTGCGTCGCAGCAGCGGCGAACGATCGAGCGCAGCTCGGCGTCGTAGACCTGCCGCTCGACCGACGTGCCCCAGGCGTTCTCGGGTTCGGCCCAACCGCCGTCGTCTTCGAAGTCGGGCAGCAGATCCTCCATCAGATCCTCCGGCCGACGCCGGCTGCTGCGCAGCTTCATCAGACAGACGTTGACGGTGATCCGGTGCAGCCACGTCGAGAGCCGCGCGCCGCCGTCGAAGGTGTGCATCGCCTTGAACGCGGCGAAGAAGGTCTCCTGCACGGCGTCACTCGCTTCGGCTTCCGAACCGAGCAGCCGCCGCGCGGTGCTCAGCAAACGCTCGCCGTGCTCGCGCACCAGCGATTCGTACGCCGCGGCGTCGCCCTCGCAGAGACGCTCGACCAACGCGCGCTCTTCGCCGACCTGCCCCTTCACAACCTGATGTCCGATCATCCTCGTAGCCTCCCGAGCTATTCTCGCGACCGGCACATCCGGTCGGACCACATCGAGCTCGCTGGAGCCCCATCGCACGCGCCGTGCCAAGCACGACCGCTGGCACTGCCCCGATCGCGTTGCCCGCCGCCGCGAGCCGAGGCCACGAAGGTTCGCGGCCGCCGCGAAAATTCGCGGCGAGCCATCGTGGGAAACCGGCAGCGGCGATCGGCATCTGAGAAAGCCGGGAACCGAGAACCGGGAACCGGGAACAACGGCGACTTCGCTCGACGTAAACAGCCATCGTTCCCGGTTCCCGGTTCCCCGTTCCCGGTTCCCAGTTTCCGGTTCCCGATAAGAAAGCGAGGGCAATAATGTCATCTTCCAGGTCGACGGGGACGACGCTCGGGCAACCACCGAAGCCGGCGAGTTGCCGCGACGTGGTCGCCCGCTTCGGCGACCTGCTCGACGGCGACCTCGAGCGCGATGCCTATCTCGCGGTGCAGCGACACCTGCGCCAATGCGCGCCGTGCGCCGCGCACCTCGCCGGGTGTCAGGCGACCGACCATCTGCTGCGCTGGGCGTTCGACGCCGACGGCACCTGACCGGAGGAAGATCCATGCGCGCTCTTCGCGAGCACTGGCCCGAATACCTGATGGAGGCCGCCGAGCTCGGCATCTTTCTCATCGCCGCCTGCGCCGTCGTCGTCCTGCTCGAGCATCCGGACCTGCCGTTCGCCGCCGCGCTGCCCGGCGCAAACCTGCGCCGCGCGCTCACCGGCGCGGCGATGGGGCTGACCGCGGTGGCCATCATCTACTCGCCGTGGGGCGAGCAGTCGGGCGCGCACTTCAACCCGGCCGTCACCATGACCTACTACGCGCTGGGCAAGATCGGCGGCGCCGATGCTGTCGGCTACGTGCTCGCTCAGTTCGCCGGCGCCGCCGCGGGGATGCTGGCGGCGGCGCTGCTGTTCGGCGACCTGCTCGCGCACGCAACCGTCGACTGGGTGGCGACCCACCCCGGCAGCGCCGGCAACGCGGGTGCGTTCGCCGCCGAGGTCGTCATCTCCTTCCTGATGATGACGATGGTGCTGGCGCTCGCCCGCCGACCGCGCCTGGCGCCTTACACCGGCATTTGCGCCGGCGTCGTCGTGGCGCTCTTCATCACCTTCGAGGCGCCGATCTCCGGCATGAGTATGAATCCGGCGCGCTCGTTCGGGCCCGCCTTCGTCGGTCGCACCTGGACCGATCTATGGATCTACTTCGCCGCGCCGCCGCTCGGCATGCTGGCAGCAGCGGCGCTGAGTCTCCGCGTCGCGGCGAGGGACCGCCACTGTCCGAAGCTCAACCACGGCGCGCGGCGGCGCTGCATCTTCTGCGGCGCGCCCGGTACGGCGCGCGCGCCGAGCCTCCTCCGCCGCTTCCGCACGGCGCTCTTCGTGGCAATGCTGGCGGTTGGCGCCGTTGCGGCGCCAACCGACGCGGCAGCGGACGACGCACAAGCGCGCGGCGTGCGCGCGGTGTCGCTCACCGTCGCCGACGCGGAGCGCTCGCGCGAATTCTTCTCCGACGTGCTCGATTTCGCGGTTGTCGGAGATACGGAGGTATGGGGCGACGACTACGAGCATCTGCAGGGCGTGTTCGGCCTGCGCATGCGCGTCGTGCGCCTGCGCCTCGGCGAGGAGGAGATCGAGCTCGTCGAGTATCTGACGCCGACCGGTCGGCCGCTGCCCGCCGACTCGCGCAGCCATGACCGCTGGTTCCAGCACGTCGCGATCATCGTGTCCGACATCGACCGCGCCTTCGCCCACCTGCGCTCGCACCGCGTGCGCCTCGCCTCGCCGGCGCCGCAGACGCTGCCCGCATGGAATACCGCCGCGGCCGGCATCCGCGCCCTGTACTTCAAGGATCCCGACGGCCACGCGCTGGAGATTCTCCAGTTCCCGCCCGGCAAGGCCGACGCGAAGTGGCAGCGAACCGACGCCCTCTTCCTCGGCATCGACCACACCGCGATCGTCGTCGCCGATACCGACGCCAGCCTGCGCTTCTACCGCGACGCGCTCGGCATGCGCATCGCCGGCGAGAGCGAGAACTTCGGCCCCGAGCAGGAGCGCCTCAACAACGTCTTCGGCGCCCGCCTGCGCATCACCGCGCTGCGCGCACCGCACGGCCCGGGCGTCGAGCTGCTCGAGTATCTCACCCCCGGCGACGGCCGCCCGATTCCCGACGATCAAGCCGCCAACGACATCGCGCATTGGGAGACCAGCGTGCAGGTGACGTCTGCCGATGCGCTCGCCGCGCTGCTGCGCCAACAGAGAATGTCCTTTGTATCGCCCAGCGTCGTCGAACTGCCCGACGACACGCTCGGTTTCCGCCGCGCATTCCTGGTCCGCGACCCCGATGGCCATGCGGTTCGCGTGGTGGAGTGAAATCTCGGCAGCGTGGTGCAGTACACGGTGCGTGGGGACGGGTGAGTGGTGAACCGTGAACAGTGAACCGTGGGGCGGGCGAAGTAGCAGACGCAGGCCACGGTTCTACGCCACGGACCTTTGAACCGTGAACGCTGAACGGAGCACCGCAAGACGCTCGATGCAGCGCGGGTTCACCACACGGTTCACGGCTCACGGTTCACGGCCACACACCCGACCTGGCTTCAACATCACACGCGAAACCCCGCACGCACCGCGGCATCGAACGACACATGAAAGCCATCGCCGTATTTCCCGGAACCAGACAACTGCAGATCATCGAGACCGAGGCGCCGCGCGTGATGCGGCCGACCGATGTCGCGGTGCGCATCCTCGAAGTGGGAGTGTGTGGCACCGATCGCGAGATCTGTTCCTTCGAATACGGGCAACCGCCCCTAGCAGACGATCACCTGGTGCTCGGCCACGAGTCGCTCGGCGAGGTCGTGGAGATTGGTGAAGCGGTGACGCGCGTCGCCGTCGGCGATCTGGTGGTGCCGATGGTGCGGCGTCCGTGCATGCACGAGCACTGCCCCGCCTGCACGAGCGGCCGCCAGGACTTCTGTTACACGGGAGAGTTCACCGAGCGCGGCATCAAGGGCCGGCACGGCTTCATGACTCAGCTCATCGTCGACGACGAGCAGTACATGAACGTCGTCCCGCGCGCGCTGCGCGACGTGGCCGTGCTGGTCGAGCCGCTGACCATCGCCGAGAAGGCGCTGGAGCAGATCTGGCAGGTGCAGAGCCGCCTGCCGTGGGCCTGCGAGGTAACCCCGGGGCACGGACCCGGCTCGTGTCACAGCGCGGTCGTGCTCGGCGCCGGCCCGGTCGGCCTGCTCGGCGCGATGGCATTGCGCGCCAACGGCTTCGACACCTGGATCTACTCGCGCGAAGCCGCGCCGAATCCGAAGTCCGACATCGCCGATGCGATCGGCGCGCATTACGTCTCGGCAGAGACATCCATCGACGAGCTGGCGACACGAATGGGCAACATCGACGTCGTCTACGAGGCGACCGGCGCTTCGGCGCTCTCCTTCGAAATGATGAAGGTGCTGGGACCCAACGCCATCTTCGTCTTCACTGGAGTGCCGGGACGAAAGGCGCCGACGCCGGTCGATACCGACCTCCTGATGCGCAACCTGGTGCTGCGCAATCAGGTGGTGTTCGGCACCGTCAACGCCGGGCGACATGCGTTCGAATCGGCGATCCGCGACCTCGGCACCTTCATCGAACGCTGGCCGCGGGCGACGCGCTCGCTCATCACCAGCCGCAACAACCTCGAGTCCTACGCCGAGCTGCTGCTCGGCCCAGCGACTGGGATCAAAAACGTCATCACCCTGGACTCGCTTCGCTCGTAGGCACGCCGATGAGCAACGCCACAGACGAGGCGATGTGCGCGCTGCGCGCCATCCTCCGGTTCACCGTTCACGGTTCACGGTTCACGAAGAGGTCGACATGAGAGTCCGCACCGACGCCGAAGCACGCCGCTTGGCCGAATGCTCGGCGCGCACCAAGAACTGGAAGCGCTGGGGTCCGTATCTCAGCGAGCGGCAGTGGGGCACGGTGCGCGAGGACTACAGCGCCGGCGGCGCGGCCTGGGACTCCTTTTCGCACGATCACGCCCGCTCGCGCGCCTATCGCTGGGGCGAGGACGGCATCGGCGGCATCTGCGATCGCCGCCAGTACATCTGCTTCGCGGTGGCGCTGTGGAACGAACGCGACCCGATCTTGAAGGAGCGTCTGTTCGGCCTCACCGGCAACGAGGGCAACCACGGCGAGGACGTGAAGGAGTACTACTTCTACCTCGACTCGACGCCGACCCACTCGTACATGAAGTTCCTCTACAAGTACCCGCAGGCTGAGTTCCCCTATCGCCGCCTGGTGGAAGAGAACCGCGGCCGCGGGCGCGGCGCGCCGGAGTTGGAGCTGCTCGACACCGGTGTCTTCCACGAGGATCGCTACTTCGACGCCACCGTCGAGTACGCCAAGGCCGATCCCGACGAAATCCTGATCCGCGTTACGGTCGAGAATCGCGGCCCCGATGCCGCCCCGCTGCACGTGTTGCCGACCATCTGGTTCCGCAACACGTGGTCGTGGGGCGGCGATCCGCGCCGGCCGCGCGCCCGCGCCTCCGAGTCGCCGGCGGGCTCGCGCTGCATTCGCTTGGCGCATCACTACTACGGCGATGCGGCGCTGTGGTGCGAAGGCACGCCGGATCTCCTGTTCACCGAGAACGAGACCAACACGCAGCGCCTGTGGGGCCTCGCCAACGAGAGCCCGTACGTCAAGGACGGCATCGGCGAGTGCGTCGTGCACGGCCGCCGCGAGGCCGTGAACCCGGCAGCGGTCGGCTCGAAGGCGGCGTCCCACTATCGCGTCGATGTCGCTGCGGGCGGCAGCGCCGTGCTGCGTTTGCGCTTTTGCAACGGCGACCTCGGCGGCGAGCCGTTCGGCGGCGACTTCGACGAGATCTTCGAGCAGCGCCGCCGCGAGGCCGACCGATTCTACGACGCGCTCGCGGCGCCCGACACACCGGAGGACGCGCGCCGCGTGCAGCGGCAGGCATTCGCCGGCCTGCTGTGGAGCAAGCAGTTCTACTACTTCGAGGTCGACCGCTGGCTGCGCGGCGATCCAGTCGGCGACGCGCCGCCGGCGCAGCGGCAGAGCGGTCGCAACCGCGAATGGCGCCACCTCTACAACGCCGACGTCATCTCGATGCCCGACAAATGGGAGTACCCCTGGTACGCGGCATGGGATCTCGCCTTCCACTGCGTGCCGCTCGCCGTCGTCGACCCCGACTTCGCCAAGCAGCAGCTCACCCTGATGCTGCGCGAGTGGTACATGCACCCGAGCGGCCAACTACCGGCGTACGAGTGGGCCTTCGGCGACGTCAACCCGCCCGTGCACGCCTGGGCGGCGTGGCGCGTCTACAAGATCGAGAAGAAGCGGAGCGGCGTCGGCGATCGCGCCTTCCTCGAGGGCGTGTTCCACAAGCTGTTGCTCAACTTCACGTGGTGGGTGAACCGCAAGGACGCCGAAGGGCGCAACGTCTTCCAGGGCGGCTTCCTCGGCCTCGACAACATCGGCGTCTTCGACCGCAGC
>CADEER010000126.1:0-12358 GCA_902826395.1 uncultured bacterium
TGCCTTCGTGGTTCATCCAGTGAAACCGATAGGCGCTCTCGCTGGACTGATGAGTGTGGGTACTCGCCGCTTGTTTCAATGCGTCAGTGGACGGTCGGCGCGGTGAGGCGGAAGTAGCGCTTGCGGCGGACGCCGCAGCTCGTGCAGGCGATCGCCGCTACGCGCAAGCGAACGCCATCGATCTCGTCAGCGGCATGCTCCTCCAGCTTCATCGACCCCTCGCATAGAGGGCAGGGCTGCGCGATGGCGCGCATGTCGATGACGGCCGGCGTTTCCACCGCGATCGGCCGGTCGGGCGCACCACCCGGTTCGAGTGCCGCGAGCTTTTCCAGCTCGCGCACCAGCGCATCGGTCTTGCTGGCGGCGCCGCGCCGCACATTCTTCTTCGCCCGCATGCGCCGTCGAGTCAGTCGACGCGGTTGTAGATCGACTTCTTGGGAGCCGCGAATACCTGGCGCAGCGCCGGCTCGAAGGCTTCGAGCGGTAGCGTGTCGTACTCCGGATCGAAGCTGTTCTGGTCGTACTTCTCGCAGAACTCCGCGCAATCGCGCCACCAGGGGTGATCGCGAAAGCGATCGCGCATGTTCCGGTCGAGGTCGAGATGGTGGAAGAAATAGTACCCCTGGAAGATGCCGTGGTTCTGAACGATCCAGCGGTTCTGCTCACTGACGAACGGCTCGACGATCACCGCCGCCAAATCGGCGTGATTGGCCGAAGCGAGCGTGTCGCCGATGTCGTGCAGAAGCGCGCACACGACATACTCGTCGTCCTTACCATCGCGCCTTGCCCGGGTTGCGGTCTGCAAACTGTGGGTGAGCCGATCGACCGCATAGCCTCCGGTGTCGCCGGACAGCAGTCGCAGGTGAGACAGGACGCGATCCGGCAGCCCCAGAAAGAACTCGACCGAGTGTCGGCCGATGATTCGATAGTCTTCGCGCGTCGCATCGCGCATGGCGGTAAACGTCGTCTCGCGTTGCGTCATGGCGCCTCCTCGTCGGGAAGCCAACACTCCTCGCCGGAGAATCTCAAGCACCCCGCCGCCATCGCCCCGGCACTCGCCGTCAGCCGGGGCGCGCAACCGAGACGGCGGCGATCTGTTCGGCCAGGTCGAGGAAGTCGTCGGCGACGAAGGTCCAGTCTCCTTCGGGGTGGATCTCGGCGGCATCGAGGTAGCTCTTACCCGGCTCGGGGTCGCGCGGTTTGACGGGTCCGCCGAACTCCGCCGGTCGGCGGACGAACGCCGTCTGCATGCCGTGGCCGGCGGCGTAGGCGAGATCAACCTGGTGCGCGGCCACCATGCAGACCTCTTGCGGCCGCAGCGCCAGTGCCGCAACCGACTGGAGATAGGTTGACGGGTGCGGTTTGTAGAAGCGCGACAGCGAGGCGCCGAGGATCGCGTCCCACGGCAAACTCGCGTAGCGCGCCAGCCGCACCATGTCGTCGATGTTGCCGTTCGACAGCGGCGCGATGATGGCCATCTCCTTCATCCGCAACAGGCCGGGAACCGCATCGGGCCACGGGTCGAGCCGCTCCCAGACACGGCTCACTTCGTCGAGCCGCGCCGCGGCGACGGCCGCCGGGAAATGGCGCGCGACTACCGAGCTCAGGTTCTCGCGGTTGATCTCCCGCAGTGGCCGAAACTCCGTCTCCTCGAAAGCCTGAGCCGCGGTGCTGAACACGTAGGCGGTGCGCCAGGCGATAGCCATCGCGCCGGCGTCGCACGAAACTCCCTCGTCCGCGCCGAGGTGCTCGAGCTCGCGGCGCATCGGCCCATAGAAATCGACCACCGTGCCGTAGGTGTCGAAGACCATCGCGCGAATCGCCACCTCGCCGCGCGCCGGCGAGCGGTTTGGTCCCGGCTCGAGCATCGACCCTCTCCCGTCGGGCGGCGTACATGAGCGATCCCGCCTGCGCAACCGTTGAACGCCGGTCGCAACCGTGGGGAATCTGGTCGGCGCAGATCGAACCGCCCGAGGAGGTGATCGCAGTGAGACGCGCTGTAGCGATAGCAATCGTCTGTTGGACGTTCCTGGCTCTCGAGGCCGGCGTTGTCGGCGCCGAGCTCGACCACGACGGCGGCGGCTGGTTGATGCTCTTCGCCAACGGATCGTTCGCCCCGGCAACCCCGCAGCTCCGCCGCCTGCGCTGGTGGTTCGATCTGCAGCCGCGCTTCACCGAGGACTCGGACTACGAGCAACTGCTGGTGCGCCCCGGCATCGGCCTGGACGTCGGCCACGGCGCCAGCCTGTGGCTGGGCTACGCATACATCAACACCGACCCGGCGACCCGAGCCAGCTTCGACGAGCATCGCATCTGGCAGCAGCTCCTGTGGTCCACCAAGGTCGGATCGCTCGGACTGCAGAGTCGGACGCGCCTCGAGCAGCGCTTCGTCGATACCGGCTCCGACACCGGATGGCGAGCGCGCCAGTTCGTCAAGGCCGCCCACCCGCTCGCGCTCCACCCGCGACTCGGTCTCGCCGCTTATGACGAGCTGTTCGTGGACCTCAAGGACACCGACTTTGGCGCCGACGGAGGCCCCTCCCAGAATCGACTCTTCGCCGGATTCTCCTGGAAGCTCGGTGAAGGCGGCCACACAGTCGTCGAGCTCGGCTACCTGAACCAGTGGATCGCCAACACCGGCCGCACCGATACGATGAACCACCTGGCCTCGCTGAACCTGCTTCTCAACTTCCCGTGACGTAGATCCGCCACCCAGCCGCGCCGGTTTTTTTCAGAGCTCATTTCACGCTTTCCGAAGTGCGGTGTTTGAGAGGGTGAAAGGAGGCAGATCATGAGCCGAACGAACAGTGGGTTTCTGGTACTGGCGGACGTTTCGGGGTTCACGGAGTTCGTGACCGGTACCGAGCTCGAGCACGGGCCGCCGATCATCGCCGACCTGCTCGAGAAGGTCATCGAGCGGATCGCACCGCCGCTCGCGGTGTTCGAGATCGAGGGAGATGCGGTCTTCGCCCTCGGCGTCGACGGGACGGTCATACCCCCCGGCGTGCTGCCCGAGATCATGGAAGGCGCGCTGGCTGCGTTTCGCGAGCGGCAGAGCGAGCTCGCACAGGACGACAGTTGCGATTGTGGCGCCTGCCGCGGCGTGTGGCGCCTGCGACTGAAGATGATCGGCCACTACGGCGCGTTCCTCGAGCACACCGTAGGCGGCCGCGCTCAGGTGGCCGGTCGCGAGGTGATTCTCGCTCACCGCCTGCTGAAGAACGGGCTCGGCCAAACCGACAACTACACGCTGCTGACGCGGCCGGCACTGGACGCGATCGGCGTCGAACCGGAGCCCGCCGGTTTCCAACCACACGTCGAGCGATACGAGCACTTCGGCGACGTCGAATGTTTCGTCCGCGACGCCGGTGCCGTCTCACCCGCGACACCGGCGGCGTTCCTTTCACAAGACGCGCGAATCGTTGTCTCATAGGCGGCATGCGGGCGGGGGCGGCGCCGAAGCCGGACTTCGAGGCGATCGTGATGACACATCACGGTGAGATCCATCGCTATGTCCACCGCATCCTGATCCGGCCCTGCGATGCCGAGGACCTCTCACAGGAGACGTTTCTCAAGGCGTACCGCGCCTGGCCCGATCTGCCGCCCGATGCCAATCACCGGGCCTGGCTGTTCGCCATCGCCACCAATCTGTGCCGCAACCACGCCCGATCGGAGCAGCGCCGGCGCCGTGCGCACGACAGCGAACGAGTCGTGCGGCGCGGTCTGACGAGCGACGGGCCGGAGACCGAAGCAGCGGCGGACCAGCTCCGCGCGTCCACCGAAGCGGCGATTCGCGCGCTGCCCTTCAAGCAGCGCACGGCGTTCACCCTGCGCAAGCTGCACGACCTCGAGTACGAGGCGATCGGCGAGAGCATCGGCTGCTCGGCCGAGAGCGCCCGAGCGCACGTCTTTCAGGCGCTGCGCAAGCTGCGCGCCACACTCGATGTGCAGACCGAACTGGCCCGCGGATCCGCCGCCGCGAGGACCGCCCCATGAGCGCGAAGCGTTCCCCTTGCGCGGCGATCGAGACCGACCTGTTGGCCGCGGCGATGGGCGAGGCCGAGCGCGGCGTCGCGGATGCGGTGGCACATCACGTGGCGACGTGCCGCGGTTGCCGCGACCAGTTCGAGGGCTATCGCGCCGTCGAAGCCGCGGTCGGCGCAGTGCGCGCCGCCACCGATGTCGACAGCGACGGCGCGCGGCATAACCTGCTCGAACGCCTGGCGGACCTGCGGGCGCGGATCGTGCGCTACGGCGTTTTCGAATCTCCCTTCGGGCCGATTCTCCTCGCCGCCACCGAGCACGGCATCTCGCTCGTCGAGTATCTCACGACCGAACGCTCGGCCGATTCGTGGCTCTTGCAACAGCGCGGAGTCGAAACGCAGGCAGATCAGGGTGAGCTCGCGCGCTTTCACGGCGAGTTGATGGACTACTTCGGTGGACGGCGCACTCGACTCGGCTGGCCGCTCGATTTCAGGTTTGCCACCAGCGATTTCCACCGCGCCGTCCTCGAAGCGACCGCGGCTGTTCCGTACGGCGCGGTGTCATCGTATGCCGGCATCGCGCGCGAGATCGGCAAGCCAGCCGCCGTGCGCGCGGTCGCCCAGGCCCTGCGCCACAACCCTCTGCCGATCGTCGTGCCCTGTCATCGCATCGTCGGCAGCAGCGGCGCCCTCGTCGGCTACGCGGGCAATCGCATCGCCCTGAAGGAGCATCTCCTCGGCGTCGAAGGTGTCCGCACCGAGCAGCGGCGAGACGATCTCCACATCGACCGGGGTGCGATGTACGCCTGGGACCACCGCGGCCGAGAGTACTGCCTCCCCACCTGCGGCGAGATCTCCAAGCTGCCGATCGGCGCCGTCACCCTGATCGCATCGACCCGCGAAGCCGGATCCCTGGGCCTAACCCCCTGCGGCGACTGCCACCCCGACCAACACCCACTCACCACCAGCTAACCAACCCTTTGGGCGCACCGGGCAGCGGTGCTTTAGCCTTTGGACGGCGAGCTGCGCTCGCCTTTGGATTCCCGTAAGGGCGATCAGCCTTTGCGCGGCAACCGCGTGCCGCGCTGCATCTCGGCGACGATGGCGCGCGCGGCCGCGGCCGGGTCGGCGGCGTTGCGGATCGGGCTGCCGATGACGAGGTACTTGGCGCCGGCGCGGATCGCTTGTTCCGGAGTCATGACTCGCTTCTGGTCCTCGATGTCCGCGCTCGCCGGGCGCACACCCGGGGTGACGATCAGAAAACGCGGCCCGCACTCGCGGCGGATGCGCACCACTTCTTGCGGCGAGGCGACGACCCCGTCCATGCCGCACAACCGCGCCAGCTTGGCGAGGCGGGCGACCTGATTCTCGACGCTCGAGTGCACGCCGACCCGGTCGAGGTCCTCGCGGTTGAGGCTCGTCAACACGGTGATCGCCAGGAGCTTGGGCCGCTTGATGCCGCGCAGACGCGCCATCTTGGTGACCTCGCGCGCCGTCTGCCGCATCATGTCGACGCTGCCGGCGGCGTGGACGTCGAGCATCGACACGCCGAGCTTCGTCGCCTCCGCCGCGGCCTTGGCGACTGTACGCGGGATGTCGTGGAACTTGAGATCGAGAAACACCTCGGCATGCCGCCGGCGGATCTTCTTGACGATGTCCGGTCCCGAGCTGACGAAGAGCTGTTTGCCGACCTTGAACAGACCGACCTCGTCGCGCAGCAGATCGACGAGCCGCAGAGCCTCGCGCTCGGTCGGAACGTCGAGCGCGAAGATCAATCGCTTGCGCATCGCTTCGATGGTGCGACGCGGCTTGGCAGCGCGATTCATTTGGCAAGCGGTCGCAAAAAAAATCCACAGATGAACACAGATGGACACAGATGCTTCGCGAAGCGAATCTGTACAGCGTTCGACAGGCTGCTGCGCGTACAAGTCACATGGTTAGAACGCACTCGCGCACACCCACCGGCATCTGTGTTTATCTGTGTTCATCTGTGGCTAAGAGCTTTTCCCCAGCTCGGCGAGAATCCGCGCCGATAGATCGCGGACTAGATGTTCCAGGCCTACCTCCTCGAGTTCCGTGGCGCCGCGCCGCTTGACCTCGGCGACGCCCTTCTCAAGGCCCTTCGGACCGACGGTGACGCGGAACGGAATGCCGATCAGGTCGGCGTCCTTGAACTTCACGCCGGCACGCTCGTCACGGTCGTCGTATAGAACCTCGATCGCCGCCTCCTGCAACTTGGCGTAGATGTCGTCGGCGGCCGCGGTGAGCTTTTCGTCGGTGACTTTCACGTTGATGAGATGCACCTGCGCCGGTGCGATTGCGAGCGGCCAGATGATGCCGGCGTCGTCGTGGTTCTGCTCGATCGCCGCCGCCGCGGTGCGCGTCACGCCGATGCCGTAACAGCCCATCTCGATCACCTGCTCGGTGCCGCTCACGTCGAGGAACGTCGCGCCCATCGCCTTGCTGTACTTGGTGCCGAGATAGAAAACCTGCCCGACCTCGATGCCGCGATGCCCGTCGTAGACGCCGTCGGCGCAGCGCGCGCACGGGTCGCCGGGCGCGGCGGTGCGCAAATCGGCGAACTCCAAGCCCGGAAGATCGCGACGCTGATCGACGCCCTTGAGGTGGTAGTCGGTCTGGTTGGCGCCGGTCACCGCATCGGTCATTCCCTCGACCGCATGATCGGCGACGACGCGGATCTTCAGACCGATCGGACCGGCGAAACCGACCGCGGCGCCGGTGTGCTCGAGCACGACGTTCGGCTCGGCCATCGCCACCCACTCGCATTTAAGTGCCGACACCAGCTTGTCCTGGCTGAGTTCGTGGTCGCCGCGCACCAGCGCGGCAATGGTGTCGCCGCGGTCGGTCGCAAACAGCAGCGTCTTCACGAAACGCTCTGGCGCCATGCCGAGGAACGCACTCACCTCTTCGATCGTGCGCCGACCCGGTGTCTCGACCTTCTCCGGCGCTCCCGAAGCCACGGCGGCCTCGGCGCCCAGCGATCGGCGGATCTCCGCCTTCTCGACGTTGGCGGCGTACTTGCACGACGGGCAGCTCACCAGCGCGTCCTCGCCCGACTCGGCGAGCACGTGGAACTCGTGCGACATCGAGCCGCCGATGGCGCCGGTCGCCGCCTCGACGGGTCGGAAGTTCAGCGCGCAGCGCTCGAAGATGCGCGTGTACGTGTCGAACATGTGCCGGTACTCGCGCTCGCAGTCTTCGTACGTCGCGTGGAACGAGTAGGCGTCCTTCATCAGGAACTCGCGTCCGCGCATCAGTCCGAAGCGCGGGCGAATCTCGTCGCGGAACTTCGACTGTACCTGGTACAGATTCAGCGGCAGATCCCGATACGAACGCACCTCGCGCCGCACGATGTCGGTCACCACCTCTTCGTGCGTCGGCCCGAAACAGAAATCGCGTTCCTGCCGGTCCTTGATGCGGAGCAGTTCCTTGCCGTACAGGTCCCAGCGCCCGCTCTCCTGCCACAGCTCGGCGGGACACACCGCAGGCATGAGGATCTCCTGCGCACCGGCGCGGTTCATCTCCTCGCGCACGATGCGCTCCACCTTGCGCACGACACGCAAGCCGAGCGGCAGCAGGTCGTAGATGCCGCGCGCCACCTGGCGCATCATGCCGGCGCGCACCATCAGCTTGTGGCTGACTACCTCGGCGTCGGACGGGTCTTCCTTCAGGGTGGGTATCAGCGATCGAGAGTAACGCACGGCCGCGTACCCTAGCCGAGAAGAGACCCGTGTTCTAGCAACCAGGTTCGACGCTCGTCGCTACCCTACTACTCCTCGAGGAATCCATCACACGGCAGCTCGACCAACAGCTCGATCGCGGCGGCGACGCCGGTGAGCAGGGTGCCGATCGCCGGGCCATCGAAGGCGGCGGGACCGGCGGCGACGATCGCGGTCAGATCGGTGTGAAATTGTTCGACCACGGTCGCGTCGGCCGGCGCAAAGAGGTCGAGGTCGTTCGCCACCGCCTGATCGAACACCTCGAGGAGGTGCTCCGCATCCTCGAAGACAACCGGCGGCGCAGTCGCGAAGGAGGGCCGCTCGTCGGTCTGGGCGAGATAACGCGCCAGCTCGAAGCCGATCTCGCTCTGCATCGCCAGCTTGCCGATATCGACGATTTCCGGGTCGTCGCCCGACTCGTGATAACAGGGACCCGTCGAGTCGCCGAAGAACACGGTCGGCACCCGGGCATTCACGAAGTGGATGTAGTCGCTGCGCGCCTGGCCGAAGATCGAGGAGACGCGCAGGGTCTGCAAACCGACGGCGGCCACCGCGTCGTCCACGGCATCGCTCAGAAATGCGCCGCCGGTTTCGGATCCGACCGCGAAGCTGAAATCGCGCACGCTCGGCAATAGGTTGGCGCCCTGGATGTCGAAGTTGAGGTAGGCAACCGTGTCGGCGATCGGCACCAGAGGGTTCTGGATGTAGTGTCTCGAGCCGAGCAGGCCATCCTCCTCGCGGTCCCAGAAGGCGAGCACGACCGAACGCCGCGGCGGCTGGGGAAGAGCCGCGAGGCCGCGCGCCACGGCGAGCACCGCTACGACGCCGCTGGCGTTGTCGGTGGCGCCGTTACACACCCCGACGCAACCGCTGAAATGATCGTAGTGCGCTCCGATCACCACGTACTCCTCGGCCAGGTCGCCACCCGGGATCATCGCCAGCACGTTGGTCCCGAGTGGGAAGGTCTGTTTGAACGCATCGTCGCCGCTCGCTGCCGTGTTCAGACCGACCGCGAAGCCGCGCAGTTGATCGATGATGTATTGCTGAGCGGCGATTGATCCCGCCGTGTTGTTGTCGCGTCCGTCGAGCTCGTCGCTGGCGAGAAAAGTCAGGTCGGCTGGATCGAAGCCGGAGAACGGCACCTCGCCTCCGCAGCCGTTCAGCGAGCGCTGTACCGCCGCGATGATCTCGCCGATGCTGACCGCGCCGTCGCCGCTGGTATCGCCGACCGGGCAAACCGCGAGCGCGTCGAGGCTCAACGCGATGCGCACCAGGCGGATCAGCTCGCTGATACCGACCGCGCCGTCGCCGTCGCAATCGCCGGGGCAAGCGCATTCGTCGCCGGTGCAGATCGGCGTCGGAGTCGGTTGCGCGACGCCTTGGGGATAGGCGTCGACCGCCATTCCCGGAGACGAGAGCAAAGGGCTCGTCCCGAAGGCGAGCAAGAATCCCAGTGAGCCAACCCTGAAGGCCCTTCGCATCGCGGACGTTCGCACAGTCATGTACCTCTCCCTCGCAACGCTGGGCCTCGGTGAAGCCGCGGCAGACGGTTCTTTCTTCCTCGGAGGTGATTCATGAAGCAAATCGGCAGCGGCTTCATACATCACCCGCCAGCGGCCCCTTCAGGACAAAGACCTGTGTCGCGCCGATTCCCTTCAGCTCGACCGCGCCGAGCGCGGTCAGCGCGAAGGACCCCCGCAAGCGCCAGTACGCCGTTTCGCTGACGCGAATCTCACCGATCTGCGCCGAGCTCTGCAGGCGGCTGGCCATGTTGACCGCGTCGCCCCAGACGTCGAAGAACAGCTTGTCTTTGCCGAGAATCGCCGCGACCACGGGCCCGTTGTGGAGGCCGATCCGCACGCCGAGCGGGTAGCCGAGATCCTTGGCGCGGGCCGCTACGACATCGCGCGCCGCGAGGGCAAAGGAAGCGCAGCGCGCCGCGTCGTCGGGCGCCGTGTCGCGCGTGACGCCGGCGGCAGCGAGATAGGCATCGCCGATGGTCTTGATCTTCTCGATGCCGTGCTGCGCCGCGGCATCGTCGAGAGCGTGGAAGATCGCATCCAGGGTCTCCACCAGATGCGAGGTGCCGAAGCGACGCGACAACTCCGTGAATCCGACCAGATCGAGAAAGACGATGGTGGCCTCGACGCGCGCATCGGCGATCCGCTCTTCGCCGCCGCGCAGACGCGCCGCCACGCTGGCTGGCAGCATCGAGTCGACCAGACGGTCGGCGCGCTGCCGCAACTCCTCGATCTGGCCGATCTGGCGACGAATCGACTCGCGCATGCGGTCCAGGCTGCGCATCAGCGACGCGAGCTCGGTGCCGCCGTGCGCGACGACCGCCTGCTCCAACTCGCCCGAAGCGACGCGATCGGAGTACTCGGCGGCAGCGTGTACCTTACTAGCGACCACCTCGCCGAGCAGGAGCGAGACGAGAATCGCGATCGCGATCGCACCGGCGACCGCTGCGCCGATTCTCCAGGCGGCGCGATCGGCTTGCGCGCCCATCTCTTCGCGCACTCGGAAGCCCTCGGCCGCGAGATCCTGCACGAAGAGCTCCAGATCGTCGGCAAACGCTCTCATGTCGGCGAGCAGGCGCGGCTCGTCGTCTGCCAGTCCTGCCAGAACCGGCTCGCGAAACAGCTCGACGCGCTGCATCAGACCCGTCGCGCGCGCCGCGAGCTCCGGCGGTAGCTCGCGCTCGGCGGCGACACGCAGATTCTCGACCGTCTCCTTCGTGAGCAAGCGCACGGCACTGACGGCGTCGGGCGCTCCAGCATCGACCGCGAGCTCTGCGATCATCGCCGAGGCCCCGGAATCGCCTTCGCGCGACGGCGCGGCCCGGGCGAGGTTGCGAAGCAGTGCGAAGTCGCGCTGGGCGGCGCGCGCGTAGTTGAGGGACTGCAGAACGTCGTCGTACAGGGAGAATCCTGCCTTCGCCGTCTCGAGCTGAGCGCTGTAGCTCACCCAGCCGATCAACGCCGTCGCCGCGGTCACCGCCAGGCCGACGACCAGCATCTTGGCGCGAACCGAGAAGCGGTCGTTGAACACGACCGGCGGCGGCCCGGATCGATTCGCCGCATCGCTCATCAGAACATCAGCCGATACTCGACCTGGAGCATCGTCTCCCGCTTGCAGCCCGGCGCGACCGAGTCGCGGCACGCATCGACATAGGCGAGCTCGCCGGCGAACCGATGATGCGCGCCCAGCGAGTACGAGACGGCTGCCGTGACGGCATCGCCATCCTCCTCTAGCGACAGCTCCGTGAGATCACGCGAGTCGTCGTCCTGTTCGAAGTGGTCGTAGCGCAGTCCCACCCGCAATCGGTCGAAATCTCTCGCCAGCAGTGCCGACGTGGTCCAGAAGTCGGTGCCGAGCTGCGCGTTGCGGGTCTCACCCACCATCGCGCTGGGCAGCAGAGTGACCTCCCACGGAAGCGCCAACTCGATGTCGGCAGCGAAGAATCGGGTTTGCCAGACCATCAGGGAGTTCACGTCCACGTCCCCGCAATTGTCCCAATAGAGCAGGGAAGCGCCTCCAAAGCGGTAGACGTCGAGCTGCGCCAGGAAGTGGAAGCCGGGGCGGTCGTCGAGCTCGCGAAACGGCTGGAACGCGGCCGGCTGACCGTATGCCGACGGTTCGTTCGCCAACGGATTGAAGGTGCGCACCTCGCCGCCCGTCACCGCCGTCTTGACGTCGTTGAGCGCCCAGCCGCCGAGCGCGAGAGCGGCACCGCTGGAATCGTTGGCGAAGAAGAACCCTCCCTCGAGACTGCCCGATATCTCCTCGGCGGCGTGCGACAGAGTGGCGGCGACGCCGATCGGCCGCACTTCTTCCGCGATCCAGGTCTTCGCCGGCGAGTTGGTGAGTGTGTACGAATTGCTCCAGGCCACATCCCGGTTCTCGCGCGACACCTCGGGAAAGAAAGCACCTCCCTTGAGGCGAATCGCGACCACGCTCTCCAGCGGCGGCGTCACCTCGAGGAAAGCCGCTGCGATACCGACGCCGTGCTTGTCCTCCGGCTGGTACTGTCCGTGAAAGAACACGCTGAGCCAGGGGTTGGCCGCGGCATCGAGCTCGACCGCGGCCTCGGCCGGCGAAAAGAGCACCGATTCGCCGTAGTCGCTGCCGTCGCCGTAACGCAGCCGGCCTTCGCCGCCTTCGCGGCGCGCCCTCACGACGTCCGGCACGACTGCGCGAACCGCGGCGAGAGCACTCACCTGCAGATCGGGCTCCCACCATTGCGCCGTTGCCGGACCGACGAACATGCAACAGGCGCAGGATACGATCGAAACGAGGCGGCGCACGGCAAGGCAATACGCCACCCGCGGCGCCGCCGTCCAACGGCCGCATCGATACGGCTCGCGAACCGCAGGCGGCGGCGATAGGGTGTGCCGCCATGAGGAAAGTTGTTGCTTCGCTCGTCCTGGTCGTCGCCGCGAGCGGCGCCGCGGCGGCCGAGCGCCACCTCGTCTCCCAGAAAGGTCGCAAGTTCCATCCGACGAGTTTGCAGATCGCGGTCGGCGACGTCGTCGTGTTTCAGAACGACGACCGCACCGATCACCACATCATGGCCGTCGAGGGCCCCTCCGACTTCTCGAGCCACTTGCTGCCGCGCGGCAGCTCTTTCGAAGT
>CADEER010000126.1:12458-14638 GCA_902826395.1 uncultured bacterium
GACGAGATTCAGAAGGTGCCGGGCTGGAGCGAGGTGATCAAACGGCTCTGGGACGAAGAGCGCCGCCTGGGCGGCGGCGTACAGCCGCTGCTCCTCGGCTCCTCCGCGCTCCTCGTGCAGCGGGGGCTGAGCGAGAGCCTCGCCGGCCGGTTCTTCCTGCACCGATGTACGCACTGGACCTGGCCGGAATGCCGAGCGGCGTTCGGCTGGAGTCTAGACCAGTGGATGTATCTAGGCGGCTATCCGGGCGCGGCGGTTTTCGCGGCCGAGGAGTCCGCCTGGAAGCGATACGTATCCGATTCCTTGATTGAGACGGTGCTCTCGCGCGACGTGCTCCAGATGCAGACCGTCAACAAGCCGGCGCTCCTTCGCCACCTTTTTGCGCTCGCCGCGCAGTATCCCGCTCAGATCCTGTCCTACAACAAGATGCTCGGACAGCTCCACGATGCCGGCAACACGGTCACCCTGGCGTCTTACTTGCGCCTGCTGGAGACGGCATTTCTCGCCAGCGGCTTGGAGCTGTTCGTCAAGGGCCAGGGACGAAAGCGGGGGAGCAGCCCGAAGTTGATTCTCTGGAACAACGCCCTCGTCAATGCTCCCTCGCTGCTGACCTTCGAACAGGCGCGCGCGGATGGGGCATGGTGGGGCCGATTGGTGGAGAACGCAGTAGGGGCGCACCTGCTCAACCACCTCCAGGCCCCCGGCTGGCAGGTGACCTACTGGCGCAGCGGGAATGACGAGGTGGACTTCGTCGTCACTCACGGCGCGCAGATCTGGGCGATCGAGGTCAAGAGCGGTCGCGGCCACAAGCGGAGCGGCGTGACCGCATTTCGCCGGCGGTATCCAAAGGCGAAGGCGTGGCTGATCGGCGAAACCGGCTTGCCGTTGTCAGAATTCTTCTCTCGTCCGCCGACCGAATGGTTCGGAGGTGATGCTTCGACGATTTGGAGTGTTGAGCCATGACTGCGTATCCCATTGCCTGCGCAGTTGCGCCGAATGAGAGGAAGGTTCGCAATGCGTGGAGGTCCCCCGGGTGCATCGAGATTGACCCGTCGGCGACCCGGCCCCATTGCCCAGTGGGTTTCGAGAGCGGCGATGATGCGGGCGGTGGCGCCGTTTCGAGGCCATCGGAAGCCTTTGATGTTTCCATTGCGTGCCGCGGCTGATAGCTGTCCTTTGCAAGACTTGGCGACGTAGCGAGGGTCTGGCCGTTGAGTTCACCACTACAGGATCGCTCGGTGGTCGTCGTCATTCCGGCGCGTTACGATTCGTCCCGTCTGCCCGGCAAGCCGCTGGCCGACATCTGCGGCGTGCCGATGATCCAACGCGTGTACGAGCGCGCGGCGGCGGCACGCGGGGTCGATCGCGTGCTGGTCGCCACTGACGATGACCGCATCCGCGATGTCGTACGCGCGTTCGGCGGCGAGGTGGCGATGACCAGCGCCGCGCATCCGACCGGTACCGACCGGATCGCCGAGGCGATGGCGAACGACGCGGCCGAGATCGTCGTCAACGTGCAAGGCGACCTGCCGCTGCTCGATCCCGACAACGTCGCTGCCGCCGTCACGCCGATGCTGGCCGACGCGTCGCTGCAGATGTCGACGTTGATGACGCCGATCCGCGACGACGCCGAGCTGCGCAATCCAAACGTCGTCAAAGTCGTCACGGACGCGGCCGGCTATGCGCTGTATTTTTCCCGCGCCCCGATCCCGCATCGCCGCGACGGAGTCGGGGCTGGGGTCATCGCCCACCGGCACATCGGGTTGTACGCCTACCGGCGGCGCTTTCTGTTGGAGTTCGCGCGGTTGCCGCCGACGCCGCTCGAACAGGCGGAGAAACTCGAACAGTTGCGCGCCCTCGAGCGCGGCTACCGGATCGCCGTCGTCGAGGTGGCGGATGCGGGGGTGGAGGTGGACACGCCCGCTGATCTAGATATGGTGCGGGCGTCGGTTCGTCGCAGTGGAGGGGGTTGTCATGAGTGAGACCAATCGGGCCAAGACGAAGTTCATTTTCGTGACCGGTGGGGTGGTCTCCTCTCTCGGCAAGGGCTTGGCGTCGGCCTCGATCGGCGCCCTGCTCGAGAGCCGCGGCCTCAACGTGACGATCCTCAAGATGGATCCGTACATCAACGTCGATCCCGGCACGATGAGCCCGTTCCAGCACGGCGAGGTGTTCGTCAC
>CADEER010000127.1 GCA_902826395.1 uncultured bacterium
ATGCTCAAGACCAAGAACTTCGGCCGCAAGTCGCTCAACGAGATCAAGGAGATCCTGCACGACATGGGACTCGATTTCGGCATGCAGATCGACAACTTCCCGACTCGGGAGGAGCTCGACGAGCGGCTGGCGCGGGAGAAGGAGAGCGCGTAGCGTAGTCTGCCCGCTCCGCGAGGATTCCCATGAGACACCGAAAATCCGGACGCAAGCTCAATCGCTCATCGCCGCACCGGTACGCGATGTTCCGCAACATGGTGACGTCGCTGTTCCAGCACGAGCACATCGAAACCACCGACGCGAAGGCGAAGGAGCTGCGACGCTACGCCGACCGCATGGTCACGCTGGGCAAGCGCGGCACTCTGCACGCTCGGCGCCAGGCGCTTGCGTTCGTTCGCAGCCGCGACGTGGTCAAGAAGCTGTTCGAGGATATCGCGCCCCGTTTTGCCGATCGCCCGGGCGGCTACACGCGCATCACCAAGCTCGGCGTGCGACGCGGCGACGCGGCTCCCATGTCGATCATCGAGCTCACCGAACGCGGCGATCGCGCGATCTCCGAGGCGGAGAAGAAGCGCGCCCGCCGGCGCCGCGCTGCCGAGAAGAAGGAAAAAGCCGAACAGGCGATGCCGCCCGTTTGACGGGCGGCATCGCCGGCACCGCTCGACGAGGTTGCCGCTCGCAATCGGCGTCGAGATGGATGGGCGTGGCGTGCACTCGATCGACACGTCCACTGCGCGCACTCGTGCTGCTGCATGCAGTCGGTGGCGCTCTCCCCGGCTCGCCGAGTGCGCAAAGCGCAGCTGCGTGGACGCGAGCCGGAAAGAGCGGAGAGGGCGGGATTTGAACCCGCGGTACCCTTGTGAGGTACACACGCTTAGCAGGCGTGCGCCTTCGACCACTCGGCCACCTCTCCGTGTACCCGGGTCAACCGGTTTCATGCCCCTTTCGCTCTTCGAGGTCAACTCGGGTGGCCTCTCTGATCAGCGTCGGATCTTTCTGACACGAATGAAATCTACCGCCCTCCTCGCGCTGTACCGATTGCTGCGCGCCAGGCTGATCGCAATCCCCCTGGCATTTGTCGCGGCGTCGCTCCTGGCCGCACCAGCCGCAGCCACCGACTACACCGCGCGCGTGGTCGAGCGGACGTTGAGCAACGGCTTGAAGCTGATTCTGCTCGAGGACCACAAGTCGCCGGTGGCGGTGATCCAGGTGTACTACCGGGTCGGCTCGCGAAACGACGTGCCGGGCAAGAGCGGCCGTGCTCACCTTCTCGAGCACATGATGTTCAAGGGGACGCCGACCACCGGCCCCGAGGAGTACAGCCGTATCGTGCAGCGCAACGGCGGGCGCACCAACGCCTTCACCTCGCGCGATCGCACGACTTATTTCGCCTCGATTGCCGCCGATCGCCTGGACGTGGTGTTGGACCTCGAGGCGGACCGTATGCAGAACCTGGTCATCTCCGAGGAGCTCTACGAGCCGGAGAAACTGGTCGTCATGGAAGAGCGCCGGCTGCGCGTCGACGACGATCCGACCGGCGCGCTCTTCGAGCAGCTCTACGTGGTTGCGTTCGAGGCGCATCCGTACCGCCTGCCGATCATCGGCTGGATGAGCGACATCGAGCAGTCGACGGCGGCGGATCTGCGCGAGTTCTACGATGTGTTCTACGTGCCCAACAACGCCTTCGTCGTCGTGGTCGGCGACTTCAACGCGGCGGACTTGGCGGATCGCCTCGACGCGGCTTTCGGTGCTGTTCCGGCCGGGCCGCTGCCGCCGTTCGTGCGCAGCCGCGAGCCGCTGCAGCAGGGCGAGCGCCGTCTCACGCTGCGCCGCGAGGCGAAGCTGCCGCTGGTCGCGATCGGCCATCACGTGCCCAATCTGCACAGCGCCGACGGCGCCGCGCTCGAGGTGCTGTCGCAGATCCTCGCCGGCGGCAAGACGTCGCGATTGTACCAGCGGCTCGTGTACCGCGAACGAGTCGCCTACTTCGCCGGCGCCGACTACAGCTACAGCGCGCTCGATCCCAATCTGTTCACGCTGTACGCGCAGCCGCTGCCCGGTCGCGACGCGGCCGAGATCGAGCGCATGCTGCTCGACGAAGTGCGTCGCCTCGATGATTCGCCGCCGACCGATGTGGAGCTGCGGCGCGCCAAGAACCAGATCGAGGCGCACTACGTGTTCGCCCAGGACTCGATCTTCTACCAGGCGATGCTGTTGGGCGATTTCGAGATCGCCGGCGACTGGCGTCTGATCGATTCCTATCTGCCCGCGGTGGGCGCGGTGACGCGCGATGACCTGCTGCGCGTGGCGCGCTTCTACCTGGTGCCCCGCAATCGCACGGTCGCGACGCTCGAACCGCTGGCGCCGCGAGCCGAAGGTGGCCCCCGATGAACGTCAGGGGTCTGTCCTGCCTGCTCGCTGTCCTGCTGCTGCCGCTGTCCGGCGCGGCCGTTGGACCTGTGGTCGTCCAGCGTGCTCTGCCGGGCGGCGCCGCGCTGTTGGTTTCGGAGCAGCACGCCCTACCGATCGTCCAGGTCACGGCGATCCTCGATGCGGGCTCACGGCGCGATCCGGCCGAAGCGTTCGGAGTCGCCAGCCTGACCGCCGACATGCTCACCGAAGGTGCGGGCGGACGATCCGCCAACGAGATCGCCGCCGAGATCGAGATGATCGGCGGCTCGCTCTCGGCCGAGGCAGGCGTCGACTACACGACCGTGTCGCTGCGCGTCTTGCGCAAGGATCTCGACATCGGCCTGGAGCTGCTCGCCGACGTCCTCACCGAGCCGGCGTTCGAGGCCGACGAGCTGGAGCGCGCCCGCGAGGCGACTCTCGCGGCGCTGCGCGCCGTCGAGGACGACTCGACGGAAGTCGCCAATCGCGAGTTCGGCCGAGTCCTGTACGGCGCCCATCCATACGCCCATCCCGTCGAAGGCGACGCGGAATCGGTCGCGGCGATCACGCCCGGGGATCTGCGCCGCTTCTGGGAGCGCCATTACGTGCCGTCGCGCGCCGCGCTGGTAGTGGTCGGCGATGTCGAGGTCGACGACATCGAGCGCCGGCTCGCCGCCGCGCTTGCAGCGTGGTCGGCGGGCGCGACGACGCCCGCCGAGTCTTTTTCCGCAGTCGCTTCGTCGGATGTCGCAGCGCGCCGCGTCGATCTCGATCGACCAGTGTCGCAGGCCAGTATCGTTCTCGGCCACCGCGGCATCGCGCGCTCCGATCCCGACTTCGAAGCCGTCGAGGTGATGAACTACGTGCTCGGCGGCGGCGGTTTCTCGTCTAGGCTGATGGAGAAGATCCGCAACCAGGCCGGCCTGGTCTACGGGGTCTCGAGCTACTTCTCCGGCGGCCAACTGCCCGGCAGCTTCCGCGTGATCATGCAGACCAAGAACCAGTCGGTACCGCAGGCGATCGACCTGGCGCGCGCCGAGATCGAGGCGATCGGCACGGATGGAATCACCGCGGAGGAGTTGGAGGACGCCAAGCGCTATCTCACCGGCAGCTTTCCGCTCAGCCTGGACAGCAATGCGGAGATCGCGGCGTTCATCGCCCGCGCCTGGTTCCTCGGCCTCGGCGTCAATGCCGCCGCCGACTACCTGAAGAAGATCGAAGCGGTCACCCTCGCTGACGTCAGCCGCGTCGCCGCAGCTCACCTGCGGCCCGCCGAGCTGTTGACGGTCGTCGTCGCCAACCTGGCCGAGGTGCCCAGCGGCGAGAGCGCCGCGCCCGTCGCCGCGAGTCCGCCGTGATCTCGACCGGGTTGCTGCGCGCCAGCCTCTGGCTCAGTTTCCCTTTCAACCTGATGGCGGCGCTGATCTTCGCGTTCCCCGCTGCGCTGCCCGGCCGCCTGCTCGGACTCGCCGCCGATACCGATCCGCTCTACCGCGCCCTCTGCGCGTTTCTCGTGGCTCTATTCGGCTTCGCCTATGCCTGGCTCGCGCGCCAACCCGACCCGCGCCAACCGATGTTGATTCTGGGCGCCGCTGGCAAGGCGGGCGCCTTTAGCGTCGCCATGTTGCTCTGGATGGCCGGTGCGGGATCTCCGGCGGTGGTGCTGCTCGCGGTCGGCGACCTGGTGCTCGCAGCGGTTTGGATCCTCGCATTTTTTCCGGAACCGGGAAGGTAGCCGGGGGTTCGGGGTCCAGCGAGCGTAAGGGGCACGGCGCGTGCCGGCGATCAGGAGCGCGTCAGCTGTCCAAGCCGAGCGACTGCTGCAGGTCGCTCTCGAAGGCCTGCAAGTCGATGGCTAGAGCATCGAGGAACGCGTCGTCCGTGGTGGCGGCGGTGGCGAAGGCTGCGAGCAGGTTCTGCAGCGGTCGCTCTCCATGGCGTGCGACGATGTGCTGAACGGCGAGGTAGCTCTTGGCGTAGGCCGCGGCGGCTTGGACCGGGCTCATGCGCATGAAGGACTTCTCGAGGTCGCGCAGGCGAGTGGGGCGTCCGAGGAGAACGGCTCCGCGCGCCCAATCGACTCGCTCGCCGGCTCGTTCGTCCTCGGTCCACATGGCTACTCCCTCGTTGAGCCAGACCGGGCAGCGCCCACCGCTGAGCGATACGATGACCGAGTGCGCATATTCGTGGCGGAGGATTTTCGCCAGCTCCGGCGAATCCCCGTCGAGGCCGCGCACGGGAACCTTGATGCGGCCGTCGTACAGAGCGCCGGCCCATTGCGGGGAGTGTGTGATGTGCTGAAAGTCCTGTGCGGCGTAGAGTGCCACCGGGGTGCGATGGGCGGGATACTGTCCGAGGTGATGTCCGACACGCAAGTAGGCGTCCTCGAGATGCGACAGGATCATCTGGGCGGCGTTGTCGTCTTCGCCCTCGTCGAAGGAGGCAGTGAAGTGTGCACTCGACGTGGAGCCGAATGCCGACTCTGCCCCTTGCTCGGCGATCACCAGCTGCTTCAGGGCCTCGAAGTCTCGCCCACTGGCGCCGCTTTGCTGGGCGCGGTGCAGCATGTCCACGGACTCCCTTTGCCTGCCGTGCTGGCGGTAGATGGCTGACAGGGTGAGGAAGACCCGTGGGTCTTCACCGCCCAATTCGACCGATCGCTCGTATGCGACGAGCGCGGCAGCGGCATCTCCGGCTTGGCTCTCGATCTCGCCGAGCAATGCCTGACCGGTTGCGGTGTCGCCTCCCTTGGGTCCACTGCTGATCGCCTTGCGCGCCGCCGCGAGTTCGCCGTCGGAGATGAAACGGCGAATCTGCGAGATCGAGGCCTGTTCGGCGTTGGCTAGGCGGCGCGCTGCGGCGCTTGGATCTGCGCTGTGGTGCGCAGAGGCTCTGGGGGGCCGCTGCAAGAGGCCAAGCGGGTCGCGGATCAGTACATCATCGCTGCGCAATTGCCGAAAGATGAGGAAGATGCCAACGGTTGCGATCAACGCAAGCCGCGTATTGCGTGATGGTAGGCGCCAACCTGCGGCGCTGCAGTCCGCCTCGACGGCAGCTACATGCCGATCGAGAGATGACTCCCCAGCCGCGATCGGTACCGCGCCGACCTCTTCAAGTTCAGCGATGCGTGCCATAGCGCCCGTCGCCGCGAGGGCATCGACCAGATGCGAGGCGCGCCGGCGGTCGATTTGCTCGATTGCCGTGCAAGGGAAGGTGGCGTTGGCAGCAACGACGGCGTCGTGCTGGCGCAGTAGAGCCAATGCTCGATGGCGCGCCAGGTCTTTTCGAAAGCCGAGCAATACCAGTGAGACGGCTTTACCGCCGGAGCTCTCCTCCGGTTCTAGGATGGATAGGGGGCTCACGACCGGTACGGCCGCGCATCGGAATCGGGGCGCGGGCCCATCGCCGTCACTGTCCTTCGACGGTTGAAATGACCAGGCCGTTGCGCAGCACGCTGAGCACGAGCTGGACGTCCGGACTCGCAGTGGAGGCGGTGCAGAACGCGGTGCCGGCCTTGTTTGGTTGGACGCTCATCTCGTAGCGGTCAGTGCCGTAGTTCTCGCCTTTCTTCAGCACTCGGTCGCTGCGAATCTCGACCTCGCCCTGACATTTGTCGAGGCAGCGCATCTCGCAGCGCAGCATCTCGCCGGCTGAAGGTTCCACCGACAGCGTCGGGGTCGAAATGAAGCGCTTGGGAGCAGGAGTAGGTCGAGCCTCGACGCGGATCTTCTCACATTTCTCGGTGTTGAGCGCGAAGCAGTCGCGGTACGCCTCGGAGTTATACCAGTCGCCCCATCGATCGAGGTATTTGTGACAACGCTGCTTCGCTGCCGTCTCGCATTCGATTTCCGCAGAGCTCTTTTCCCGTCCGCGTGCTTGCGGCGCCATTGCACCCTGCGGCGGTTGGTTGCCGAAGTGCACCTTGCCGTTCTGGTCGGTCCAGCGGTAGATCTGCTGTGCCTCGGACGCGCTGCCCAGGGTGCAGGCGCTGAACATTGCGACCGCCACCAGGGCTCGAACTCTACGAGCCATCTGGTGTCTCGGGGAACGGTATCTCACTCGCTGCATACTCCGGGCCGTCGCATTCATGACTGGGTGATTGTAGGCGCCTGCCATGCGACGTCCACCGCGAATTTCACAGGACCTAATCGCCGGCCCTTCGCTCTGCGGATCGGGCGCACAGGCCGTCCACTGCCGATTTGGGGCCCGATATCTATCGAGATTTCGACGGCGACGTTGCCGGTTGCTAGGGTGCCGAGCCGATGGCGAAGCGTAAACGTGCTGACGGCGGCCCGAGGGCATCGCAGGTGGCGAGGGGGCGGACCGCGGCGGAAGCGACCGACGGCGATCTTCCCCTGATCGGCCTGCTGGCGGTCGGCGTTGTCGCGTTTGGCGTGTACGCGAACGCGCTCTCGAACGGCTTCGTCTGGGACGACCCGATCATCGTCGAGCGCCAGCTCGTCGTGTTCGATTCACTGGCCGACGTGCTGGTGACGCCGCGCGGTATCCCGCACTACAGCCCCGACTACTACCGGCCGACGACGACCATTACCTATCTGCTCGACCGCGCCCTCGGCGGCGGCGATCCGTTCGCTTTCCATCTGTCGGTGGTGCTGGCCCATGCCGCCGTGTCGGTGTTGGTCACCCTGCTGTGCTGGCATCTGCTCGGCCCCATCGCCTCGCGCGACATGGCATCGGTCATCGGCGGGCTGTTGTTCGCGGTGCATCCGGTGCACACCGAGTCGGTCGCCTGGGCGGCCGGTCGCTCGGACGTGTTGGCGACGATGTTCGCGCTCGCCGTCCTGCTGTTGCTCGGCGACCGACAACCCTCGGTGCTGCGCCGCGCCGCAGCCGCGGCGTGCGCGTTCGCCGCTCTCGGCGCCAAGGAAGTCGCCGTGACGCTGTTCCCGCTGCTCGTATTGCGCGACTGGATGCACCCCGCCATCGGTCTCGGACGCACCGCCGCCACGCGCTATGCGCCGCTCGGCGCCGCTTTGATCGCCTATGTCGTGTTGCGGCGCCTCACCATCGGCGAGGTGGTCGGTGAACAGCCCGGCGAGGCTTCGGCCCTGACGGCACTGCCCGCGATGGTGTGGGCGCTCGGCGGGTACGTGCGCGAGTTGGTTTGGCCATTGCCGCTGAACGCGTACATCGATGCGGTGCCGCGCGGCTCCGGGGCGGTTGCCGGCCTTGCCGCGCTCGCCGCGGCGTTGCTGTGGGGCGCGCTGCGCTACCGCGCCGGCGAGTGGCAGTGGCTGTACGCGGCGCTGTGGATCCCGCTCACCGTGGCGCCGTCGCTGGCGATCCTCTGGAAGATCCCCGAGGTGCCGATGGCCGAGCGCTACGCGTACCTGCCGTCGGTCGGGCTGAGTCTTTTCGCCGCCGTGGCCGCGGCGCGTTGGGGTCTCGCGGCGACGCCGTCGCGAGCGTTGCTCGCGGCGCCGCTCCTGATCGCCGCCGCCGTCTGCGTGTGGCTGCGCAATCCCGTCTGGCACGACGACATCGCGCTGTGGAGTGACACGGCTGCCAAGACCTCGGTCTCGGGCATGGCGTGGCGCAGCCTCGGCGCGGCGTACTTGCGCGAAGGGCGCGACGACGCGGCGGAGGCGCCGCTGCGCCGCGCTCTCGAGCTGCGCAACACGCCGCTCGGCCTGCAGGGCATCTACAGCAACCTCGGCACGATCGAGATGCGCAAGCAGCGCTTCGATGCGGCGCGGGTCTTCTACGAACAGGCTGTCGAGCGCGGCGCCGACGGCGCCGACGTCGCCTTCAACCTCGGCCTCAGCATCTTCTATGGCGGCGGCCAGGACACCGCCGCGGCGCGACAGTCGCTGCCGCACTTCCAGCGCGCCGCCGCCATGAGCCCGCACGATCCCGACATCGATGCCGTGCTCGGCCAAGTTTACGCGACTCTCGGCCAACGCGACCAGGCCCGCCAACACCTGCAGGACGCGCTGCGCAAGGGCGTCCGCCCCGAAACCAGAGCCGGCGTCGAAGAGCTGTTGCGCAACCTCTAGCCTCGCGAGCACGGATGACTGGGACGCCTGGGTATTCACCTCTTCGTCGCGAATAGCTTCGCGATAAGGTAGTGTCCGCACGTGAGTCCGACGATTCCTTGAGAAGGGGGATTTCGCCTCTACTTCTTCTCGCGAGAGGAAGCTCGGCCGCACGTCCACATCAACCATGCAGAGGGCGAGGCAAAGTTCTGGTTGGATCCGCAGATCGAGCTTGCGCAGAACTTCGGCTTGAGTCGCCGACGGCTCGCGAGTGCCCTCCGCATCGTTCAGGAGCATGAAGATGAGATCCGGCGCGCGTGGAAAGCCCACTTCGGTAGTTGAGGTCACCAACGTCTCGCAGCACGGCTTCTGGCTGTTGCTCGACGAGCGGGAGCGCTTCCTCGCATTCGAGCATTTCCCGTGGTTCCGCGATGTTTCGATAGGCCAACTTTGTAAGGTCGAGCTGCCGCATCCGCACCACCTCTACTGGCCCGATCTCGACATCGACCTGGCGGTCGAATCGATCGATCATCCAGATCGCTTCCCGCTCGTGAGCCAGTCGAAGAAGCGCGTGCAGCCGCCCAACGGCGTTGAACGCTAGCGAAACAAACCCAATGACACGTGACTCCAGGCATTTCGCAGCCCGACCACCGGAAGAGCGGGAGTGAATGGCCTCGTCAGGGGTGGTGACATGAACTGTGAGGCGCTCGACACTGCGACCTCGTATCGGCTTGCTCAGTCGTTTAGGTGGGCGGCGGCGGCAGCGCTGCTCCTTTCTGTCGGAGGGTGTGCCGCGACACCGAAGATCGGACCAGACGGGTTGCCCGAGAAGATTTTTTCCTTGCCTACGCTTTCGCGTACATGCCCCGTTCGGAGTCCATCGGAGATCGCATCAGGTGTTGACGGCCTCAATGCGCAGATTGGCAGTTTCCCGCCTCGTTTTCGGGACGAGGCAGAGCGCGACGAAACGTATGCTCTCTGGTCTGATCTGGTCGTCGACGCGAGCGCTCCATGTCTGGAAGTGAACGACGAGATGCGACTATTCCTCCTCGCCGAGCTGTACAGGCAGGGGCACAACATGGACGTTCCGGGCTCGGCCGAGCGCGCCGAGTCGACGATCGAGCAGTGTGTCTCTACCTATCCGCGCTTTCCCCCGTGCCACTTCTCGGCGTCGTATTTCTATCTGTCAGTTATCCCCAATCCGACGCGTTTGCAGCGTGCGCGAAGGAGCCTTGACGTGCTCAGGAGCGAGGCTCGCCCACAGCCGAATGCCGAAGCGGAGTCAGGCTACGTATTCCTCCACATTTACGAAGGTGATCTCGGTGCGGCGGTTGAGCAGATCGACTTCTTTCTCACTGCCTTTCCTGACTCTCCGCGGGCCGATGGCTTTCGGAAGATCGCGGAAGCATACCGAGCGCGCCTAGCGGCGGGAGAAACCACGATCGAAGTGAAGGAAGTGAAGGAGTGGCCCAGTGATGCAAAGAGAGGATGGTGACGCGCGGGGAGTACGCGAACTGTCCGAGCGCTAGAGCTCCGGGAGAGATCCCGAGCCCTCGTCGAGAGGATTGATGCCCTGAGCGTCGAGAATGAAGGCGGTGAGACCCCGATCGTCCTCACTATGGTCCCGATCCGTTGAGCGTCTTCATGGAGAAGCTGCTGCGGTCAACTCGAGGCCGGGCCGTAGAGCTGAACGCTGATAGCTGAGAGCTGACAGTGAAAGATTTCCCATTGACACTGTGTTCGGCGCGCGGCTACGAGCTTGATGGAAAGGCTGCGACGTTCGCGCCGGTAGAAAGGGTCGCACGATGAAAATGTTCGGCACGAGAGTTCGTGTTCGCCGCAAGTGGTCCGCTGTGCTCGCCGCCTTCGCCTTGGCCGCGTTGGCCGTCGGCGCTGTCGCGTGCGGCGACGACGACGGGGATTCGGAGGCGTTCGCGACCGTCCGGCGCTACGAGGGAGTGACCGATTCAGAAGAAGCCGGGCGGCGAGTTGCCGAGGGCTTCGTGCCGCTGATCAGCGGGATCTCGGGCTTCCAGTCCTACTTCTGGGTCGACGCTGGCGACGGCGTCATGTTCTCGACGAGCGTGTTCGACGATCGGGCCGGTGCCGATGAATCCAACCTCACCGCTGCCGATTGGGTGCGCGAGAATCTGGCGCCGCTGCTGCCGAACCCGCCGCAGATCACCGAAGGCCGGGTGATCGCGCGCGCCGAGCATGCTCGGCCTTCGACCATGTACTCTTCGGTCCGCCGCTACGAGGGCGCAATCGATACTGAAGAGATCGGACGGCGCGTGAACGAGGGGTTCCTGCCGATCATCACCGGCATCGATGGCTTCGTCGCGTACTACGTTGTCGACGGCGGTGACGGCGTCATCGTTTCGTTCAACGTGTACCGCGATCGCGCCGGTGCCGAGGCGTCCAACGCCGCCGCGGCCGACTGGGTGCGCGAGAATCTCCTGCCGCTGTTGCCGAACCCGCCGCAAATCACCGAGGGCGACGTCGTCGCCGACGGCTGAGGCGCAAGGTCGTGGCTAGAGCTTCCACGTAACCTTGATGCGCGAGTCCGGGCGATAGCTGCAGAAGGTCCCGGTGTGGATGGTCGTGTCGAGGTAGCGGCCGAGGTTGCCGTTGCCGCGCTCGATGCGGCGGATCACCGCTTTGACGGCGCGCGTCACGTTGACGCGCGCGCGCTCGGCGCCTGAAGCAGTGCTGCGGTCGCGCTGGCCGATTCCGACGGCGCGCGCCAGCTCGCGGGCGATGAACTCGATCTCCTCGCGGGCGCGCCCGGCGCGTCCGGGATCGTTGAAGCGGGTCGCTTCTTCGAGCTCGTCTTGCAGGTCTTCCAGCCGGCGCTGGTAGGCGGTGCGGGCGCGCGCGTCGAGCACGCGCTCGCCCGCTTCGGCGTCGATGGTGCGGTGCATGCCGAGCGCTTGCAGCTGGGCGTCCGCGGCGCTGCCGAGCGCCGCGGCCGCGACTTCCGCGCGCGCTCCGTTGTCGGCGGCGACCAGATCGAGGACGTGAAACTCGCGATCTGGCTCGCGCAGCAGTTGGGCGATGTAGTGCAGCCCCTTGCTGTCCTTCAGGCGCAGCACGGCGCCGCCGTCACTGGCGGTCCAGAAGTCGCCCTCGCGTCGCAGAACGTAGCGAGCCGCGCCGTCGGCCTGGCGCTCGCCGACCGGGCGCAGGCGATCGCCGCGCGACGGGAACTGCAGCAGCCGTCCGGCCGTTGCCGCGCCGCCACCCGCACCGGCGCGCAGCGCAGCGGCCGCGCTGCGGCTCGCGATGGCGATCTCCTCTTGTGCCCGACGGGCCAGGAAGCCGAGGCCGAGCTCGTCGGCGACGGCGGCCGCATCGCGCAGCAGGGCTCGCGCGCGATCTTCGTCGCCCGCCTCGCCGCGGGCCATCAGCACGCGCGCCAACTCGAGATCCGACCACGCCGCCGCCGCCGCACCGCCGCCGCCGCGCGAGCGCTCGGCGGCATCCTCGAACAGCGCGACCGCCTCGTCGTGCTCGTCGCGCAGCGCCACCAGCAGTCCCAGCCAGTGCGCGGCCGGGCCGAAGAGGATGCGCGGGGCGAAGGCGAGGTTGGCGGCGAGTCGCGGCCGCAGGTCGCGCTCGAGCAGCAGGCCGGCATCGCGATCGCCGAGGCGCGCGCAGGCGTCCGCCACCCAACAGATGACGTTGTAGAGACCATTGACCCGGCGCAGTGCGGCGAAGTCGTCGTCGGCAAGGCGCGCGAGGAAGCTCCGCGCCTCGTCGGTGCGGCCGAGGTCGGCGTAGAGCACGGTGCGTGCGCAGTCGACGACCGGGCTGTCGGGAAGTTGCTGTGCCCATAGATCGACTTCGGGGAGCAAGACGTCGTGCTCGCCGCGGGCGCGCAACACCGCGAAGCGCTGCAAGCCGTAGTTGATCATCGCCGCCGTGTCCTGGGCGCGCTGGCCGATCGCAATCGCCTGTTGACCGAGCGCTTCGACCTCGTCGAAGCGCGAATACCAGAGCGCCCGCATCGCGCGGGCGGTGAGGGCGAAACAGATCGAGCGCGGTTGCCGCATGGCGCGGGCCAGCGCCTCGAGCTCGTCGAGCTCGCGCGGCCAGCGCTCGAACTCGCCGGCCTCGACGATGTCGAGAACGCGCCACAGGCGGGCCACCGACTCGGTATCCTGCTCGCCGGCGAGCTGCGCGATGCGCACCGCCTCTTCGGCGAGGGCCAGGCGTCGAACGACATCCGGCGAATCCCAGGTCGCGAAATGCTGGGCGCTGACGACGTAAGCGAGTGTCGATACGTCGCCGCAATGGTGGGCGAGTCGTGCCGCCTCGGCGGCGAGCTCGGCACGGCGCTCCGCCGCGTCGCTGTAGTACAGCTCGACCGCCTGGCGGGCGAGGACACGAGCGCGCAGGGCCGGTTGTTCCTGCCCCAGTGCCTGTACCGCCTCCTCGAGGCGAGCGACGAGTGCCGGATCGGTGCGGCTGCCGCGCGGTACACCGATGCCCGTACGCCCGTAGCCGAGCGCTGCCCGAGCAAGCAGCTCGGCCGCGGCGCTTCGGTCGTGTTCGCGCAGCCGGCGTGCGACCGCGGCAGCGCGGTCGAAGTTCTCTTGCGCGCTGGTGGTGTTCCACGCCTGCGCGTCCGCCTCGCCGCAGGCGAGCAGGAGCTCGGCGCGGCGTGCGAGATCGCCGTCGCCGGCCAGCGTGAGCGCATCGAGGGCCTGGCGGAAATAGGCGGCGGCATCCTCGTAGGCGAGCTGGGTCATGGCGCGCTGGCCGGCCCGCGTCGCGTAGTCGACGGCGCGGCCGGTGTCGCCGACCGCGACGCCGCGAAGCGCGTGGTGGGCCAGCTCGTCGAGAGGCTCGTCGCCGCTCGTCGCGGCCCGGCTGGCCAGGGCCTCGGCGACCGCCCAGTGCAGGCGCGCTCGCTCGCCGGGCGCGATCTCGTCGTAGAGGGTCTCGCGAAAGAGGGCGTGCGCGAAACTGTAACGTCCCAGCGCTTCGGGTAGAGCGGCTACGATGCCGGTCGCGGCCGCTTCGCCGACGGCGTCGAGAAGAGCGGTGCGGCGGGCCGTCTCGCCGTCGATCGCCGCGAGCAGGGCCAGGTCGAACTCGCGCCCGATCACCGCGGCGCCGGTGAGCAGGCGGCGACATGCCGGCGAGAGCGGCCGCAGACGCTCGCGCACGGCGTCGCGAACGCCCTGCGGCAGGGGCAGATCGCCGCGCTCGTCCTCGGCGGCGTCGACGACGAGGCGCAGCACTTCGTCGACGAAGAACGGATTTCCCTCGGTGGAGGCGAAGATCCGCGCCGCCAGGCGCGTGGCGCGCGCTGCGCCATCGGCGCCGAGAGCGGTGCGAACCAGAGACTCGACCTCGTCGGGACTGAGGCCGCCGAGCGGCAGGCGATGGCCGTTGCGCGCCGCGGCGTGCAGCAGGCGCGAGCGAATGGCATCGCGCTGCACTTCCAGATCGCGGTAGGTGCCGATCACCGACAAGCGCGTGCTGCGCAGCTCGCGCGACAAGAACTCGAGCAGCAACAGCGACGGATCGTCGGCTGCGTGTAGATCGTCGAGCAGCAGCACCAGCGGTTGCTGCTCGGCGAGGCGACGCAGCAGGCCGCTGGCGGCGTCGAAGAGCGGAAAGCGCTCCTGCTCCGATTCGAGCGCGTGCGCCTTGGCTGGAATCACATCGCAGCCGGCGCGCGCGACGAGGTCGGGAGCCAGCGGGGCGACGATGGCGGCCGAGTCGCCGACTGCGTCGCGCAATGCCGCCGGCGACAGCACGGCGGCGAGGCAGCGGAAGATCTGCAGCCACGGCCAGTACGCCGGTGCGCCGCCGCCTTCCCAGCAGCGCCCCCAGACGGCGATGGCGCCGTTGGTCACCGATGCCGCGACTGCCTCCTCGGCGAGGCGCGTCTTGCCGATGCCGGGCTCGCCGGCGATCAGGTACAAGCAGCCGCGGCCGGCATCGGCGGCCGCGAACCCGGCGCGCAACTCGGCCAGCTCCCGCTCGCGTCCGACGAACGCGTGCAGGAGACGGGCAGGAAAATCATTGCTGTCGACCGCCATCGCTCCCGGGCCGGACCCCGCGCAATAAATCGGTGATCCGACCTGTGTAGCTGCCCGGAAGCACCGCGCCGGTCAAGCCATGTGGGGGGCGGGTGGTGGATCAGTTCGGAAACACGGGGAGGTGAGCGATCGCCTGGCCCTTGAGAGACTGTCGGAAAACGAAGATTCGCGACCGTACACGTACTCGTACACGGAGTT
>CADEER010000128.1 GCA_902826395.1 uncultured bacterium
CCGCGCCGGCAGGTGCTCGCTGGGAAACAACCCCTCGTGCGGCTGGTAGCGCTTGAGGATCTGGCGAGCCACGGTGATCTTGTGCACTTCGGTCGGCCCATCGGCGAGTCCGAGCGCCAGCGCTCCGATCACCATGCTGGTCAGCGGTAACTCGTTCGACACGCCGAGCGAGCCATGGACCTGGATCGACCGCATCGCCACTTCGCGCAACACGCGCGGCAGCGCCACTTTGACACCGGCTATCTCGAGGCGAGCCTTGCGCCCGCCGACGGCGTCGATCGTCCAGGCCGCGTGCAGCACTTGCAGGCGGAACTGGTGGAGCTGGATCCACGACTCGGCGATCATGTCCTGCACCATCTGCTTGCTGGCGAGAGGCTCGCCCTGCGTGCGACGGCTCAACGCCCGCTCGCTCATCATGTCGAACGCCCGCTGCACCACCCCGACGGTGCGCATGGCGTGATGGATGCGGCCGCCGCCCAGACGCGTTTGGGCGATGGCAAACGCCTGCCCCTCGCCGCCGAGCAGGTTCGCCGCGGGCACTCGCACGTCGTCGTAGTGGACATACGCGTGATTGCCTTCGCCCTCGGCCTCGGCGCCCAGGCCGGTGTGGCGGATGAATTTGATGCCCGGCGTGTCGGTGGGAACGAGGAACATCGACGTGCCTTCGTAGACCGAGACGTTCGGATTGGTCACCGCCATGACGATCGCGAAGCGGGCAAAGCGCAGACTCGACGAGAACCACTTCTCCCCCTGCAGCACCCAGGAGTCCCCGTCGCGCGTCGCCTTGCATTGAAACATCGACGGGTCGGAGCCAGCCTGCGGTTCGGTCATCGAGTAGCAGGATGAGATGCGGCTATCGAGCAACGGCTCGAGGAACTCCTTCTTCTGCTCGTCGGTGCCGTAGTGGGCGAGGATCTCGGCGTTGCCCGAATCCGGCGCCTGACACCCGAAGACCGTCGGCGCCCAGAACGAGCGGCCGAGGATCTCGTTCATCAGGCCGAGCTTGAGCTGGCCGAATCCCTTGCCGCCGAGCTCCGGTCCGAGGTGACACGCCCAGAGACCCTTCTCGCGCACCTGGTTTTGAAGGCCGCGCACCACCTTCTCGTGCACCGGTTGCGTCTTGTCGTACACGTTGTGCTCGCCGGGAAACAGAACGTCGAGAGGCTCGACCTCTTCGCGCACGAAGCCGCGCATCCAATCCAGCTTCTCCTGAAACTCGGGCTCCGTGCTGAAGTCCCACGCCATCATCCTGCTCCTTCCCCTGCGCTGCGGCTCGATCCATCGACGACTGCGGCCGATCAAAGAATCACGCGCTCACTTGGCGGGTCAATTGCGTGGCTGCGACCCCTCGCGTAGGCTCCGCGCTGCTCGGCCACTCGCGGCTCGTTGCCGATAACGGCGCAGATGAACATCCAGGAATTTCTCGGTCTGCAGGCGACTCACAACCCGCATCGCTGGGTGCTGCCGGTCGAACGCAAGCTCTGCACGCAAGGCGGATTTCTGTTCGGCGGCGCCGGACTCGCCGCTGCGGTCGCCGCCCTGGAATCCACCTGTGAAAAACCATTGGTATGGGCGACGGCGCAGTATTTGTCCTTCGCGCGACCACCCGCCTTCGTCGACATCGACGTCACTATTCCGGTCGCCGGTCACAACACGACCCAGGCTCGCGCCATCGGTCACGTGCGCGACGCCGAGATCTTCACCGTCAACGGCGCCCTTGGACAGCGGGCCTGGCCGGTGGAGGCGGCATGGCCGGAGGCTCCGAGCGTTCCGCCGCCCGAAGATTGCGGCCCGATCCCCGATCGCGACGTGAGGACCGAATCGGTCGGCTCGCGGCTCGATCTGCGCGTCGCCCGCGGGCGCTACGGTGCCGACCGCGACGGCACCCTGAGCAGCGACGGCCGCTCCGCGCTCTGGGTGCGCATGCCGGAAGTCGAAATGTGCGCCGCGGCGCTGGCGATCATCGCCGACTGGGTGCCGTCCGGCGTCGGCCAGGCGCTCGGCCGGCTGGTCTTCGTCAGCAGTCTCGACAACACCCTGCGCGTCATCGACCTGCACCCCACCGAGTGGGTGCTCTGCGATATCCGCATGCAGGCGATCTACAACGGCTACGCGCACGGCTCGATGCTGTTGTGGTCGCGCGACGGCAGACTCCTTGCGACCGCGAGTCAGTCGATGGTGGTGCGCGAGCGGAGCTAGCACACTCGGTTCAGGCGACCATTTCCTCCGACACCTTCCACAGGCGCGATGCTGCCTGCGGGTCGAGCGCGTAGCTGCGCACGCCGCGGTTACCTTCACCATCGTTTACCTGGGCGATCGCGCAGTCCTCGAGATAGACGCCGCCCCTGCCCTCGAGCTCGGGAGCGGTGGCCGCAAAGACCTGCGTGGCGGCGCCGGCCTGCACCTGTTTGAACTCGAGCTTGCTGCCCGGAGAGCGAGCGGCGAGCGTCGCCAGATCCTCACGCGCCAGGTGGCGACCGAGCTCGGTGACGATCGCGCCGGGGTGGATGGCAAAAGCGCGCACGCCATCGTCGCGCAGCAGGCGATCGAGCTCGACCGCGTGCAAGATGTTGGCGGTCTTCGACTGCCCGTACGCCGTCCACTTGTCGTACGGCGTCGAATCGAAATGAACGTCGTCGAAGAGCACCGGCGACAGTCGGTGGCCGGCCGAGCTGACGGCGACGATGCGAGCGGGCGCGCCGCGGCGCAGTGCCGGAGTGAGGAGGTTCGCAAGAAGGAAGTGACCGAGGTGGTTGCTGGCGAACTGCATCTCGAATCCCGCGGCCGTGCGCGCCAGTGGGCACGCCATGACGCCGGCGTTGTTGAGCAGGATGTCGAGCCGCGGGTAGCGGCCGAGAAAGGCCTCGGCGAAGGCGCGGATGCTCAGCGGATCAGTGAGCTCGAGCGACATGACGTCGACCCCGGGACTGCTGGTCTCGCGCTGAATCGCTTCGGCAACACCGCGCGCCTTGTCGACCTGACGCGCCGTCATCACCACGCGCGCTCCCCTGGCGGCCATCGCACGGGCGCTCTCCGCACCCAGGCCGCTGGACGCGCCGGTGATCAGAACCGTCTTACCGCTCAGATCGACATCCTCGAGCACCTCGTCGGCCGTCGTCGCGGCGCCAAACGCAGAAGCTTCTCGACTCATTGCTGTTCCTTTCTCCGCACGCGACGTCACCGGATCTCGTGATTTGGATTTCTCGCGCCGTGCCGCTATCTCTTTCCACCGAAATGACCGGCGACGGCAACTCCACACGCGGCCTGGTCGACATCGAGCGACTGGCGCGCTGGATGGACGATCGCAGATTGCCCGGCAGCGGGTCGCCGCTCACCGTCACTCCGATCGCCGGCGGCGCTTCCAACGAGATCCTCGAGCTGCGGCGAGGCGATGTCCGCCTCGTCTTGCGGCGGCCCCCGCGCAATGTTCCGCAGGGCCGAAACGAAACCATGTTGCGCGAGTACCGCGTCGTCGCGGCGCTGCGCGACACCGACGTTCCGCACAGCCGCGCCTGGGCATGGTGCGGCGACACCGATGTCATCGGAGCCTGCTTCTACATCATGGACCACGTCGACGGCTGGACACCGATGGGCCCGTTACCGGCGCCCTTCGACATCGACCTGGAAGCCAAGCGCGGGCTCGGCTGGGAATTGATCGACGCCGTGGCGAGCCTCGCCCAGGTCGATTGGCGAGCTGCCGGCCTCGAAAACTTCGGTCGCCCGGAGGGCTTTCTCGAGCGCCAGGTCGATCGCTGGTTGCACCACCTGTCGAAGTTCAAGTTCCGCGAGTTGCCGGGGCTCGACGAAGCGGCCGCCTGGCTGCGCACCCACACCCCACCGTCGTACCGGCCCGGCATCATCCACGGCGATTACCAGTTCGCGAACGTGATGTTCCGCCACGGCGCACCGGCGCGCATGGCGGCGGTCGTCGACTGGGAGATGTCGACCATCGGTGACCCCCTGCTCGACCTCGCCTGGGTGGTCATGGGCTGGGTCAATCCGGGCGAAGAGCAGCGATCGAAGCAGTACTTCGACTACACGGGCATGCAGAGCCGCGAAGAGCTGATCGACCGCTACGGAGCGCGGACCGGATTGCCGGTCGAGCGCATCGACTACTACGTCGTGTTGGCGCGCTTCAAAATGGCCTGCGTGCTCGAAGGGGGCTACGCGCGCTACGTCCAGGGCGGCGCCGACAACGAGAAGATGGCCGCCTTCGGCGACGTCGTGCTCGACATGGCGGCGCGCGCCGCGGAGCTGGCGCGCACGTCACGGTTGCCCACTGCGTAAAGCCATCCGCGCGCGCTGCTTGCGCGGCCGCGGAGCCTTCCCTAACCTGACGCAACTCGGCATCCACAGGAGGAGACGTTCCATGATGCGCAAGATCGTATCCACTCTAGTCCTATCGGCGGCGGCCGTAGTCGCCACACAAGCCGTCGCAGATCACCACGCCGAAGCGGGCGGCGCGACACCGAACGTCAGCCTCAACATCGTCAACATCGTCACCGCACAGGACGTAAAGATCTGGGTTCCAGAGTCGATCTTCGCCAAGAAGGGCGACGTCGTGCAGTTGCGCCTGATCAACAAGCTCGACGCCGAGCACGGCTACAAGATCGAGGCATTCGGCGTCGAGAAGGTGGTCGCTGCCCAGTCGGCCGAGACGGTCACCTTCACCGCCGACAAGGCTGGGATCTTCCCGATCTCCTGCCAACTTCACCCGCCGCACGTCACCGGCCAGATCGTTGTGCTCGAGTAGCTCGCGTTGAAAGGCCCTCGTCCTTGTCACCCCGGCGAAAGAGACTGTCGGAAAACGAAGATTTGTGACCGTACACGTACTCGTACCCGTACGCGTACACGGAGTTTCTTGCAGAATTCGGGCATTGATCGTGTACGAGTACGCGTACGAGTACGTGTACGGGAGAAAGTCGACAGTCTCGAATGCCGGGGTCCATGCGGCATTGAGATCCGCGGATTCCGGCTTTCGCCGGAATGACTCGTGTGGGGCGGTCCCGACTCTTTCAACGAGCGGCTGGGTCGCGCGCGGCTCTCGCCGCAGCCGTAGTCGTCTCAGTGAACTCGCCGCCGCAAACGGCGGCGAGCGAGCCCGGTGCCGCGGTGTATGCGGCGCACTGCGCGGTCTGCCACGGGCCGGCGGGACGCGGCGACGGCGAGGCGGCTGGGCGCTTCGACGTGACGCCGCGCGACTTCGTCGCCGCACAGTATCGCTTCCGCTCGACGGCGTCGGGCAAGCTGCCGACCGACGACGATCTGCGGCGCAGCATCGTCAACGGTCTGGGCGGCACCGCCATGGTGCCGCAGGATCATCTGTCGAGCGCCGAGGTCGACGCGGTGATCGCCTACGTGAAGAGCCTCAGTCCGCGCTTCGCGGCCGAACCGGCGCCGCAGCCGATGAAGCTACCGCAGCCGAGTCCGCGCACCGCCGCGAGTCTCGTGCGCGGCGCCCGGCTGTATAACGAAGCCGGCTGTCACAACTGCCACGGCGAGCGCGGCAACGGCGACGGCACATCCGCCGGGGACCTGTCGCAGAAGCCGGCGGATCTGACGCGTCGGCCGTTGAAGGGTGGATCGAGTGCCGCCGATATCGTGCGCGCCGTCGTCACCGGGCTGAACGGCACGCCGATGCCCTCGTACCACCTGCTCTACGACGATCCCGACATATGGGCCCTCGCGCACTACGTCGAGAGCCTCGGGGTCGACCACGCTGAAATGACCGCCCAGGAAAAGATCGGCTGGGAGGTCGAGAAGCGCACTCCCACGGCAGGGAACCGGTAAGCGAGAGCCGGGAACCGAGGGATCGGATGATCCCTGTTCCCGGCTCTCGCTCGCGCCTTAGTTGTCCTTGCGGCGATCGTAGAGATAGATCACGCGGTTCGCGTCGGGGTTCGACCCAGTCAAGTTGGAAGTCGATTCCCAGACCACGAAGCGGCCGTTCGAGATGCGCGGCTTGTAGTTGTCGCCGAACAGCGACCGCGAGATCGCGCGGGTCGTTCCCGTCTTGCGGTCGAACAGGAACACCCGGCGGTTGGTGATGGTGGTTCCGCTGGCGTCGGCATCCGACGTCGATTCGAAAGTCACGAATCGCCCGCGGGTGTTGACCGTCGGATTGACGTTCTCGCCGACCGTCGTCATCGTCACCTGCTCGAAGCCGCTCTTGTCGCGCAGGAAGACCTCGCGGTTGCCGTCGGGGTTCTGGCCGGTGAGATCACCGTTCGAGCTGAACACCACCAGATTGCCTCGCTTGCCGAGGCTGCCGGCAAAGTTGACGACCGGCGCCGTAGTAATGGTCATCTGGTCGATGTCCCAGCCGCCGCGGCGGAAGGTCGCGACGAAGATCTCGCGATTGCCGTCGGGGTTTTGCCCGGTGTAGTCGCCCTCCGAGTCGAAGGCCACCTGACGACCCGTCTGCGTTGACGGGCGGCGATTGTCGATCCCGGTGCTCTCGGTCACCTGGGTGTAAACGCCGAGGCGCGAGTCGTAGACGAAGATCTCGGCGTTGCCGTCCGGGTTGTCGCCCGTGAGATCCGACTCCGAGACGAACGGCTGCCGGCGCGCACCGCGATCGACCTGCGGATTGGTTGAATCTTCCGTGTTGGCGCCGACCGACACGGGCAGGATGGCGTCGTTTGGATCCGGCGGCTCGTTGCGCCGGAACAACTTGGCGCTCCAGCGCACCGCCTCCAACGAGTTGTCGGGGTTCTGGCCGATCAGGTCCGCATCCGCTGCGAAGACCGTTTCGCCGCGCCGATTGACCCGCGGATCCTGGACGACGCCGTTGCCGGACGGATCGTTGGAGAGCTGGGTCATCAGGACGCAGGCCCCTTCGGTGACGATCGGGTCGGCGTTCAGATCCTCCGGACAATCGCGCTGCCGCGTGCAAGGTGCGCCCGGGTTGGTGCCACCGAGACAATAGGCGCCGTCGCGCTGGGTCGGCTTGCGGTTGAGAACGAACGCTTCCTCGCTCTCGTCGGCGTTGTCGATCGTGATGCGCGCGTCGCCGTTGAGATCCTCGGCCGAGACAAAGACTATGAAGCGCCCGCTCTGCGACACGTCGGGGCTATGGCCGATGGCGATGTAGAGAATCTCCTCCTCCGGCTCGGCGTCGCTGCACTCACCGCCGATGCTCGGGAAGCCGGCAGGCGCCGGCGCGCAGAGGAACTCGATGAACGTCGTATCCAGCCCGCCGCCGACCTCGACCACCTCGTCGCCCAGGCCGGCCGGACGCTCGGTCGCGTGGAACGGTCCGGTTTGCGAATCCCACCAGTTCAGCGTCGCATCGACGACGCCCTCCGGCGCCGAATTGGCGAGACCGGTGCCGTTGTCGACGATGTTGTTCTGGATCACCCGCACAGACGCGGCACCGGGCTCGATCGCGATGCCGATTCCGGCATTGTTCTCGATCTGGTTCTCGGCGATCAGCGCCGCCGGAACCGACGGCTCGATGTCGCTGACCATGATTCCGTCGCCGCCGTTGTCCTCGACGGTGTTCTGCGCGATCAGGAATCCGAAGCCGTGACCGCTGAAGTTCATCGCTTCGTTGCTGGTCGCGCCTGAGACCGTGTTGCCGGTGACGGTGACCAGAACCGACGGCGCGCCGACCGTGTTCTGTGCTCGCATCGGCCTTGATGTCACGTCGGTGATCACGTTGTCGTCGATGTTCAGGCAATCTACCTTCGCCGCGGTCCAGTTGATGCCGTTGGCACCGTCGCGAATGATGTTGTCCCGGATCGTGAGATTGGAGCCGAAGCCCGGATCGCTGCAGGAGCCTTCGCCGAGGCCGCAGATGTTGTTGGCGGAGATCACCGCGGCGGCAGTGCCGGCTACGAGGGTCAGGTCTTCGATGGTCACGCCGCTGCGGCGCACGTCGAAAATGATGCTGCCCAAGATCCCCTCGTTGATCGTGGTCGATGCTGCGCCGGATGCCGATCGAATCGTGACTTCTTCGTTGACGATGACGTTTTCGAAGTAGTTGCCCGGGCAGACCGAGATGATGTCACCCGGGGCCGCCGCGGCGATCGCGAGTTGGATGGTCGGGAAGGTCGGCAGGCCGCAGAGACCGACGAACAGCTCGTTCGGCGTGCCGCCGTGCGCGAACGTGCAGGCGCTCGAGATCGTGCAGTCGCTTTCGCATCCGTCGCCGTCGAACAGGTTGCCGTCGTCGCACACTTCGTCGATGTCGGGCTCGATGACGCCGTTGCCGCAGATCGGCTCGCCGTAGGTCAAGATTCCGGGACCGCCGGTTTCGAGATCGCCCGCGACGTTCGGATCGACCGACAGTTCAATGCTCTCGAGATTCGCCAGATCGACCGTCGGGAAGCTCGAGAAGTCGAATTGGATAAGCGTCGTGGCAACCATCAGCCCGGCCTGGGAATCCGACTCGGTGACGATGCCGTCCGACAGGGTCAGTGTGACGAGATAGGGCACGGCCGCCGCATCCGTCGTGAGCGTGATCTCGATGCCCTCGGCCAACGACAGATCGGCGCTCAGGCCGGCGCCGTTGGCATCGTAGAGCAAGCTCGCCGATCCATCGGCGAGAAGGCTCGACGAATAGGCGAGGATTCCGAACGAAGGGATGACGCCCGCCGTCACTTGAGGGCTGGCCCCCCCTGCCACCGTCGCTTCTACGGTCAGGGTTCGGGCGCCGCCGATGACGCCGGTCAGGCCGGTGTCCGTCGCCGACGTCGAGCCGACCGAGGTTCGGACGACCCCCGGCGGATCGGATGTACTCGGTCCGGCATCCGTGAAGTTGTCGATGATCGTTTGCGCAAACGAGACGGAGCAAAGGATCGCGCTGGTCAACGCGACGAGCACCCCGCGCGACAGACAATTGGTCATGAGATTCCCCCCGAGAGGATGAGTCTGATGCGAAGCTGAGTATTTGGTCCCTCATCTCACGGCGCATCTGCTTTGCGCAAGACCTTTGCCTACCGCCAGCGACTTGACCCATGGGCGTCGCTATTCGCCCAGCCGCGTCGCGAGGCCGAAGCCGCACTCGCCCGCTACCGGCACCAACTGACCGTTTGGACCGCAGCGCGACCGGTGGAGGCCGACACGGCTTGCCGGCGCACGGAATCCATTATCTTCTAGCCTGGTTGATCTTCGAGGGGAGGGAACACATGCAATATCGCCGCAAAGTGGTGACCGCCGCGGTCACCTGGACGGTCATCTGGATGGTCATGGCGACCGGAGCACTCGCGCAAGACTGCGAACAGACGTTCGACAGCACCTACGCCCTGATCCAGGAGGCGATCTTCGAGAACAAGGGATGCACCAGCGTCACCTGCCACGACTCGACGACCAAGTCGGGCGGCCTCGACCTGACCGAGGATGTGTCCTGGGACAGCCTGATCGAGACGCCGGTGCAATCGGTTCCGGAAGGAGTCATCGACGGGCTCAAGCGCGTCGTCCCCGGCCAGAAAGACCAGAGCCTCCTCTTCCTCAATCTGGCGGCGGCGACGCTGCCCGAGATGTGGGAGGCGCCGTTGCGGCCGATGCCGCTCGGTATCGAGCCGCTCAGCACCGACGAGCTCGAGGCGGTCCGTCTATGGATCGAGGGCGGCGCACCGCGGGAAGGCACGATCACCGGCACCGGCGAGCTACTCGACGCTTGCCTGCCACCCGCCAAGCCGATTCCGATCGTACCACTGCCGGTCCCCGATCCGGCCAAGGGCCGACAGGTCAAAATGCCGCGCTGGATTTTGCCGGCCGAGAGCGAGGATGAGGTCTGCTTCGCCAGCTACTACGACATCTCCGCCGACATTCCCGCCAAGTATCTATCGGCGGATGGCCAGCGCTTCCGCTTCAAGCGCAACCAGATCCGACAGGACCCGCTGAGCCACCACCTCATCATTACGAACTATCGGGGCCGGGTCCCCTACGATGATCCGTCGTGGGGCGAGTATCGCTGCCGCGGCGGCGAGAAGGACGGCCAGCTTTGCGAGCCGACCGATCTCGGATTCTGTGGCGACTATCTCTGCGGCAGCGAGCCGAAGCGATCGATCGCCTGCATCGGCTTCGGGCCGCCGGATTCGCAGACCAACATCAGCCCCTTCTCGGGCAGCCAGGAGGCTTCCTTTGACCGCACCTACCCCGACGGAGTCTACGGCGAGCTGCCGACCAAGGGACTGCTGATCTGGAACTCGCACGCCTTCAACCTGACCGACGAGGACGGCAAGCTCGAAGCCTGGGTCAATTTCGAGTTCGCCGAGCCGGAGGATCAGCAGAAAGTGGTGCGCGCCATCTTCAACAGCTCGTCGATCTTCGCGATGGACGTTCCCGCCTTCGGCGCCCAGGAGATCTGCAACCATCACGTCTTCCCGCCCAACTCCCGTCTGTTCGAGTTGAACTCGCACAATCACAAGCGCGGCGTGCGTTTCCGCACCTTTGACGGACGCTACGAATGCAACGGCGGCGTCAACGACGGAGACGCCTGCTCGCCGATGCCGGAAACGGCGTTGGACGCCCCCGACATCTGCGCCGGCGCGCCCTGCTCTCGCGTAGTCGCACCACCGATGGGCGATTGCGACGGTGACGGCGAGGTGGGAATCGCCGACCTCACGGTGTGTGTGAACATCGCGCTCGGAACGCGACCGCTCAACGCATGTCGGCCGAGCGACGGGAATTCCGACGGGCGAGTGGCGGTCGGGGAGCTGGTGAGCGCCGTCCAGGGCGCGCTGGCGGGCAAGCAATTCGCGGATGGCGCCGACTTGCTCTACACGAACCTCGTCTACAACGATCCCACCGTCGTCAATTTCGTGCCCGCCCGCGCGTACCCGTCGGCGGCACAAAGCGCGGTAGACCGCACGCTCACCTACTGTTCGCTGTACGACAACGGCAACTCCGACGTTACCGAGGTGAAGAGCCGGTCCACCTCGCCGCCGACGCCCTTCGGGACCGTCGCGGGCGGTCCTTGTGGAACTCCGACCGGCTGTACGGAGGGCCTCGTCGGCGAACCGTGCACCGGTCGCAATCAAACCGAGCGCGACGCCTCGTGCGACAGCTCGCCGGATAGCGGCGACGGGTTCTGCGACGCATGCCCGCTGCGCGGCGGCGTCACGACGGAGGATGAGATGTTCATCCTCATGGGCGCCTATTACGTCGACTGACGCAGCGCGGAAGCAAGGAGTGAGGAGGCGAGCCCTTCTCACTCCTTGCTGCTGAACCCGACGCTCGCCTTCACGCTGTCGAGCCAAATCTGCAGCTCGGCGGCTTCCGGCGAGAAGTTGCGCGCTACCCACGCGCCGCCGCCGTTCAGAAACACCAGATCGTAGCGGCGCTGCCGAGTGTCGAAGCGGTACGCGGCGTCCAGGTTGCCGCTGCGCTCGTACGGCGTGGTCTCACGAATCACTCGACCGCTCGCGGCGGGCTCGATCAAGGCCACCATTCTGGTCAGCGTCGCCGCATCGATCGTGCCCACTCGTTTGGCGCTCTGGTATTTCTGCAAAAGGTCTCGTTCGCTCACGACGGTCGGCAACTGCTCGGAGGGAAACCACGGCTCGCTGCGCTCGTAGCGCCAGACGGTACCGTCGGAGTCGATGTAGATCCCCTCCAGGTGGTACCCCCACTCCATGTCGACGCGGTAGCAATCGAAAAGGATGCGACCGCTCGCCATCGGGTCCGCCCCGGGGAGCGCGAACTCTGCGCAACCGCCGATCGCCAACGCCAGCCCCACTGCCCACAACCAGACTGCTCTCATCGAGCACCTCCTCCGCCCACCAAGTGACGACGGGCCAAGGGTGCCATAGGCGGAAGGCCTATGCTATCGACATCACCGATGCCCATTCGAAAGCTTCTGGCACTATTCGCCCCGAGCAATTCGGCCGCCGCTGACAATCCCTTCTCCGCGGCGTTGGCGACCCACGTGAAGCGGTTCTCCGAGGATCAACTCGAGTACTTTGCCGGCTTCGCCGGGCAACTGACGCGGGTAGCCTACGCCGACGACGATGTTTCGGAAGCCGAGATCGAGGTCATCAGCCGCCTGCTGATCGAGCACGCGGGAATGGTCGCCGAAGAGGCGCGGGTGGTGGTCGACCTGATCGCCATGCAACTCGAGTCCCTGCGCGGCTGCGAAGAGTTCCGCCTCAATCGCGCCATAAACGCACACGCAAGCCGCGCCGAGAAGGAGCGCTTGATCGACTTTCTGTTCGCCGTCGCAGCGGCAGACCACCTGATCGGCAACGACGAGGACCAGGAAATCCGCCGCATCGCCAACGCGCTCGACATCCCGAATCCGACTCTGATGGAGATCCGCTCGCGCTATCGCGATCGGCTGGAGATCCTGCGCCACGCAGCCAGTATGCGAGGCGGCGAGTCGGGCAGCGATGGATGAGCGCCACGACCGCGTGCGCACCAGTCTGCTGATCATCGGCGCCGGTCCGTTCGGGCTGGCGATGGCGGCCCTCGCCGGCGCCCGCGGCATCGACTACGTCATCGCGGGCCGGCCGATGGAGTTCTGGCGGCGCAACATGCCGCGTGGGATGACACTGCGCTCGGCCTGCGATTGGCACCTCGACCCGACCGACGAGCACACGATCGAAGCGTTTCTCGAGGAGCGCGGCCAGGCTACCGCCGATGTCGAGCCGCTGTCGCTGGACTTCTACCTCGCCTACGCGGACTGGTTCTGTACGCACAAGCAACTCTCCCCGAAGCTCGCGCACGTCACCGCGCTCGATCGCGGCGCCGGCGGCGATCTGATCGCGGCCTTCGACGACGGCACCAGGATTGCCGCCGCCAGCGTCGTGCTCGCACCCGGCTTTCGCCATTTCGCTCACATCCCTGCCGAGTTGGCGGCATTGCTGCCCCGGGAACGCTATTCACACACCTGCGACGAACCCGACTTCGAGCGTCTCGCCGGTCGCCGTTGTCTGATCGTTGGCGGCCGCCAGAGCGCTTTCGAATCGGCGGCGCTGCTGCGCGAGCATGGAGCGGCGGCGGTGCATGTCTCCTACCGGCACGAAACACCCGCCTTCACCGCGTCGGACTGGTCGTGGGTCAACCTGATGGTCGCCCGGATGGCGCGTCGACCGGCGTGGTTTCGCGAGCTCCCGGACGATGAGCGAGCCGACCTGAATCAGCGGTTCTGGCGCGAGGGTCGCCTCAAGCTGGAGCCTTGGCTGGCGCCGCGGCTTGCTCATCCCGAGATAGAGCTGTTGCCGAAGACCAACGTGGCCTGGTGCCGCTCGGCCGGCGGCGCGCTCAACATAGCCTTCGACGACGGCCGCATCCGCTCGGTCGACCACGTCCTCTTCGCAACCGGCTACAAGGTCGACATGGGACGCATCCCCTATCTATCGCCGCGACTGCGGAGCGAGATGTCGCTGGACCAGGGCTTTCCCGTTCTCGATACCAGCCTGCAAACGACGGCGCCGGGACTCTACGTCACCAGCCTACCGGCAACCCGCGCCTTCGGGCTGTTTTTCGGCTTCACCACGGCGGTGCGAGCGTCTGCCGAGATCATCGGCGCCGATTTGCAGCGGCGAGCCACTCAGCCTCGCTCTCACTGACAGGTCGGCGCGTCGACGAAGTAGAACGTCACCTGCGACTCGGCGACTCCGTTGTCGCCGCGCACGACGCCGACCGTGCGCTCCATGCCGGGTAGCGTGTGCGGACTCGATCCCAATGCATCGGCGGTGAGTGTGAACGGCGTCATACTGGCCCGCGTCGTCGCCGCACTATCGAGAATCTCGAAGACCGCCTGATTCGCGCCGCTGGCGGTGCGGCGCGCGTAGTGCACCAGCCAATCGTTGCCGCTGGCATGGACCCGCGTCGTCCAGCGGTGCAGCGACTTCTCGCCCGGGCCGTGCAGGACGCGATCGCTGATGACGCTACCACCCGTGCCATCGCGCTCGAAGGTCGCGAAGCGGATCTGCCAGTTGGCGCCGTGTTGGCGGATCGCGTTCTCGGTCCAGATCGCCGCAAAATGATCGCCGTTGAAGGCGAGATCGGGGAACTCGTCCCAGTTGTACTGCTTGGTCGGCACCACCTTCACGTGCGGCTTCATCTGGCCGTTCGCCTGCCAATACTTCGTCATGACGCCGCCGGTACTGATCTGGATGTCCTTTACGCTGAGCAGCGCGAAGCCGCTGCCGTCGTGGGCCACCCGAGGATAGAACTGATGCGTCAGATCGAAGTCGACCAGGTTGACGAACGCGGTCTCGTCGCCGCTCGGATCGAGCTTGAAGGCGTAACTGCACGAGTGACCGGAGCACTCACCTTCGACCACGGCGGCGAAACCGCCGGGATAGCCGTCGATGTCGCCGTCCGCCTCGCTGTCCCAGACGGAGGAGTAGAGCAACGTCGGGCCGACGATGTGACGTCCGCTTACGGCGCCGCTCTTGGTCACGGTGTGGTAGTACAGGCTCGCGTATTCGGCCGTGATGACCGCGAAGTGATCTTCGTGCCACGCCGCCATGTAGTAGCGCTGGCGCCACGTGATCTTCGGGATGCTGGCAATGAGCATCGGCCCGTGCGTGACGTCGCCGGACACGTCGACGTGCGCATAGTAGAGACGAGCCACGCTCGAGAAGCCGGGGTCGTCGCGCAGCCAGAAGAGGCCCCAACCGTTGTCGGTAGTCACGGTGTCGGCCAGCCACAGCGACCCGCCGAGCTGTGTGCTGATG
>CADEER010000129.1 GCA_902826395.1 uncultured bacterium
GTACGTGTACGTGTACGGTCATGAATCTTCGTTTTCCGACAGTTTCTTTCGCCGCCATGACCAGTGGATTGGCAGCTCGCCCCCCGCCCCTATCTTCAAGGGTGCTGGCTGCTGACCGCGACGACTTCGCCGGTCATGTAGCTCGAGTAGTCGCTGGCCAGGAACACCATTACGTTCGCCACCTCCCACGGCTCGGCGGCGCGGCCGAAAGCTTCCTTCTGCACCAGCTCCTGGAGCAAGCCGTCGGGCGTCACCTTCTCGAGGAACTTGTGCATCGCCAGACTCGGCGCGACGGCGTTGATGCGCACTCCCGCTTCGGCGGCCTCCATGGCAGCGCAACGAGTCAGGGCCATGACGCCGGCCTTGGCGGCGGCATAATGCGCCTGGCCCGGTTGGGCGCGCCAGCCGAGCACGGAAGAGTTGTTCACGATGACCCCGGCCCGGCGCGGCATCATGTGTCGGAGCGCGGCCCGCGTCATGCGAAACGTGCCGTTGAGGGTGACGTCGAGGACGACATTCCACTGCTCGTCGGTCATCTCGACCAGCGGGGCGAACCCGCCCAGGCCGGCGTTGTTCATCACCACGTCGACGTGGCCAAGCTCTGATTCGGCCTTGCGCCACAACGCCTGGACATCGTCCTCTTTGGTGACGTTGCAGAGGCAGTTGACGACGGCGCCCTGCGAAAACTGCGCGAGTTGCTCGGCGGCTTCGGCCAGCCGCCGTTCGTGGATATCGCTGATCATCACCCGCGCGCCCTCTTCGGCGCACCGCCTCGCGACGGCGAAGCCGATACCGGTGCCGGCGGCGGCCGTGACCAGGACGTTCTTGCCGGCCAATAGGTTGTTCCCGCTTGGGTAGTTGGGCGCCTGATTCATGTCCGCTCTCTCGCTCGCTTGGGCTTGAACGATCCCGAATTCTCGCGGCAGACTGCACATTTTCGCGGGCTGGGTCGACCCTACGCGCCGCGGCCGTCGCCCGAGGAGGATCGAAGATGAACTCGTTCGCAAAGAAGGTAGCGGTCGTGACCGGCGGAGGCACCGGTATGGGGCGCTAGTTGGCGGTCCAGTTGGTGAGGGAGGGCTGCTCGTTGGCTATTTGCGACCGCTCCGTCGAGCGCATGGGCGAGACTCGCGACCTGTGCGAGAAGGCGGCGGCCGGCGGGGCGCGCACGACCACCCACGAGTGCGATGTCGCCGACGAGGCGCAGGTACGGGCGTTTCGCGACGCGGTCGCGCGCGCACACGGCGAAAAGCTGAATCTGCTCTTCAACAACGCCGGCATCGCCGGCGGCGGAAGTTTTGTCGCCGGCGATCGCGCCGAGTGGGAGCGGACCTTCGGCATCTGCTGGGGCGGCGTCTACAACTGCACGCGCCACTTCCTGCCAATGCTGATCGCCAGCGACGAAGCGGTGCTGGTCAACACCAGCAGCGTCAACGGATTCTGGGCGTCGATGGGGCCGTCGATTCCGCACACCGCCTACAGCGCCGCCAAATTCGCCGTGAAAGGGTTCTCGGAGGCGCTGGTCACCGATCTGCGTATCAACGCGCCGCACGTGAAGGTAGCGGTGGTCATGCCCGGCCACATCGGCACCGAGATCGTCGCCAACACCTTCCGCATGCACGGCGACGGGGCGAACGCGATCAGCCAGATCCGCACCCGCATGAAGCAGATGGGCATGGACACCGATTCAGTGAGCGACGATACGATCCGACAGTTCGTGCAGCAGCGTGCGACCGACTTTCGCGACAACGCCCCCCTCTCGGCCGCGGGCGCGGCAAAGATCATTCTCGACGGCGTCCGCGCCGAGCGCTGGCGCATCCTGGTCGGCAAAGACGCCGAGGCGCTCGACGGCATGGTGCGAGCCGAAGCGGAGAACGCCTATGAAGCCGATTTCGCGCGCCGCTACCAGCAGGCTGGCCACTTCGGCCCGTTGATCGTCGAGTAGGTCGGGATTCGGGAATCGAGAGTCGGGTCAGTCGCGCCTGTCGCGCGGCTCAATTGCGCACGGGTTCTTTGGCGACGACACCGAGCTGGGTGATCAACAGCGCGGCACCCGTCATCGTCACGCCCTTCAGAAAGAACGAGAGCTGGATGGCGCGCATCCGCTCGTCGGGGTTGGCGATCATGTCGACCCCGTGCACGGCGATCGTCACCGGCACCAGGAACAGCGCGATCAGCCACGCGCCGAGGCGCGGATAGCGGTTGGCGGCGATCATCGCGGCGCCGGCCAGCTCCACCACGCCGGAGATCAGCACCCAAAACACGCGGCCCGGAATCGCTGCGGGCATCAGCGCGACGTAGCGATCGATGTCCGTGAAGTGCGTGATGCCGGACAAGAAGAAGATCAGCGTGAACATGATCCGCCCGGCGACGCCGATTCCCGGATGCAAGAACGTCCAGTCCCGATCACTCATCTCGCCTTCCCCACTCTCCACTCCCCATTCCCCACTCCCCGATCACGGCCGCGGCTCGCGCGGCAGGCCGAGGGCGCGCTCGCCGATGATGTTGCGCTGGATCTGATTGGTGCCGGCGTAGATGGTGTCGGAGCGCGTGAAGAGGAACAGGCGCTGCAGCCGCGTCAGCTCGTACGGCGCCGCGGCGGCGATCTCGGACGCCGGGCCCAGAACGTCCATCGCGAGCTTGCCGAGATTGCGATGCCACGTCGCCCAGTACAGCTTGGTGATCATGCCCTCGCGGCTCAGCTCATTGCCGTCGATGGCGTTGCTGAGCATGCGCAGGGTGTTGAAGCGCATGATTCGCAGGCCGACCCAGGCGTCGGCGAGGCGTTGGCGCATCACCGGATCGTCGGCGGCGCCGTTCTCATTGGCAATGTCCACGACGATGTTGAGCTCGTTTTCGAACTGTAGCTGCTGCCCCAGAGTGGAGGCGCCGCGCTCGAAGGCGAGCGTGCCCATCGCCACCTTCCAGCCGCCGTTGATATCGCCGACGACGTTGGCGGCGTCGGTGCGCGCATCCTCGAAGAACACCTCGCTGAACTCCGAGTCGCCGGTCATCTGCACGATCGGGCGGATCTCGATGCCGGCTTGCCGCATCGGCACGAGTAGATACGAGAGCGACTTGTGGCTCTGTCCCTCCGGATCGGTGCGGCAGATCACGAAGCTCCAGTCCGCCCACTGCGCCAGTGAGGTCCAGACCTTCTGCCCGTTGATCACCCACTGATCGCCCTCGAGTACGGCCTTGGTCTGCACGTTGGCGAGATCGGAGCCGGCGTTCGGCTCCTAGTATCCCTGACACCACAGCTCTTCGCCGGCGACGATGGGGGGAAGGAATCGCTTCTTCTGCTCCTCCGTCCCAAAGGCGATCACGGTCGGCCCGAGCAGCCCCTCGCCGATGTGCCCGGCGCGGCCGGGCCCACCGGCGCGCGCGTACTCCTCGAAGAAGATCACCTGCTGCATGAGGGAGAGGTCGCGGCCACCGTGCTCCGCCGGCCAGCCGACGCAGGTCCAGCCTCCGGCGGCAAGACGTCTCTCCCAGGCGCGGCGCTCCTCGAACAACGCGTGTTCGTCACCGGGCCCGCCGCGCCCCTTCACGCAGGCGAACTCGCCGCTGAGGTTGTCGCGCATCCACTGCGCGACTTCGGCGCGGAACTTCTCGTCTTCGGCAGTGAAAGTCAGGTCCACGGCGCTTCTCCTCAGCTCCAGCCCGAGCAGCAGCACGGAGCGATCACAGGAGCTTTTCGAACCACATCAGGACCGAGCCCGCAATCCAACGGGCGAACCGCGGCCGCCGAGCTGCTGCGCAATTTAGTTCTGAACGGCAGCCCGATCCGCCAGGGTGATCGCGAAGGCGTGGGCCGGCAGGTTGGGGAGGCCTGTCGGCAGCTCGATCGTCAGGATCCCACCGGTGTGGTCCCACGCCAGCACTCCCTCGGTGCCGATCGCGCGGATCGACGACGGGATCTCGGGGAAGTCGAGCAGGCTGATCGTCGGCCCCATCGGCGTGCCGAGGAGTACGGCATAGACGGTGTCTCCCTCGCCGCTGCTCGTGAAGCGCACCGATATGCCTTCCGCCGTAACCCCACCAAAGCGGGTCCACGGTCGCGTGCCGAAGATCGCTTCGCCGTAGCGGTCGAGCCAATCGCCGAGCCCGCGCAAGACATCGACTTGCGGCGCCGGAATGGTTCCGTCCGCCAGAGGACCGACGTTGAGCAGCAGGTTGCCGTTCTTGCTCACTACGTCGATGAGCAGGTGGATGTATTGCTCCGGCGTGCCGTAGTCCTCGACCGGCTGGTTGCGGTTGTAGCCGAACGTCTTGCCGATGCCGCGCACCGCCTCCCACTTGTCGGTGGTGATCTCGTCGGCAACGTCGTACTCCACGCTGCGGTAGTGCGGCGTGTCGATGCTCCTCCCCAATCCCCAGCGGTCGTTCACGACGCCATCCGGGACGACGTCCCGGTAGTCTGCAAACAACTGGTCGAGATCGGCGATCGCCGGCGCCGAGATGTCGTTCCACAACACAGCCGGGCGGTGGCGCTCGATCAGCTCGCGGTAGTGCGCCTCGAAATAGTCCACGTACGCCTGTCCCTCGGGAACGCTGAGCAGGAAGTCGACCGCGGTTTCGAGCGGCGGGCCCTGGAAACTCCAGTCGATCCCACCCGAGTAGTACAGACCCATGCGCAGGCAACGCTCGGTCACTTCATCGGTCAGCTCGCCGACGATGTCGCGACTGCTGAACCAGTTTGCTCGGTTCGGATTCTCCACCTCGCTCGGCCACAACGCGTACCCGTCGTGGTGTTTGGTGACGAGCACGACGTACCGCGCTCGTGCAGCGGCGAACAGACGCGCCCACTCGTCGGCCCGCCAGGTTCGCGACTCCTCCTCGAAGAGCGGCTGGAACGCCGTGTAGGGGAAGTCGGCACCATACGTCGTACGGTGGAACTCCTGCGTCGCCGTGCCGTCGATGGCGGCCGAGTTCTCGTACCACTCGCTGTACGGGTTGTGGCGCAGAAAATTTTCGACACCGCCCGGCGCCAGCAGATAGAGAGGATCGTCGGGGTCGGCGACGCGTTCTGGATCGAGCGTCGTCTCGGCCCAACCCGGCACCGTCCAGACGCCCCAGTGAATCATGATCCCGAGCTTCGCGTCGTCGTACCAGACTGGGACGCCCGACGGAGAGAGAGCGCCATCGCTGGCCTCCGGCACTGCCCCGCACAGCGTCGCGTCGGGTGAATCGTCGTCGGAAGACCCACAGGCGAGCAAGCAGGCGAAGAGCAGCAATGCTACGAACGGCAGGATCGCGCCGGGTCGACGTCGTCGATTCATTCGCTCCTGCTACACCAGCCGTACAGAAAAGCGAAGCCGTATGCCGTGGTCAGATCGATGTCGGCATCGGCCCGTGAATCAGTAGCGCCGTTCTTCCCGAAGACGCTCTTCGATCGGACGTACCTCGATGGTGCCGATGCGCGCCGACGGCCATTTCTCCGCGAGGCGGATGGCCTCCTGCATGTCGGACGCCTCGATCAGGAAGTAGCCGCCGAGTTGCTCCTTGGTCTCGGCAAACGGACCGTCCGCAACCAGGGATTCTCCCTTGCGCACCCGCACCGTCGCCGCCGTTCGGGCGCTGCATAGGGGGTGCGTGGCAATCAGATGACCGCCCTTCTCGAGGGCGCCGACATAGGCGAGCGTCTCGTTGCGCAGATCATCCCATTCGCTGCGCGACAGATCGTTGAGCTTCTTCTCTTCTTCGTAGGCGAGGCAGAGAAACTTCATGCTTCCTCCCGATGGTCTCGGCGGCTAGCCGCCCGTCACTGTGTTGGCGGCCAGCCGCCCACTACGATGTCGAACAGCCGGCCTCCGAATCGACATCGGGGCGGCAGCGGTCGTCTCGACCTTGACTCTACGCCTTCCAGACTTGCGGCGACTTGCCGGCCATCAGGTCGGCGAGGGACCACAGCTCGATCCGCCACGGCAGCAGCCGCAGACAGCCGAAGGACTCGTCGTCGACGCCCTTGGGAAAGAACAGTCCCGGATCGTAACCCTGCGGCGGTGGGATCGATTTGAACCAATCCCACAGACGCCGCTTCTCCGCCGGTCGGCTCTCCCACTCGACGCGGCAGTCGATGTGCACCTGTTCCTCGGCGGAGTCGATGTAGGTGAGCGACAGCCATGGATTGCCGTCGATGTCGCGAGCCTTGGGCGAGTGGCGCTCGGTCAGCAGCCAACCGACCTGGCCCTCCCACAGCGGGTGGACGATGCGCGAACGGATCCGCCGTCGCGCATCGCTGGTCGCCATCGAACACCAGACCGTCCGATCAATGCGCCGCTTCAGCTCGGTTGCAATTTCCTCGAACTCGACCGTTTGGCTCATATAGCAACAGCTAGCACTGCGATCACGTCACCGACAACGAAGCGCTACGCGTTGTCGCACCTTTCACGCTTCGCGTATCGGCAACGAGCCGATGTAGTCCATCTTGCCGAGCAAGACGCCATTGTGGCGCAGAATCGCGTACGCCATCGTCGCGTGGAAGTAGAAGTTCGGAATGGCCATCTCCCGAATGTAGTCGTCGGCGGTCAGCCACGAGCCGCGCAGCCACGACGGCGCCACCTTGCGCTCGCCGCCGCCGGCATACTCCGCGGCGGGAACGCTCTCGACGAAGGCCAGACACGTGCGGATTCGCTGGCGCAGCTCGGCGAACGTCTTCTCGGTGTCGGGATGCGAGGGCGCCGGACGTCCGCTCAGGTAGGCCGCCGCGTACTTCACCTGGTCACAGCCGGCCTGCACCTGCTGCGCAAAAGAGAATTGATCGGGCGCCAGACGCGCCTGGACGAGCACGTCGACGTCGAACGATCTGGCGGCCGCGTACTCCGCGGCCTTGTCCATCCACGCCTCGAGATTGTGCAACGTCTTGACGAACACGCGAATCGCATCGCTGTGATCCATGGTGCCTCCTTCTCAACTGGTCAGCCGCCTAGTTCGCGCCGCGGCAGAGCAGTGTCAAGGTCGCTCCGTCCCAGAACCGCAGCCAGCAGCGCCGGCGGCGCCACTGGTTGCGAGTACGCAGCGATCAACGGAACGGGATCTGCGTCGTATGCGACGACGGGCGATGGCGGTGAGCACGCCAATGCCGGCGACGAGTGCCAGCGGCGAGAGCGCCGGCGCGGCCCGAACCATCGCGACACTGACCTGAATCGACGCGGTGGCGGTGTTGCCGTCCGAATCGGTCGCCGTCGCGGTGATCACGTGCGTCCCCGGCGGCAACGCGCTGATCCGAGCCTCGCCGGTGCCGAAGACGCCGATCAGGCTCGACGACCAGACGATGGCAGCGCCGCCGAGCGGACCGTCCTCGGGGTCGTCGGCCTGCGCCTCGAAGGAGATCGAGTTCGGTATTGGATACGCCGAGTCATCGCTCGGGGCGATGATCTCGATCGACGGCGGTTGGCCGGTCACCGCGAAGGGCGCATCCGAATCGTCGTAGTCGGTGTAGAAGCCGTCGCTGGTGAGAACGCGGAAAAGCGCCGTGCCGGTGCCGGGCAATCCCTGGAGATCGACAGGCACGGACGTGCCCGGCACACCCGCGGCGACCATCTTCCAGGTCATGCCGCCGTCGCCGCTGTAGAAAACGTCGGACGACAGCGCGTCGCCGTCGGGATCGCTCATCGTCCACGTCACCGTCGTCTGCGGACCGATCGCCTCGCCGCCGTTCGGCGAGGTGATCTCGACCATCGGCGGATTGTTCGAAAGCTGCAGTGAAGCGACCTCGGTCATCCCCTGCACGATGTGAATGCTGAAGGTGCCGGGGACGAACGCGAAGTAGGACATGAACGCGCCCGGAGTGTCGGTGCCGCCGGCTTCGTCGATGTCGGGCGGATAGAGATCGAGGTCGTTCTCGTAGGCGATCATCTCGATCGCATGCGACGCGAGCACGCCGCCCGAGGCATCGCGCAGTTGCACGATGTGCGTGCCCGCCGAGGGCGGCGGCGGGAACGGATTGAGCACGCCGCGCAGCAGCATGGCGGAGCGGATGGCCAGGGTTCCGCGCGAGACGTTGCCGGTGCCGGTCAGCAACACGAAATCGCCCGGACCGCTCGGCGGCGGCCCGGGCGGCGCGCCGCCTTCGAGAATCAGTTGGTCGAGAATCGCCTCGTAGGTGAAGTCGGACGGCCACTGGAAGTCGCAGTAGCTCATGACGTCGGTGAACATGTTCGGATTGAGGATCTGATCGACGCTGGAGTCGTAACCCCAGAAGCTCGACTCGGCGCCGTCGCTGAGCCTGCACATCGGGTAGGGGAAGAACGCCATGCCGGCGGCGTCGCAGCACGGAGCGTGCGAGCGTCCGTACGCGTGGCCGAGCTCATGGCCGGTGTACCAATCGGCGTACGAGCCGTCGTTGTCCCAACCCCAGTTCTTGGTGCCGGTCGGGCCCGAGGCGACCTTGAGATCCGAGCCCGGCGAACAGCCGCGCATGAAGCCGGGACTCTCGTCCACCCAACCGACGAAACGCCGGTCGGCGTCGAAACTGTCCGGACTGAGAACCTGCTCGAGGGCGCGTGTGTTGGCGAGCTGGTTGTTGAGGCGCCCGCATCCGCAATCGCCGTCCGAGTCACACGGCCACAGAGAGTCGTTGGCGCAGAAGTCCGCGGCCGTGCAGTCCCCGTCGATGTCCTTTGGGCAGTTGCACGTGTCCTGGGTCCAGTTGATTCCCGTCCACAGCGTCTGCTCTTCGACGAGCAGCGCGGTGGCCGGATAGGCGGCGCGCATCCAGGCGCGAAACAGAGTGTGGTCGTCGTCCGACGGCAAGTCGCCGCCGGGATAGCTCACGTTGTAGAGGCGGACACGCACTGGTGGCACGTCGAGGAACTCGACTTCCACCTCGGCGATGTTGTTGTTCTCGTTGCTCTCGGAGATGTCGTCCTGTGGATCGAGCAAGGCCGTGATGCGCAGCGTGCCGGCGCGCCAGCCGGCGGAGATTTCGAACAGGAACGAGTCGTCGTGGCCGGCGCGCGACGGCGCCTCCTCGACGTCGATCGTGCCTTGCGGGTTGATCGGCTGCAGGACGCCGAGAAAGGTCGTCGGACCCGGGGCGATCCGCTGCACGAGCAGGACCGCCTCGACATCGTCGATCTCGTTGGCCGGCGAAGGCACTCCGGTCGCCGCGACGTGGAAGCGGACGAACGTCCGCTTGCTCTCGACCAGGCGGACATCGTTGCCGAAATTCTGGATCCCCTGCGTTACCTCGAGCGGACCAACGAACAGATCCGAACCGAGCGTGATGTCGCCCGCGGAGGCGGGCATTGCCCAAAGGAACGACAGGAACGAGAAGACGGCGAACATGGCGCATCGCAGAGAGCAGAACATCGCGGTTCTCCTTTCGCCAACCAACCGGGCCTGCAGGAGTACTCGGATAACAGATCGCCGCCGCCGCGCTCAACCCAAACTAGCTGTGCAAGCAGGCCCCGACGCCTTGCCCTGTCGCCTTGCCTCCGCTCTGATCCGCAATGGCCGAACGCTTCGTCAGGTCTTCAGCCATTCACCGGAAGGCGACGACCGGGCGTAACACTCGCCTGGGGAGAGACCATGAACGACACCGAGAAGCGCGACCAAAGCTTCGAATACGAACGTGTCGGCAGCGAATACTTCGAGAAGCGGCGCCTGCGGCGCTACGCCGGTGTCGGGTCATTGTGGGCGCTCGGCGTCGGCGCGGTGATCTCGGGCGATTTCTTCGGCTGGAACTTCGGCCTCGCGGCGGGAGGATTCGGCGGCCTGCTGATCGCGACCGTCATCATCACGATCATGTATGTCGGCCTCTGCTTCAGCATCGCCGAGATGTCGCCGGCGCTGCCGCACACCGGCGGCGCCTATTCGTTCGCTCGCTCGGCGATGGGCCCGTGGGGCGCGTATGTCACCGGGCTCGCCGAGAACATGGAATACGTCCTGACGCCGGCGGTCATCGTCGTCGGGATCGGCGGCTACCTCGGCGCGGTGTTCGGAACTCCGGATCAACTGGCACCACTGTGGTGGCTCGTCGCATACGTCGTCTTCGTCGGCCTCAACATCGCCGGCGTGGAGATCACGTTCCGTTTCACGGTGGTCATCACCGTGCTGGCGCTGGCGATCCTGGTGGTCTTCTGGATCGGCGCCATCCCACACGTGGACATCGACCGCTTCGCTCTCGACATTGCGGCGGCCGATCCGAGTCGCGGAAGCCGTTGGTTACCGATGGGCGCATGGGGAGTCTTTGCCGCTCTGCCGTTTGCAATCTGGTTCTATCTCGCGATCGAACAACTCCCGCTGGCCGCCGAGGAGTCACACGATCCGCAGCGCGACATGCCGCGCGGCATTTTGCTCGGTTTGCTCACCCTCGTCGTCGCCGCCTTCCTGACCCTGTTTCTGAACACCGCGATCGCGCCGGGAGCCGCGGTTCTCGCCGAGTCCGACGAACCGCTCTTCGACGGCTTTCGCACCATCTTCGGCGCCGGCATCGGAGCTCGCCTGCTGGCGTTGATCGCCGTCGCCGGCTTGGTGGCGAGCTTTCACAGCATCATCTTCGCGTACGGGCGGCAGATCTACTCGCTGTCGCGCGCCGGCTACTTCCCGCGCTGGCTATCGTACACGGGACGAGAGCGCGAAACGCCGCACGTAGCGCTGATCAGCGGCGCAGTGCTCGGCTATGCCGTGGCGTTGGTCATCCACATCGTCGGCGCGAAGCACCCCGTCGGCGCCGTGCTCCTCAACCTCGCTGTTTTCGGCGCCGTCATTTCCTACGTGCTGCAGATGATGTCGTTCGTGTTGCTGCGCTGGCGCTTGCCGCACATCGATCGGCCTTATCGCAGTCCGCTCGGCATCCCGGGCGCGGTCGTCGCCGGCGTCATCGCCGCGGTCACCTTGGTGGCGCTGTTCGTCGTCGACCCGATCTACCAGAAGGTCGTGGTCGCCGCCGCGGTGTGGTACGCGCTCGGCCTCCTTTATTTCTTCCTGTATGGGCGCCACCAGTTGGTGTTCTCACCGGAAGAGGAGTTCGCCACGCGCGCCCGCCGCGAAGCGACCGCGAGGGCCGCTCGTTAGAATAGCGTCGTCAATGGCAAAGTTGATGCAGGCAAGGCGTTGTTGGATCTGCGCGTCGGTCCAGCTATGGAGACGGGTTGTCCCATGTCTGGATCGAAACGAGACCTCGAGGAGCTGCGCCGGCGTCTGATCGAGAGCGCCGAGCTGATGGAGTTGCTGCTGCGCGATCGGGGTCAACTGGCCGGCGTGGACGACGAAGTTCGGGAGCGATTTTTGATCGCCGCTGGACGTGTCTCCCGACCGGACAAGAGGCAGCGCAAGGCTCTGGCTCGTGCCCGCCATCGAGCGCGGCGCGACGAAAAGAAGCTGGCGGACCAGAACCTGTTACAGCGGACCGGAGTCCGCACTCTGCGCGAGAGCCCGATCTTCGTCACGCCCCGTCGCCAGGCGCTGTTCGAAGGCCGCGACCCATCCCCCCAGGCGGCTTCCTTGGGCGAGACGCACGAGCAACGCCTCTGTTACGTGTGTCGAGCAGAGTTCCAGGATGTCCACCACTTCTACGACCAGATGTGCCTCCCCTGCGGCGACTTCAACTTCGCGAAGCGGCAGCAGTCCGCCGACCTCACCGGCCGCGTCGCATTGGTCACCGGAGCGCGCGTCAAGATCGGCTACCAGGCGGCGATCCTGTTACTGCGAGCCGGTTGCCACGTCATCTGCACGACGAGGTTCCCCCGCGACGCCGCGGTGCGCTTCGCGGCCGAGGACGATTTCGGCTCGTGGGGCCACCGGCTCGAGATCCACGGCATCGATCTGCGTCACACGCCGAGCGTCGAGGCACTGTGCCAGCGTCTGCTGCGACAGCACGAACGGCTCGACTTCATCATCAACAACGCTTGCCAGACGGTGCGGCGCCCGCCGGGATTCTACGAGCACCTGCTGCAACTCGAACACGACCTCGAGCCGAAACTGGGTGCCGAGCAACGAGCACTGTTGGCCGTCGGCGGCAACGGTAATGGCACGCAACATTCCCTGTCATCGGCGGCGCTGTCGCAGACCGAGCTGCTCGCCGAGGACGCCGACCGCGGCCAGCATCTGTTTCCTCGCGGCCAGCTCGATGCCGACCTGCAGCAAGTCGATCTGCGCAAGGTCAACAGTTGGCGGCTCAAGCTGGCGGACGTTTCGGCGATCGAGCTGATCGAAGTGCACCTGGTCAACGCGGTGGCGCCGTTCATCATCAACGCACGGCTCAAACCGTTGATGAAGCGCGTCGCGACGCACGACAAGCACATCGTCAACGTCTCGGCGATGGAGGGGCAGTTCTACCGAATCTTCAAGACCGATCGGCATCCGCACACCAACATGGCGAAAGCCTCGCTGAACATGATGACGCGCACCTCGGCGATCGACTACCGGGCAGACGGCATCCACATGAACAGCGTCGACACCGGCTGGGTCACCGACGAGGATGCGGCGCCCATCGCCGAGCGGAAGGTGGCCAACCACAAGTTCCATCCCCCGCTCGACATCGTCGACGGCGCGGCCCGGATCGTCGACCCGATATTCGTCGGGTTCAACACCGGGGAGCACGTGTGGGGACGGTTCCTCAAGGACTACCAGGTGGCCGACTGGTAGGATCCGAACCCGGGCCGTCGCCGGGCCGTTACGGGGGCGGAACAGATTCCGATGTTCGGACGTAGGGCTTGTCCGGGGAGGCCGGTCCGGCCCCCTTTTCTGCCCCACACCTTGCCAGGAGCGCGACCCGATGAGAATCAACCCGTATCTCAATTTCCCCGGCACGGCCGAAGCAGCGTTTCGGTTCTACGAGGCCGTCCTTCGCGGCAAGCTGACCGAGATCCACCGGTTCGGTTCGATGCCCCAGGGCGACGGGTTCGAACTCACGCCCGCGCAGCGGGAGTTCGTGATGCATGTCGGCCTCGAACTGCCGGACGGCCAGATGATCATGGCGAGCGACATGATCGACGGGATGGGCCCACCCCGGGTGGAAGGGAACAACATCTCGATCTCGATCCACCCAGCGAGCAGGGCGGAGGCCGACCGGATCTTCACCGGCCTGGCGGATGGCGGCATGGTCACCATGCCCATCGCCGACCAGTTCTGGGGGGACTACTTCGGCAGTCTCACCGATCGCTTCGGGATCAACTGGATGGTGAACTACTCGACCGGCGCGCCCCCGTCCCAGTGAGGGCGGCCGGATCGAGCAGGCATCTTCAGGCGAGCACGTCGCGCTCGAGGCGCTGGTAGCTTGTCTCCATGCCGGTCGTCATGCCGGTTCCCAGGATCGTGTCGCGCAGTTCCTTGCTGGGGTAGGTGATGAACAGGCTCATGAGGGTCCCCTCCCGCACCGGTACCAGCGTCAGCTCGTTGCGCGTGGAGGGGCCTTCGGTGCCCGACATCCGTTCAGTGGTGACCGCCCGGTACGGCTTGGCCGACTCCAGCAGCTCGCCCTCGAAACCGAAGCGCTGGGAACCGTCGACAGCTTCCCATTCATAGCGGTAGGTCTGGCCAACGGCGGTCGCGACCTGGCAGACCGGCATCGTCCAGCCATCGGGGCCGGTCAGCCAGCGCTTGAGTAACGCCGGGTCGTGATGGGCCCGCCACACCTCCGCCGCGCTGCCCCGGATGATCCGGCTGATCCGCACCTGGGTGTCGCTCAGCAACTGCGCCTCGGTGCCGCGACTCGCGGCGAACGACGCGAGGTCCGCCACCACCCGGTCGAGCTGCCCCATGGCCGACTTGAGCCCCTCCATCATGCCCATCTGCACCAGCTGCTCCATCGCCGCGATGTTCGGGAACGTGGTAACTGAGGTGAACTTGGACCCGGAAGCCGTGGGCTCGAAGGTGAAGACCATCCGCATGGTGGGCATGTCGGGGTTGGGCGTGCCGGCGGCGTCGCCGAACCCGTCTTCCACCTCGATCCGCCGCCCCGGCTCGACGGCCAGGAAGCGGAACCAGCCGTGGGAGGTCGTCCCGTCGGGTCCGGTCATGAAATAGTGTGACCGCCCGCCGACGGCCATGTCGTGCCGGGTGAACGTGGCGGGCCACTCTTCCGGCCCCCAGAAACGCTCCAGTTGCCGCGGGTCCGCGTAGGCATCCCAGAGCCGCTCCACGGGCACCGGATAGTCGGCCACGACCGTGAGCGTCAGGTCATGAGGGTTCGAGGTGATCTCGGTGATTGGCATGGCTACTCCTTCGGGGGACGAGGTTCGACGAGGATGCGATCGAGTTGGCGGACGCGGGCCACCCAGTGCTGTTCGAGTTCGAGCAGGAGGGCGCGCGCCTGGGCCAGGCGTTCGGGATTGCCGCGGACGATTCGTTCGCGGCCATGGGGGTGTTTGGTCACCAGTCCGGCCTCCTCGAGCACGGCGACGTGTTTCTGCACGGCCGCAAACGACATGTCGTAGCGCGAGGCGAGGGCCGACACCGAGGCCGGCTTTTCGGCCAGCAGCCGCGACACGATGTCGCGGCGGGTGCCGTCAGCCA
>CADEER010000130.1:0-12626 GCA_902826395.1 uncultured bacterium
TTCGTGACCGTACACGTACTCGTACCCGTACTCGTACACGGAGTTTCCTGCAGAACTCGGGCATTGATCGTGTACGGGTACGGGTACGAGTACGTGTACGGGAGAAAATCGACCGTCCCTTTCGCCGGGGTGACTAACTGGAGTGGCGATCGAATCGCCATCGCCGTCACCGTTGCCGTCGCCGGCGAGCAGCAGCAGGATCTCCGCCTGCAGGGGGTCGGTGTCCTGGAACTCGTCGACGAAGTAATGCGTGAAGCGATCCTGCACGTCGCGCCGCACCATCTCGTCGTCGCGCAACAGGTCGCGCGCTCGCACCAGCAAATCGAGGAAGTCGAGGACGCCGCGCCGGCGTTTGAGCTCGGTGTAGGCGGCGATCACCGGGGCCAGCTCTGCTTGCAGCAGCGGCGCCAGATCGGCTTCGGCAGCGAGCAGCAGCTCGTCGAGCTGCTGCTTTGCCGCGTCGCGCCGAGCGATCACCTCGGCGCGGGGAAGGTCGGCACCGAACGGCCGCTGCGGCGAGCCGCGGTAGCGCCACGTGCGCAGCCGCGTCAGGTCGCGCAGCTCCGCCTCGAGAGCGTCGTAGTCGCGGCCGCGCACATCCTCGCGCAGGCGGTTCTCGGCGACGAAGCGCTGGATGTCGCCGGTGCTCTGCGCCAGATAGTCGTCGCTGCGCGCGGCGCTCGCCGTCAGCGCGCCGACTTCCGCCAGCGTCTCCAGTAGATCGTCGATCGCCGCAGCGCGGTCGAAAGGCTCGCGGCGCCACGGCGCCGGGAAGTCGCGGTGCTCGGCGAGCACTCCGGCGGCGAGGCGCAGCGAATCGCGCGCCGTCGTGCCGCGCACGAAGCGCGAGCGGCGGCGCAGCACGCGGCGCACGCCGGGAGGAGGATCTTCGAGAACACCGGCGAACCAGCCGTCGAAAGCGCGGTCGAGCAGGCGCTGCGACTCGTCTTCCGGCGCCACTTCGAACAACGGATCGATCCCCGCCTCGATCGGCCGCTCGCGCAGCAGATCGGCGCAGAAGGCGTGGATGGTGCCGACGCGCGCCAACTCGAGCTGCGCAATCGCCGCGTCGAGCAGCGGCCGCGTCGTATCGGCGGCGGCGGCGCGCGCTTCCTCGATCTCGGTGCGCAGCCTCAACTTCATCTCGCCGGCCGCCTTCTCGGTGAAAGTGACAGCGACGATCGAATCGAGCCGCGCCCGCCCCGCCGCCAGCAGCGCCACGATGCGGCCGATCAACGCCTGCGTCTTCCCGGTACCGGCGGCCGCCTCGACGAAGAACGTCGCGTCGAGGTCCTCGCGAATGCGCCGCCGCGCGGGTTCGTCGCTGGGAGCTGCGGTGGAAACGGTCATCGCGGCGGGCCGCCGCGGCGGTCTGGAATGGTCGCGGCACCGTGAACCGTGAACCGTGAACCGTGGGCCGGGCTGATCTGCCGTTCACGGTTCACGGTTCCCGGTTCACGATCCATCATCGCCACCGCAGCGTACGCCATGGACAGCACCGGCCCCTTCACGGCAATTCTCGCAGGTACGCCAGCCGCGCGATGTCTTTCTTCGGTTTGAGCGCCGTGCGCGCTTCTTCGTAGGGGCCGCAGACGATGCGGTAGTCGCACCACTGGCAGGCGCCGCGCGACGGGTAGGCGGGCAGGAACGGCTTCTCCAGCGCCTCGCCGATGATGCGGCCGACGTCACCGGCGGCCTGGCGCGCGGCGCGATCGAGCGCGATGTCGCGCTCTTCGAATCCGCCGGTCGACGTGCAGTAGTACAGCCGTCCGCCTTCGACCTCCGATTCCGGGTAGATCTTCTCGAGGGCGAGCGCGTAGAGGACGGGCTGCAGCGCGGTGCCACCGCCGATGAGGCCGCGGCTCGACAGCCGCGTCTTGCCGGTCTTGTGATCGGTGGCGCGCAACTGCGGCGCCGCGGATCCGGCCGTGCGCTGCTCGACCAGATCGATCGAGCCGCGCAAGCGGATGCCGCAGTCGAGGGCGACCGGCTCGGCCACCGAACGATCGTCGCGGCCCTGCCGATCCGTGAGACCGAAGGCGAGCTCGAAGCGCCACGGCACGTATCCCGAGTCGTCCTCGCTGGCGCGGCGCAGCCACTCGCGCAGATCGGCGCGGATCGACTCGATCACGTCCTGCCAGACGCGCTCGATGCGCGGCAGCAACTGCTCGCGGAGCTGCGCCGCGCAGGTGTTCAGGCACTCGTCGAGCAGATCGCGCGCCGCCGCGAGATTGGCCGCCGTCAGCGGCAGCAGGTCGGCATCGCGCAGGCGCTCGAAGAGCGCGAACTGCGTCTCGTGCACCAGCGAACCGCGCCGCAGCGGATCGAGATCGTCGACCACGTCCGCCACCTCGCGCGGCGCCAGTCGATGCACGGCGGAGAGAAAGAACTGATACGGGCACGCGGCGTACTTCTCGAGCGCCGTCGGCGAGTACGATCGAGCACCGAGCTGATGGGTGGCGATCACCTGGCGCGCCGCGTCGCCCGGTTCGACGAGGCCGTCGGCCGCCGTCCACTTGCGCAGCCAGCGGCGCGCCCGGAAGCGCAGCGCCCGACCGAGATGCGGATTGGCGTCGAGCAGGAAGCGAGCGGTACCGATCTTCTCCTCGGCGGGACGCGATCGCAGTTGCTCGAGCAGCGCCAGGTCGTGCTCCGCCTCGTCGATCGCGTCGCGCGGATCGCGCGGCGCCGGCCAGCCGACCCGCGCCTCGGTCTGGCGCTCGGCGCGCGCCGACAGCGCCGCGAAGCTCGGCAGCGTGCCCTCCGCGGCGCGCAGCGCTTCGAGCGCATAGAACGACGGCACGCGCGGTCGCGCCTGCTCGAGATCGAGGCGCGGATAGGACAGCACGACCCTGCGACTGGCGGCACCGGCGGCGAGGCGCAGCAGCAATCGCTCCTCGCCGAGGCGGTCGTCGTTGGTGATCAGGTGCGCACCGTCGAGGCGGCGGCGCACGCGGTCGAGCAGGATCGGATCCTCGGCGATCTTGCGCGGGAACAGACGCTCGGCGAGGCCGGGTACGAACACCACATCGAAGGAGAGACCGCGCAGCATCTCGATCGGCGCGACGTAGACGCGACCGTAACGCGAGGCAGGCGGCGGTATCGACGCCGACAGCAGGCGCTGCGACAGCACGGCCCGCACCTCGTCCAGGGTCACAGGACCGATCGGCGCCATCGGCTCGAGCTCGGCGAGCGCCGTCTGCACCGTCGCCGGCCGGCGCAGCGCCCGGGCGGCGAGCTGGCCGAGCAGATCGAGCCACTCGGCCCAGGTAGCGTGGCGCGGCCAGCGCGACAGGGGTTCGAGCAGCGGCAGCGCGAAGGTGCGCAAGTCGCGCAGCGCCGCCAGATCCGACAACAAGCCCTCTCGCCGCGCGTCGTCGGCACTCTCGTCGCGGTCCTGAAGCTCGGCGTGCAGCGCGCCTTCGGCGGCGCGCAGCCGCTCGCGCCAGCGATCGAGGCCGCCGATCACCGCGGCGTCGGAGAGCAGGCGCTCCCATCGGCGCGGCGCACGCACCGTGCCGGCGATCACCAGGCGCTCCTCCGGGTCGTCGACCGGCGCGGCGTCGTCGACCTCGAGCTGCGGCCGGGTGTCCGCGAGCGCCGCCGGCAGCAGGTCATGCACAGGCGGCGCCGGCGCGGCGTCGGCCGCCATCGGTTGGCGATCCGGCACCTGACTGAGCGACAGATACTCGGCGAACCGCCGCGCCGAGAGTCCCTCGGCCGCGCAGTCGAGCAGCGCCACGAAAGCGCGCCCGGCGGGATGCGGCCGCACGACACCGCGGCTGTAGTACGCCGGCACTCCGGCGCGGCCGAACGCCTCTTCGAGGCGGGCGACGTACTCCTGCGGCGAGCGCAAGGCGACGGCGATGCGGTCGAACGGCACTCCGTCGCGCGATAGAGCGATCACCTGCCGCGCGATCTCCACCGCCTCGCGACCCTCGCCCGGTGCCGACAGAACGCGCACGCTGCCGTCGGCCGGTCGCGGCGCCGGACTCGCCTCTCCAAACAGGTGGCGCTGCAAGCTCACCAGCGACGTCGTCTCGCCGGATTCCAACTCGAGAGAGTGACCAAACAGCGGCACCAGGAAGCGCTGCGCCGCTGGATCGCCGCTCGGCGCCGTCGCCAACACCAACGGCGCACGCGCGATGAGCGCCGCCAGCAATCTCTGCTCGAGCTGATCCGCGGCGCGCACGTCGAGCAGCAGGGTCGGCAGGTCGAGCCAGCGGTGCGCGTAGTCAGTGCGGCTCATCAGCTCGGCGGCGACGCCGAGAACCGCTGCGCGATCGGCGAAGCCGGCGGCCGCCAGCGCCGCCTCGTAGCGATCCAACACGCGCGCCAGATCGGGCGCCGCCGCGGCGAGCTCGGCGCGATCGAGATCGGCATGGCGCAGCTCGCCGATCGTCGCCGTCAGGGCGCGCGCCAGACCCGGGCCGCCGTCGACCCGCGCGAAGACACCGAGTTCGCTTGCGTCGCGCAGGGCATGAACCACCCGCGCCACCAGCGCCTCGGTCGCCACCGGCCCGACCGGCACCTGCCCTCGCCGCGACAGCTCCGGCAACGCCACCTCGACCGCGAGCTGACCGAGGCCGGTGCGCACCCATCCGAAAGCACCGTCGCCGACGGCGAAGCTCGATGCGATGCGCCTCACCAGATCGTCAGCGGCGCGGCGGCTCGCCCCGACGATCAGCACCTCGGCAGCGCGACCGCGCTCCTCCAACCAATCGACGGCAGCGGCGAGACGCGCGGCGGCACTGGTCGAGATCAGCAGTCGCGCCCTGCCCTCCTCCGCATCGCCCGCCATGGCATTCATCTCCGCCAAACGAGACGGCGATTGCAAGTTGCACACTGAGATCCCCCTCCTTCCGAGACTGTCGATTTTCTCGAGACGCCGGGCGAAGCACGCACAAAGCACCTCTCCCGCATGACTCGCGGGAGAGGATTAAAGGAGAGGGTTCGTCGTCGTAGAGTTCGCGAAAGCCCTGTGGCACATGCGCTAACGCACACGAAACATCTGATTGCCCTCTCCCTAACCCTCTCCCGGAGGGAGAGGGGATCTTTGCGGTTCGGGCTCGAGAAACTGTTCGCATCTGCTTTTACGACAGTCTCTTGGGAAGGAGGGGGATGACGGCTTGCTCTGGCTGGTGGGGCTGTGGCGTGATGGCGCGATGCATCGACTATTTAGCGTCATCGTCGGCGTGCTCGTCGCCGCCGTTGCCGGCGCCGAGGAGAAGCCGGCGGATCCCTACATCGTCACCATCGACGTGCGGCCGTGGATCGAGCAACTTCGATCCGACGATCTGTTCGAGATCGATCCCGCTATCGAGAGTCTCGGCGCCCTCGGCGACTACGCGGTTCCGGCGTTGCACGCAGCGCTCGAGGCCGAAGGGCCGCAGGCGCGCCTCAACATCGTCGAGATCCTGCGCGACATCCGCACGCCGGCGACGGCGCCGCCGTTGATCGACGCGGCGAACGACCAGGACGAAGAAGTCCGCGCCGCCGCCATCGAGGCGCTGGGCCGGCTCGGCGACGAGCGCGGTCGGCCGGCCGTCGAAGCGGCGCTGCTGGGAGACTCTCCCGCCGCGGTCCGCGCCGCCGCCATCGCGTGCGCCAAACTGTGCGCATCGCCGGCGGCGCTGCGCCGCCTGGTGGAGATGTCGCTCGCCGAAAAGACCAGCTTCGCCCGCCCGAGCCTGCGCGCCGCCGCGGCGGGCGGTCACGCGGCACAGGTGCGGGCCCTGGTCGCCGAGATCGCCGCGCCGGCGATGCGCGAGGGACCCGCCGATCAGCGATATCGAGCCGCGATGGTGGTCGCCGAAAGCGGCGACGCCACGGCCGTCCCGGTACTCGAGGAGTGCATCCGGCAACCCGCCGACTCCCCACAGGCGGGTTTGAGGGTGCTCTGTCTACAGGCGCTTGGCGCGTCGGCCTCCGAGCAATCGATCGGAACGCTGAGCGAAATCGCCGGCGGCCCCGATCCCACTCTGCGCCCGATCGCCTGCGCCGCACTCGGCGCCTTCGTGCAGAAGAGCGACGCGGCGCGCCAAGCCTACGCCAGTTGCGCCCGCAAGGTGGGAGTTGATCCGGCGCAGCTACCCAGCAGCCAGCGCGGAGAATTCCCAGATGGAATCAGTGAACCGTGAACCGTGAACCGTTCCCAGCCAATTCTTGGTTCCCGCCCGCAAGAGTGGGAGTTGATCCGGCGCAGCTACCCAGCAGCCAGCGCGGAGAATTCCCAGATCACAGCCCACGTGGAGCCAGTGAACCGTGAACCGTGAACAGTGAACCGTTCCCAGCCAATTCTCGATTCCCGCCCCGAGCCCCGTTCACGGCTCACGGTTCACGGTTCACGGTTCACGGCTCACGGCTAACGGCTCACGGTTCCCCCCTTCACTTCCCACTCGCCAAATCGCCCATGTTCGCCGGACGCACTCTCATCCCCGCCCCACACGGGCAGCTCGAAGCGATCTACCGGCCGCGCCGCGACGACGCAGAGAGCATCGCCCTGCTCCTCCATCCGCATCCACAGCACGGCGGCACGATGCACAACAAAGTCATCTATCGCAGCGCCAAGGCGCTCGAGGACGAAGGATACGAGACGCTGCGCTTCAACTACCGCGGCGTCGGCGACAGCAGCGGCAGCTACGACGACGGCCGCGGCGAGACCGACGACGCGCTGACCGCGCTGGCCTACCTGCGCGCCGCGCAACCAGTCGCCAAGCACTGCGTCGTGCTCGGCTTCTCGTTCGGCGCCGGCGTCGCGTTCGCGCTCGCCGCGCGCGAGGCCGGCATCGATCGCATCCTGTCGCTCGGCACCCCGGTCTACGCCCTCGACGCGGAGCGCGCCGCCGACACCGCGGTGCGCGCCACCTTCATCCACGGCGAGCGCGACGAAATCGCGCCGCTGGAAGCGCTGCGCGAGCGACTGGCGGAGATCGCGCCAGCGGCGGATGTGCGCGTCATCGCCGGCGCCGACCATTTCTTCACCGGGCGGCTGGGGGAATTGCAGGCGGCGGTGCGCGTTGCCGTGAACCGTGAACCGTGAACCGGGCGCGCGGCCTTCACAGTTCACGGTTCACGGTTCACGGTTCACTGTTCACCGCTCTCCCTTCGCACCCGGGCCGCGACATCCCCGGTGATCAGCCGCGCGCCGCGCTGGTGCGTCACATACGCCCACGCCCATTCGAAGAGGACGAGCAGTCGGTTGCGAAAGCCGATCAGGAAGAAGACGTGAATGACCAGCCAGGCGAGCCAGGCGATCAGGCCGGAGAGGCGTGTGCCGGCCACTTCGGCAACGGCGGCGGCGCGTCCGATGGTCGCCAGCGAGCCCTTGTCGACGTAGCGGAACGGCAGCGTCGGTTGGTTGCCGATGCGGCGCAGGACGTTGCTGGCGGCGTGACGGCCGGCTTGCATCGCCGCCGGCGCGACGCCGGGGATCGGCGCGCCGTCCTGCTCGAAGTGGCACATGTCGCCGATCACGAAGACATCGGGCACGCCGGGTAGCGAGAGATCCGGCTCGACCTTTACCCGCCCTGCCCGATCGGTCTCGCCGAGCGATGCTGCGAGCGGCGACGCTTGCACGCCCGCGGCCCAGAGAACGGTGCTCGCCTCGATGCGGCGATCGCCAAACTGCACGCCGGATGCGTCGATCTGCGACACCATCGCCTTGGTGAGCACCACGACTCCGAGCGACTCGAGCTGGCGCTGGGCGCTCGCCGACGACTCCGGCGAATAGGCGGGCAGAATCCGCTCGCCGCCCTCGAGCAGGAAGACGCGCGCGGCGCGCGAATCGATGCGGCGGAAGTCGTGCACGACGGCGCGGAACGCGATCTCCGCCAGGGCACCGGCAAGCTCGACACCCGTCGGCCCGCCGCCGATGACGACGAAGGTCAGCGCCGCGGTGCGCGCCTGCGCATCTTCGGTCCGCTCCGCCGCCTCGAACGCGTAGAGGATGCGCGAGCGGATCTGCGTCGCATCGTCGAGGCTCTTCAGCCCCGGGGCGTGTTCCGCCCAGCCGTCGTTGCCGAAGTACGAGTGGGTGGCGCCGCAGGCGACGATGAGGTGGTCGTAGGGAATCGGCCCGTCATCGGTGAGCACCTCGCGGTTGCGGACGTCGACTTCGCGCACCTCGCCGAGCAGCACGGTCGCATTCTTCTGGCGGCGCAGAATGCGCCGAATCGGCGTCGCGATGTCGCTCGGATTCAGCGCCGCGCTCGCCACCTGATAGAGCAGCGGCTGGAAGAGGTGGTGGTTGCTGCGGTCGACGATGGTCAGGTCGATCGGCGCGTTCTTCAGCGTGCGCGCCGCGAACAAACCGGCGAAGCCCGCCCCCACGATCACCACCCGCTCTCTGCGCTGCGCCATTTAGCTCGCACTACTCCGTAGAGTCTCAGATGTTTCCTTGCGACCGAAGGTCGACGGAGCTGTACTTGTTGGAGCGTGGAGGGCGCCGTCGCCTCGCCCGACATCACACGAAAAAGGGCCCCGGGGGAACCCCGGGGCCCTTCTCGCTACGCGACCACCGGAAAGGCCGCGCGATCGCCGTCAGCAGATTGCGTTGCAGCCCGGTGAGGTAGCCTCATCGCAACACTGGTCGGTCGTGCAGTTGCACTGCCCGGTACCGCCCGAGCCGCCGCCGTTCTGATCGCAGTCGGCGTCGACGTTGCAGGGCTCCACCGCGCACAAGCCGCCGGTACAGATCAGTGCCGGCTGCGGGCCGTTCTCTTCGCACTCGGCCGTCGTCGCACAGGTGATGTCCGGATCCTCGCCGGCGCGGAAACCTGCGATGCCGTAGATGAGGCCGTCAGCACACGTATTGGCCGGCGGCAGTGGCAGCGCCGCGCACCCCGTAGTCGGATGCGCGACGTCCGATCCGGTCTCGCGCATCCGTATGCCGTCGACGCCCACCGATGTCGAGAAGAGGACCGACACCAGCGCGCCGCCGAGGTCTCCCGCCCGGACCTTGTTCTTGCCGCCCTCTACGAACGTCGTCTTGCCCTTCTCGATGTTGTAGAGGAGGCCGGCCTTTACTCCCAGGGAACCCAACACGTGCAGGTTCACCTCAAGGACGTGGTTGGTGACCGGCGTTGAACTGAGGCCGCACTTGCCCGCCTGGCCGCCGTCGTTGCCGACCGCCGGGCAGTCGATGAACTTGGCGTTGAGCTGCAAGGTGAAGCCGCCGTCGCCGCCCTTGCCGCTCGGCTTGATCGCCACCTTGCTCTTCTCCTGATCGAAGGAGAAGTCGGTGGCGTTCGTCTGGTACTCGACCACCCCCGACTGATACTTGCCGGCGCCTTTGAACTGCGCCTGCGTGCTCGATGCCGATAGGATCAGCGCCAGGCTCGCGATTGCCACGATCGATCGCTTGGTCATTGCACCCCTCCCGCGCGTATTTGCCGCGGCCGCTCCAACGAACCGCGGAGCCTTGACCCTTCGAGGTGGATCCCACGCCGTCGTCCGATACGGTGGCGCCTCCCCACTCCTCCGGATCGATGCAACGACCCTAGGAGTCCCCGCCTCTCGGTGTCAAGAAAGTTTTCGGCAAGCGTCGTCACCAACTACAAAGAAGCAGTGCGTGGCTTCGGTGAAGCTGAATTCGGCGAGCGATGGCGACGAAAGGACTTGATCCGCAGATGACGCCGACGGCCGCGGATTCTGTACGACAAGCCGTGATGTCGGAACCACGCCCCCTCGCTCCGAACAGTTGGCAGCGCGTCTTGCTGCGGCTATCAACGGGCAATGACGCGACTGCATCCGATCTTCGCCTTGGCGATCGTTGCAGGCTTGACTTGCTCGGCCTGCCACTCCGGAGACGAATCCCGCAATTCAGCGACCGCCATACCGACGACCGACGGCAGTACGACAGCGGACGATGCGGCTGATGAATTGGTGGCGACCATCGGCAAGCTGCTCGAGCGATTGCGCCGCGATCCCGAGGACGAGGGCGCGGTCGGCGCCCTGGCCGCGCTGGCCGACGCGGCGACGCCGGCCTTGCGAGCGGCGCTGAAGAATCCCGATCCCGAGTTCCGCCTCGCCGTCGTGCAGGCGCTGCGAGCAATCCCCGGCGGCGAATCGCGCACCGCTCTGGTCGGAGCATTGGAGGATGCGAACGAGGAAGTGCGCTTGAGCGCCGTCGAGGAACTCGGCGAACGCGCCGACCGCAGCGCGGTCGAGCCGCTGCTGGCGCGCTACGCAAAGGACGACGACAGTCAGGTGCGCTACGAGATCCTCACGACGCTCGGCCTGATCGGCGATCCGTCGACCGCGTCGTTCCTCGCAACCGAATCGGGCTCGCAGGATCCCTACGTCCGCATGTGGGCAGCCGATGCCCTCTGTGTGATGGAAGCGCCGCAAGCGGTCGACGTTGCGACCAAGCTGCTCGGCGACCCGGACGGGCGGGTGCGCCGGCGCGTCCTCGCTTCCTGCGATTCGTCACTCACACGCGACGACGCGGTCGCCGGGCTGATCCACATCGCCGTGCACGCCGAGGCGTTCGAGGAAGCGGTGCAGGCGCGTCGCATTCTGCAATCACTGCGCGCCGGGCCCGGCAGCGGTGATCTGTCGGCCAAGCTCACCGCCGAGGCAACCGCATCACTCGAAGGCGACGACGCGCTGCAGGCAGCGCTGGTGCTGGCCGACCTCAACGATGCGCGCGGACTCGCCGTGCTGCGGAGCAACTACGCCAACCCGGATCCGTTCGTCCGCCACCACGTCGCCTTCGAGCTCGGCCGACTCGGCGGCCCGGAGTCGGTGCCGCCGTTGATCGATCTGCTCGAAGATCCCGTCGAGCTCGTAGCGGCGACGGCGCACGACGCGCTGCTCAACTTCGCCGACCGCGGCAACGAGGAAGCGAAGCAGGCCGCGGCTGCTTTCAAGGGAAAGACCTTCCCCAAGCGCCTCAAGGATCTGGCGACTCAGGGGTCAGGGGCCGGGGGCCAGGGGTCGGGGTCGTGAACCGTGAACCGTGAACCGCATCTCGCACCAAACCCGTTCACGGTTCACGGTTCACGGTTCCCCCCTCCCCACTCCCCATCACACCTTCGCAATCACGTTGTCCGCGAACCAGCGGATCGCGTCGATCTTCTCCTGCAGCGGCTGATCGGGTCCGCGGTAGGCATCGCGGAACCCTACGATGGCGTCGGTGACGCCCATGTCCTCGAGCTGCTTCACGCCGTCGACGCTGTAGCCGAGCAGCGAGATGACGTGCACCTCGAACGGATGCTGAGTGCGCCCGTACTTCTCGCGCAGCGCGTGGATCGACTCGATCATCGCCTTCAGATCGCCTTCGTCACCGCCGGCGTGCATCCAGCCGTCGCCGAGGCGGGCGGCGCGGTCGATGGCGGCGTCGGAGTGGCCGCCGATCAGGATCGGCACCGGCACGGTCGGTGTCGGGCAGATCTTGATGCTCTGGATGTCGTAGTAGGGACCGCGGTGCTCGGTGTACTGGCCGGTGAGCAGCCCGCGGATGATCTCGATCATGTCGTCCATCCGCTTGCCGCGTCCGCGCCAGCGCTCGCCACAGATCGCGTAATCCTCCGGCCAGGGGCTGAGGCCGACGCCGAAGCCGAAGCGGTTGCCGCTCAGCACGGCCACCGAGCTCACCGACTTGGCGACCAGCACCGGATGGCGGATCGGCAGCTTGACGACGAAGGTGGTGAAGCGGAGCTTTTCGGTGACCGCCGCCATCGCCGGGATCAGCGTGAACGGTTCGATGAACGGTTTGCCGTCGAGGAACTCGCGGTTGCCGTCCGGCGTGTACGGGTACTTGCTGTCCGAATGCTCGGGATAGCAGATGCTGTCGGGCACGATCATCGACGTCCAGCCGTGCTCATCGCAGGCCTTCGCCAGCGGCAGGTAGTGGGAGACGTCGCACATCGATTCGGCGTACGAAAAACGCATGGGTCCTCCGGGGAGCGATCAGCTTTCAGATGCGGGCGGGACTGACTTTAAAACCACGAAGGCACGAAGGGCACGAAGTAGCTGATCCGCAATTCTTCGTGCTCTTCGTGCCTTCGTGGTTTGTTTTCTTGGCAGTGCTCTGGGTCGACAGATAGGAGCGGCCACAGTAGGGTTCGCGGTTGCGAAACCGTCCAGAAAACTTTCACGAGGAGACAGTAGCATGGCGACGAACGCGGAAAAGGCCCTGCAGCTCATCGAGGGTAAGATCGGCAAGGAAGAAGGCGTCGGGGACTGGTTCGAGGTCACCCAGGCGCGCATCAACGCCTTCGCCGACAACACCGAGGATCATCAATTCATTCACGTCGACCCCGAGAAGTGCGCCGAGCTCTCGCCCTACAAGGTCCCGATCGCGCACGGCTTCCTGACCCTGTCGATGCTCACGCACCTCGACGGCTCGATTCCCAAGGACATGAAGATGTTCGAAGGGATCGTCATGGGCGTGAACTACGGCTTCGACAAGGTCCGCTTCATCAGCCCGGTGCCGGTCGGCTCCAAGATCCGCGCCCGCAGTGAGATCGTGTCGGCGACCCCGAAGGACAACACCATCCAGCTCAAGCGCAAGATGACGGTGGAGATCGACGGCCAAGCCAAGCCGGCGTGCGTCGCGGAGTGGATTACGAATCTGGTTTACGGGTGATTCCAGGGGTCGGGGGCCAGGGATCAGGGGTCAG
>CADEER010000130.1:12726-14435 GCA_902826395.1 uncultured bacterium
GCGGCGAGTGTTCGACGCTGCGAGCGCAGCGAGCCACCACCCCTGGTCCCTGCCCCCCGGCCCCTGACCCCTAGCTTCCTTCCGCTTGTTCCCTCGCCCAGCGATAGTCCGCCTTGCCGCTCGGGCTGCGCTGGATGGCATCGCGGAACACCACCACCTTCGGCAGCTTGTAGCGCGCGATGTGTTTGCCCGCTTCCTCGATGAGGTCTTCGGCAGTGGCGGCGGCGCCGCTGCGCAACTGAACGATGGCGACGACTTCCTGGCCCCAGCGATCGCTCGGGCGTCCGGCGACGACGACGTCGAAGACGTCCGGGTGCTGCTTGATCGCTCCCTCGACTTCCTCGGCGAAGATCTTTTCGCCGCCGGAGTTGATGGTCACCGAGTCGCGGCCCAACACCTCGATGCTGCCGTCGGCACGATAGCGGGCGCGATCTCCGGGGACCGCGTAGCGAACCCCTCCGATCACGGGGAAGGTTCGCTGCGTCTTGTCGGCGTCGGCGAGATAGCCGAGCGGACAGCGGCCGGTCTGGGCGAACCACCCCATCTCCTCGTCGCCCGGCTGTAGCAGCCGCGTCATGTCCTCCGACACGACGCAGGCACCGACGCCGGGCTTGAAGTCGCCGGTGCTGACCCCGGTGCCCTTGTTGCTCGGGTTGCTCGCCTGCGCACCGGTCTCCGACGAACCGATCGAGTCGAGCACCGTCACGTGCGGCAGCGCGTCGAGGAACTCCTGCTTGTGCTTCGCCGACAGCGGCGCGCCACCCGAGCCGATGACGAACAGACCGGAGAGGTCGTACGTGCGCTCCTTGAGCTGGTCGAGGATCGGCCGTGCGAAGGCGTCGCCGACGATGGTGCAGGAGATGGCGCGCTCGCGTTCGATGGTCGACAGAAAGTCGTGCGGGTCGAGCTTCCGGTTCTCGGACGGGAACACCACCGCGTTGCCCATGCCGAAGTTGATGAACGTCGCCCACTGCGCCGCGCCGTGCATCAGCGGCGGGCCGATCACCGCCTTCAAGCCGCCTCCCGCGGCGGCGTACGCGGCGATCTCCTCGATCGAAGCGAGTTCGACGCCGTCGAGCTTGCGGCCGCCCATCGCCGCCATGTGGATGTCGGCCGAACGCCACAACACTCCCTTCGGCATGCCGGTCGTGCCGCCGGTGTAGAGGATGTAGAGATCGTCGGGCGAGGGCTCGTCGCTCGGCATGTCCGACGACGTCGACTCGATGACGTCTTTATAGTCGACGGCGCCGGGCGCCGGCGTCGTGCCGGTGCCGTCGTCGACGTGGATGCAGAGCTCGAGGTCCGGCAGCTCGCTCATGATCGCCTCGAGGCGTGGCGCGAACTCCGCGTGGTAGAGAACGACGCGCGCACCCGAGTTGCGAAACAAGTAGATGAGCTCTTCCTCTACGTAGCGGTAGTTGACGTTGAAAGGTGCGACGCGCGCGTAGAAGCCACCCAGCATGCCTTCGAGGTATTCGTTGCCGTTGTAGAGGTAGAGCGCGATGTGGTCCTGGCCGGACTCGTGCCCCTGCAGGCCGCCGCGCTCGGTGCGACACCCGTAGCCGCGCTGCGTAAGGTAGTTCGCCAGGCTGCGGCTGCGTTCGGTGAACTGCCGGAACGTGAAGCGGCGATCGCGAAACACGATCGCCTCGCGATCCGGCACGGCGCCCGCGATCGCCTCCATCATCTGCGGAAACGAAAAATCCATC
>CADEER010000131.1:0-2148 GCA_902826395.1 uncultured bacterium
CGAGGGTGCTCCTTGGACCTTTCGGGCGTCGGTTCGAGCGAGGCAATAGTGATCGGGTGCTCCGCAACTGACCGGTTGCTCTTCTCACATCAGAGGAATAGGCTTTCGTCATGATCGGACCGGGCTCAGGTAGCCTTTAGGCCATCTTGCTTTCCCCGCGCGGTGTCACAGAGCGAGCGTTGCAGTGGGGTCTATACGTTCGGCCGAAGCCAGAAGGCCGGCACCCTCGGGTGAAGAACGTCTGACCGCCCCCCCATGCATTGCGATCTCGTCATTGGCGCGCTGCTGGTGTGTGTAGGGGCCACCGCCGTCGGCCAAGAGGTCGATCCCTCGCCGTCCAAGCGGCTGCCGCAGCAGTTCGGCAACCCGTATACGAGCAGGCCGCTCGAGAGCATGAACGGGATGTTCCGGCCATTTGTCGTCGAGGACATCATTGCCGAGAAGCTGACGAGTGCGGGCTCGGTGCGGGTACTCGAGTTTGGTATGGGCGAAGCTCGCGTCCTCATGCAGCTCCGCAAGCGCTTTCCCACGGTCGAATTGCACGGCATCAACGAGGAGCCGTTCACGGCCGACGATGACAACGAGAACTGGGTCCGCGCCAGCAGCGTGTACCACGGGATCTTCACCCAGAGGGAGGCGAGGACGGTCGAGCTTCCCATCCTCCACTTCGCTGATGTCGACGACGGCCGGCTGTCGTTTCTCGCCGACTCGACGTTCGACCTGATCATCAGCCAGGTTTCGGTCGGATACATTGAGCGCAAGGACATCTTGATCGAAGAGTTCTGGCGTGTCCTGAAGCCCGGCGGCGTTGCGCTCTTCGACGTCGACAACTTCGTACTGATGCGCACCGGCAACGCGATGTCGCTCGAGGTGCTGGCCGGCGAGCTCCGAGAGGAAGGCTACGAAATCGAAGTCCGCCGCAACGAGTTCCCTTTCGTCCACATGCGGAAGAACACGACGCGGCCGCTGCAATTGAGGCTGCGCCCGTTCGTGCCGTCGTTCCCGCTCTTCGAGGACCAGCGGGAAAACGCGACAAAGTAGCGTTTCGGCGCTCCCGCCGAAAAATCCCTCAGCGGCAATCCGATTCAGCCGCTCCCACGTAGTGCCTCCAGGAGGGGACCTTTCTCCCCCTGCAGTTGGCTCACGGAGGTGTGGAATGAATCGGTGTAAGCTCCTGAAACTGTACGTATTCGCTCTTGCGCTCGGGATCGCGTTGCCGGCGCTGGGCGCCGACCACGGCGACGGTCCCGCGGTGATGACCGATCCCGCGGCGGACGTGAACGACGTCTTCGTCTGGATGTCTCCCGACGCCAGCAAGATCAACTTCGCCATGTCTGTGTTTCCCTTTGCCAATACCGAGTCGCGCTTCTCGGACAGCGTGCAGTACGTCTTTCACGTCGGCAGCGGCGCTGCCTTCGGCGATGTGCCGGATGGTGGGGAGATCGTGTGCACGTTCAATGCCGCCCAGGACGTGCAGTGCTGGGCGGGCGACACGTCGGTGTTGGGCGATGCCAGCTCACCGGCCGGCCTCACCTCGCAAGACGGCCGGTTGCGCGTCTTCACCGGCCTGCGCAACGACCCCTTCTTCTTCAATCTTTCGGGATTCCGTGAGACGACGCGGCTGGTCACCGCGGCGGCGCCGTCTCTGACATTCGACGACGCCGGCTGTCCAGCGGTGGATGGTCCGACGTCGGCAGCGCTGGTCGGGCAGCTGCAGACGGAGCCGGGGGGCGCTCCGGCGGTCGATGACTTCCTCGACGCCAACATCCTCGCCATCGTCGTCGAGGTCGATAAGGCGCTGGTGGCGACCGACGGTCCGATTGTCGGGGTGTGGGCGAGCACCAACCGCAGCTCCGGTGTCGGCGCTTGTGTCGGCGACGCGGATCGCGACGGCGAGGTTCGCATCCACGAGCTGGTGACCGCCGTGAACAACGCTCTGTTGGGCTGCGAGAGCGCTTCGCCACCCGTGCTCGGGCGCCAGATCGATCGCATGGGGCGGTCGGCGATCAACACCGCCGTCGTCGATCCGTTCTTCAGCGATCCGGCGGCACATGGACGCGTTCAGGACGACTACAACGCTGCCCAGGCGTCGGAGACGTGGGCCGCCATGTTCGCCGATCGCATGGCGACGAACCTGGCGATCCTCGA
>CADEER010000131.1:2248-8469 GCA_902826395.1 uncultured bacterium
GGCGACGGGATCGCGTCGGATGCGAACGGCGCCGCATCGCTTTCGGCGTTCCCGTTCCTGCTGGCGCCGTCGCTCTGAGGCGGGCGGCGCGATGCACTTGATCGGACGATCGATTCTGGCGCTGGTCGCGACGGCCGCTGCGTCGACTGTCGCTGTTGCGAGTGAAACGGCCGTGACCTCGCCGCGCATCGCCCTGTCGAATCTGGACTCGCAGATCGATGCGCTGCGCCGCCGCACCGGAGGCTGCGACGTCGCAGCCGCGCTCGGTCTCGCCGAGCGCCTGTCGTTTCGCGCTCTGCTGACCAGCCGGTGGCGGGATTCGCTCGAGGCGCTAGCGGTCGTCGAACGCGCCGCGACCTGCGCCCCGCGCGACGCGCAGGTCGATATTGGTCGTGCCGCGATCCTGGCGCAGCTGCATCGCTTCGACGACGCGGAGCGCGCGCTGGGCGCGGCTCGCGCCAAAGGCGCGACCGCCGAGGCGGTGCGCGGCGTGGAGGGTTCCCTCCTGCACGGCCGCGGCGATTACGAGAAAGCGCTGGTGTTGCGCCGCCGCGACGTCGAGGTCTTTCCCAACATTCGATCGCTCTGCGCATTGGCGATCCTGCTCGGCGACATGGGACGACTGGACGAGGCGCAGGCGCTTTTCGACCGGGCGCGCGGCGAATACCGCGACGTCTCGCCGATGCCTCCTGCCTGGCTCGAATACTCGCGCGGTCGGATGCTGCGCTCGGCCGACCGCACGCGCGAAGCAGCGGCTGCGTTCGAGCGCGCCCAGCAGATCCTGCCGTCCTTTCCTCCGAATCTCGGACAGCTCGCCGAGGCGCAATTTGATCTCGGCAACACTGCGTTCGCGATCGGCATCTTGCGCCGTCTCGCGATGGAGTCCGAGGACCCGGACTACGCGGCACATCTCTCGCGCATGCTCACGGCAGGCGGCCAGCGCGAAGAGGCCGATCGGTGGCGGCAGGCGGCGGCGAGCGGTTTCGATCTGCTCATGGAGACCGCGCCCGAAATGTTCGCCGACCACGCCGCGGAGTTCTGGATGGCAGCGGGCGCGGATCCGCGCCGAGCCCTGCACGCCGCGTCGATCAACCTCACTGCTCGCCATACGCCGCGAGCGACCGAGTTGTTCGATGAGGCTTTGCAACTGGTCGGCGACGCGCCGGCGCCGTGTCGTGCGGCGCTCGGTGCGCGATCGGCGCTGGCGAGCTGCACGGCACAACTCGCGGCCCATCCGGCGGCGGTCGCTTTGGGAGAAGGGAGCGTCGAATTGGTTCGTTGAGCGACGTGCTTTGCCCAGCCCGATCGGGCGGTGCTATTCACCTGACCGTGGGTGAGGGCAACGCCAAGGCAGGACACTTCGATGACTCGTCGGCGAAGCTCCTGGTCCGCTGTGCGCGGGGGGACCGCCAGGCGATGGCGGAGTTCTTCGCTGCCACCAGCGGGATCGTGTTCGGACTGGTACTGCGCATCGTTCGCCAGCGCCCGGTCGCGGAGGACGTGCTGGGTGAGATCTACCTGCAGGTTTGGAGGGACGCGTGGCGTTTCGATCCCCAGCGTGGCAGATCGATGGCATGGCTCTCGACCATCGCCCGCAGCCGCGCCATCGATGCGCTGCGCAGCGACCGAGGCAATTCCAGCGAGTCGCTCGGCGTTGCCGAAGCGCTCGAGTCGGAGGCACCAGGTCCCGAGGAGAACGGGTTGGTGGCGGAGCAACGCCGCCGTGTAGTTGCCGCGCTGGGGGAACTGCCGCGGCCGCAGCGAGAAGTCATTGAAATGGCGTACTTCGAGGGATACTCGCAATCGCAGATCGCCGAGCGGCTGGGGCAGCCGCTCGGCACGGTGAAGACGCGAGTGCGCGCGGCGATGAAGGCGTTGCGCAGAGATCTGTTGGACCTAGACGAAAAGGAAGAGGGGGCCGAGTCGGGCTGTCATGAAAAGGCCGAACGGTGAGCTGATCTGCATCGATGTCGAGGCGTTCGCGCTCGGCGCTCTCGATCCGGGAGAGGCGCAAGCGTTCGCACAGCACCTCGAGTCCGGTTGCGCGAACTGCGCCGCGGCGTTGGAGCGATACGGCGCGGTGGTGGAGATGCTCGCGCACGCGCCTCGCCCCGTCGCCGTACCCGCGAGCGTCGCCAGCGAGGTCCTCGCGAAGATCGGGGGTGAAGCCCGACCCGGCGTCGAAGGGCAGCGGTTCGTCCGGCGCGACGAACGAGGCTGGGTCGAATCGGGCTTCGACGGAATCGAGATTCGCGTCTTGTCCGACGATCGCGAGGGCGGCCGCCGCACCTTCATGGTCCGCATGCGAGATGGTGCGGGCATCCCGCGACATCGCCACGCGGGCTTCGAGGAGATCTTCGTCCTCGAGGGGCATCTCAGTTTGTCCGGCGTCGAGATGCACAGCGGCGACTACTGCCGTGCCGAGGGCGGAACGATCCATGATATCGCGGTCTCGCGCGGCGGCTGCGTGTTTCTGGTGAACGGCTCGACTGGCGATCGCGTTCTGGCGAACGAGTGATTCGAGCGGCTCAGAGTCGCTCCGACGGCACGTCGAAGTATCGCTGATACCGCTCGACCTTGGCCCGCTCGCTCTTCTCTTCGAGGCCGGTGTCGGTGAAGCGATACTCGTGCGTACCGTGCTTGTCGCTCGGATTGGCGGCGAGATAGGCGCGCATGCGGTGATCGGCCTCGTCGGTGTAGGCGATGCGGAAGTGGTCGTAGATGCGGCGGATCGCGGCGAAGGGGTCCGCCATGAACTCGCGGAAGTGGACGTCGACGACCTTGGTGGGATCGATCAGCCCGGACTCGCGCGCGTCTACCGCGGCGTCGAGCGCCATGGCGTTCCAGTCCGACCACTCGCGCGCGACGTCGTCGGGACGCGGCGTTCGGCTCGCCATGGTGCGCAGCGTCGTGCCGAGGCTGGTTACCGAACCGAGAATGCGCAGCGGGTCGCGGTGTGTCTGGATGAGACGCGCATCGGGGTACTCGGCGAGCAGGGCGGGCAGCGCCCACAGGTGCGCCGGTGTCTTGAGCACCCAGCGCTCGCCGGGGCACCGCCATTGCAGGAGCTGAAGGAAGCGCCGGTGCGCGGCGTAGGCGGGCGCCCAGTCGTACCCGTTCACGAGCCAGTTGCCGTACGACGGCACCCGGTAGGTGATCATGTACGCCATGCTTGCGAAGTCGGGCGCCATGATGCGCACGCACTCCTGGGGCAATTGCGCTCCCATGCGGTGCATTTTCTTGAAGTCGGGGATCAGCGACTCGGAGCGATCGAGGACCGCGGCCACGCGGGCGATGCGCTCGTCGGTGGCGTAGGTTGCCGTTGTGGGAGGCGGGCAGGGGAAGTCGACCTCCCAGGTTTGCGGGACGCGATTCGCCGGATCCTGCATCAGCAACTCGTGCAGGATCGTCGTCCCGGTGCGCGGCATGCCGATGATGACGAGCGGCGCGGCGACGCGTTCGGCGCCGATCTCCGGATGTCGCTTGTGCCAGTCGATGATCTCCAGCCGGTTCACCAGCGCCTGGACGATCTCGCCGCGCGCGATCATGCGGCCGATCGGCGTGAGATCGGCCTCGCTCTGGAGGCTGACGAGAAAGCGCCGCAATGGTTCGCGGAACGAGTCGTCGCCGAAGTCGTCGAGCGCGGTCTGCTCGCGCGCCGTAGCCAGCAGGTTCTCCTCGCGCAGCGAGAGTTGCGGCGCGATGGCGGCGAACGGCCGCGCGGCTGCGTTGATCAGTCGTGCGCCGAGCGGGAGTCGAGGGGCTTCGATCATTCCGTGAGCCGTGAACCGTGAACGGTGAACGCGGAACCGACGGTTCACCGTTCACGGTTCACATTCATCTATCGGGCGGCACCGCACGGCCCGTCGCGTGGCGGCCGGCCATGCGGCCGAAGAAAGTGGCGTCGGCGAGCGAGAGGCCGCTGCTGTAGCCCTGCGCTGCGAGGCCTGATGTCGTGCGTCCGGCGGCGTACAGACCGGAGATGACGTCGCCGTCGGCGTTCACCACCTGCGCCGTCGGCAAGGTGTGCAGGCCGCCCATGGTGAAGACTGTGTAGAGCGAGTTCTCGACGCGGTAGTCGATGGCAGCGAAGGGCGGGCTGACCAGCGGCTGCAAGTACTGCCGGCCCTTGTGGAAGATCGGGTCTTCGCCGCGCTCGGCGTGGCGGTTGTACACCTCGACGGTGCTCTGCAGGACGCCCTCCGGCATGTCGAGCGCCTTCTCGAGATCGGCGATCGTCTCCTCGACCGCGGCGACCTCGGCCGGCGCGAACGGCCGCGCGAAGCATTCGTTGTCGCAGATCAGGAAGACGTGGCCACCCTGGTGCAGCAGAGCCGCCTCGCCGACCGTGGTCTGGTAGAGGTCTTCGTTGATGAAGCGCATGCCGCGGCGGTCGACCATGATGCCGTTCATCAGGCTCTTCGGCACCGTATACGGCAGGACTATGCAGCCGGTCTCCATGCGCTTGGCGGCGCCGCCGGCGCCCATGCCCATGCGGATGCCGCGGCCGTCGTCGCCATCGCTCGCCGCGCGGTAGCGGCAGCGCGCCAGCTCCGGAGCGTAGTGGTGCACCATGTCGCGGTTGTTGATGAAGCCGCCAGCGCAGAGCACGACGCCGCGCCGCGCTTCGACCAGTTGCTCGCCGCCGTCGCGGCGCACCGCGCAGCCGACGATGCGGCCGTCGGCATCGGCAACCAGAGTCTGCACGAGGCTGTCTTCCCAGACGCGGGTCGACGTGCGGCCGACCGCGGCGACGAGGCTGCGCATGAGCTGGGCGCCCGCTTCGATGCCGTCCTGCTGCACCGTGTGGCCGCGCGGCGCCGGCACGGCGATCTCCCGGTACGGCCACGATTGCTCGCTGCCGGAGAAGCTCAGGCAGTCGTCGGTCGGCGTGTAGGAGCCGTCGCCGTAGTAGGACTCCTTGAACGGCACGCCGTGCTCGACCAGCCAGTGGAAGTGGCCGACGCTGTGATCGCAGTACATGCGGATCTTGGCCTCGTCCTCGCCGGGGCCGCACGTCGCCATCAAGTACTTGAACATCTCCTCCGGCGAGTCTTCGAAACCGCACGCCTTCTGGATCGGCGTACCGCCGCCGATGTAGAGCTGCCCGGTCGACAGCGCCGAGGTACCGCCGCCGCCGCTCATGCGCTCGAGCGCCAGCACGTCGGCGCCCGCCTCCGCCGCCTCGATCGCCGCGCAGCAACCGGCGGCGCCGAGGCCGACGACCACGACATCGGCCGAGTCGTCCCAGCGCTCGACCTCGCGCAGCGGCTTCAACGCCGCTGCCTTCCCCATGTCGCGTACAATCTTCATCGGAAAAAATTCTTCACCACAGAGGCACAGAGACGCAGAGTCCCACTCCGTGTCTCTGTGCCTCTGTGGTGAAAGAGATCAGTAGCCTTTGAACTCCGGTTTGCGTTTTTCGATGAAGGCTTTGGTGCCTTCGCGCGCGTCGTGGGTCGCGGCCGACATGGTCGCCGCGACGGCTTCGTAGTCGAGCATCTCGTCCAGGGTCGAGACCAGCGCCTTGTGGATGAAGCGGCGCGCCAGGTCGACGGCGACGCTCGGGCCTTGCGCGAGCTTGCCAGCATACTCGAGCGCGGCTTCGAGCGCTTTGCCGTCGTCGACCAGCTCGTCGATCAGGCCTTCTTTGAAAGCCTCGTCGGCATTCAGGATGCGCCCGGTCTCCACCATCATGAGAGCCGTCGACAGACTGGTGACGCGCGGCAGGAAGTAGGTGATGCCGCAATCCGGTGCGAAGCCGAGGCGGACCATGGCAGCCGACATGCGCGTCGTCTTGTCGGCGAAGCGGCGGTCGCAGGCCAGCGCGTAGGCCAGGCCGGCGCCGACGGCGGCGCCGTGGATGGCGGCGATCACCGGCTTCTCGACTTCGATGATCATGCGCGTGAACTCGGCGAAGGGTCCGGCCGGCGTCTTGCGCTGGTATCGCTCGAGGTAGCGCTCCGACTCGGAGAGTCCGGGCAAGGGACGATCGCCGCCGCCGCTCAGGAACTCGGCGTCACCGCCCGAGCAAAATGCCCGTCCCGCGCCGGTCAACACGATCACCCGCACCTCGTCGCGAAAACGCAGCTCGCGAAACAACTGCACGAGATCCGTGGCCAGATCCCAGCTGACGGCGTTCAGCTTGTCGGGCCGATTGAACGTGACGATGCCGACCCCGTCGCGCACCTCGAACAGATAGTGATCCTTCTCAGCCATGG
>CADEER010000131.1:8569-14427 GCA_902826395.1 uncultured bacterium
TCGTCAGGCGCGATGGCGAGGAAGGGAGCGCCGATGATCTCGATGTCGGACAGATTGCGTCCCACCTTGTTCGCTCCTGCTTCCACGGCGGGCAGGATGACTTCCCTCGTGTACTTCAACGTCGCGATCGGGTGCAGGCGCAGGCCGTCGCACAGCTCGCCGGCGAGGCGGGTCATGTACTTGTTGACGGCGGCGATGTGGATCGGTGGCGCCGGAACTTCGATGGGGCCGGGGTTGAAGAACGGAGGCAGCATCGTGAACTGGTAGTGCTCGCCTTCGAACTTGTGCGTCTTACCGGTCTGGAACGAGGCGAACATTGCCCGCAGGCATTGCACGTAGTCGCGCAGGCGCGGGCCCGGTGCCGCCGTCCACGGCGCCGCGTAGCGCCGCTCGTTGTGCCCCTTCACCTGGGTGCCGATGCCGAGCTGGAAGCGACCGTTCGACAGATGCTGCAGGTCCCACGCGAGCTGCGCCGTCACCATCGGGCTGCGCGGAAAGGCGATGGCGACGTTGGTCGCCAGCTTGACCCGCTCGGTGTGCTCGGCCGCGATAGCGACCGGCAGGAACGGATCGTGCCCCGCTTCGGCCGTCGTCAGGTGGTCGAAGCCCAGCGCTTCCATCTCGCGCGCGGCCCGGGCGTAGTCGCCGATACCCGGTGTCGCCTGTCCCTTCCCGGCGTACTGCTCAGCCTCGAGGCTCAGCAGGATCGTCTCGATTTTCAAGCTCATCGGGCGCCTCCGGAGGGGTCTGGGAAGAGACAAACGGTCGTTTGCCCAAGAAGTGCGGCATGCTATAAGAACGGCCGTTTCCAGTCAAAATGTGAGCGCCCGAGACGGCAGGTCGGCGATCATTAGATGGGTGATCGAGCGGCCGGTTGTGGCGCTGGAGCGCGCAACGGACGGGCGCACCGGCGCGGAGAGCGCCTCGCAGGAGGTGAAGAGTCGTGGATTTCGAGTTTACGGAAGAGCAGCAGAAGTTCTCCGAGGATGTCCAGGCGTTTCTCGACGCCAACGACGATCCGGATGTGTTCGACGTCACCCGCGAGAACATGGCGCAGATCGTCGATACGCCGAAGCGACGCGCCTTCATGCGCAAGCTGGGGGAGCGCGGCTGGCTCGGCATGACCTGGCCGGAGCAGTACGGCGGCCAGGACGGCGAAGGCATCTACGAGTACATTCTCAATGAAGCACTGGCGCGCCGCGGCGGGCCGCAGATCGGCAAGGGAGTCGGCATCATCGGCAAGACCTTGATCCGCCACGGCAGCGATAAGCTCAAGGCTGAGTTCCTGCCCAAGATTCTGCGCAACGAGGTCGAGTTCGCGGTCGGCTACAGCGAACCAGCGGCCGGCTCCGACGCCGCGGCGATGCAGCTCAAGGCGACGCGCGACGGCGACGGCTGGCGTCTCAACGGCCAGAAGATCTGGACCACCTCGGCGCACTTCGCGGAGTGGTACTGGGTCGGTGCCCGCACGGACATGGATGCGCCGAAGCACAACGGCATCACTCTATTTCTGATTCCGATGGACCATCCGGGTCTGGAGATCCAGGCGATCCACACCATCGGCGACGAACGCACCAACTCGGTTTATTTCGACAACGTCTACGTCAGCGACGACTACGTCGTCGGCGAGCTGAACCACGGCTTCCAGTACATCTCGGAAGCGCTCGATCTCGAGCGCTTCACCATGTTCACGTACTCGCCGATCGATCAGCGCATCGAGGTGCTGACCGAATACGTGAAGTCGGAAGTCCGCGACGGCGCGCCGCTGCGCGAGGATCCCATCGTCCGCCAGCAGATCGCCCACCTCGTCACCGAGGGAGAAGTCGCGCGGGTGTTGGGACTGCGCTTTGTCGACCAGTCGATGAAGGGCGGCAAGCCGCCGACGTGCGAGGCATCGGCGTACAAGCTCTACGCCACCGAGTTGTCGAAACGCCTGGCGAACGCCTCGACGGACATTGCGGGACCTGGGGGACAATTGCGCGTGCGCACCGAAGACGCGCCGATGAAAGGCCGCGCCGAATCGACCTACCGCTACACGGTGATCGACACGATCGGCGGCGGCGCTTCGGAGATCCAGAAGAACATCATCGCCCGCCGCAAACTCGGCCTGCCCAAGAACTTCTAGAAATTTTTCACCACAGTCCCTGTGGCGCTTCGCGCCATACGAAGACGCCACCGCCGGAACGGACAGGTACGTTGCCCCAAAGGACAGCGCAAAATTGCGATCCCAGATCCATCTCACTGCTTCTTTCAGCGAATTTTCGAAGCAGAGACACAGAGAACACAGAGATTGCGGTGAAGGTTGACCCTCGGAGATGCCTCGCGTGGCTTGCGCCAACTCAGAATTGGCCTCATCGGCAATCTTCGTCGTCGAAGATCGCGAGCAAGTGAGTCGTTGCGAACATTGTCGGCGATCTCTGTGTCCTCTGTGTCTCTGTGGTGAATTTTTTTGAGATGACGACAGCCGATCTTCTTGATGGGATTCGGGTGCTGGATTTGTCCAGTGTCGGGCCGGCGTCGCGCGCTTCGCGCGTTCTCGCCGACTACGGCGCCGACGTGATCAAGATCGCGCCGACCCACAAGAAGGGCGCGGCGCAGATCCGGCCGCCGTTTCACACTTACGGCGCCGGTCGCGGCATGCGCCGTATGCGCCTCGACCTGAAGGCGGCGGGTGGCGTGGATGTACTGCGCCGGCTCGTCGCGAAGGCCGACGTGCTCATCGAGAGCTATCGGCCGGGTGTCGTCGATCGGCTCGGTATCGGCTACCAGGCGCTGCGCGCCGCGAATCCTCGCCTGGTCTACTGCTCGACCAGTGGGTACGGGCAGGATGGTCCGTACTCGCAGTGGGCCGGGCACGACATCAACTATCTCGCGATTGGCGGTTTCCTCGCCTGCACCGGACCGCGTGCCGACGGCGGACCGCCGATTCCCGGCGCCACCGTCGCCGACAGCGCCGGCGGCGGCATGCATGCGGTGCTGTCCATCCTCGCTGCACTGGTGAAGCGATCGCTCTCCGGCGAAGGCGCTTACCTCGATGTCGCCGCGACCGATGGTGTGTTGTCGCTGATGTCGCTCAGCATCGACCAATATCTGGCAGCCGGCGAGGTCGCGGGTCCCGGTCAGACGCTGCTCACCGGGAAGTATGCGTTCTACGATCTGTACGAGACGCGCGACGGCAAATGGTTGTCGGTCGGGGCCATCGAGCCGCACTTCTACGCGTCGCTGTGCAAGCGACTCGGTCTCGAGGAGTACGCGGCGCACCAGATGACGGAGGACAAGCAGGACGAGATCCGCGCTGCCTTCCGCCGCGTGTTCAAGCAGCGCGACCGCGACGACTGGGTCGCCGAGCTCGCGCCGAATGACACCTGCGTCGCTCCGGTGCTCAGCATTCCGGAGCTGGTCGACGACGAGCACCTGAAGGCGAGACACACGTTCATGCAAGCCGAGCATCGCCAACACGGCCGGTTCCGCCAGGTCGCTCCGATCCTCGCCGGAGGCGTGCGCGAACAGCCGACCCACTGCGTCCCGGATCCCGATCAAACCGAAACCCGATCCATCCTCGAACAGTCCGGCTTCGAGCCCAACGAAATCGAAGATCTTCTTACGAGCACTGCAGTGGAATGAGAGGCACCGAGATCTCTGTGTTCTCCGTGCCTCTGTGGTGAAGTCGTCGAAGGAGTAGCGAGTGTCATTGCCAAGTGAAGTGCAGTCCTGGATCGGCCAGACGCGCTACGAGGAAGAGACGGAGTTTCCCGTCGAGCGCGGCTACGTGTGGACGACGTGTTCGTCGGTGGAGAACGGCAACCCCCTGTTCTGGGACGACGATGTCGCTGCCGAGCTGACCGCGGGTCCGATCGCGCCGCCGACGATGATCTCGGTGTGGTTTCGCCCGCATCTGTGGGCGCCCGGTCGCACCAAGCAGGTACAACCGCTGCAGGTTCACTTTGATCTCAAGGAGACGCTCGATTTGCCGGAAGCGGTGATGACCGACAACGAGATCATCTTCTACGACCCCGTGCGGCCGGGCGATCGGCTGAAGACGCGCCAGATCCTTCACTCGGTCAGCGAGCCGAAGACGACCAAGCTCGGCACCGGCCGATTCTGGGTGATCGAAGTCCAGTACGTGAATCAAAAAGACCAACTCGTCGCCAAAGAGATGTACACCGGCTTCGGCTACAAGAGGGGAGCGTGATGGCGGCGAATCTCACCGCAGGGAAGGTCGAAGCCGGCCAGAAGCTCGAGCCGCTCGCCTACGATGTTACGGCGACGACCGTCATTCTCGGCGCGCTGGCAAGCCGCGATTGGCGGCCGATGCACCACGATCGCGACTTCGCAATCAACCGCAACGGCGTGCGCGACATCTTCATGAACACGCCGAATCTGGCGGCGTGGTTCGAGCGCTACGTCACCGACTGGACAGGGCCGCGCGGCCGCCTCGGCCGCATGAAGTTCCGCATGAAGGACTCGATCTTTCCCGGCGAGCAGATGGTCTTCAACGGCACTGTCGAGAAACTCGAGAAGGACGACGTTGGCTGCACGTGGGCGAATCTCAACGTCGAGGTCGCCGTCGGCGACCGCCTTTGTACGAGCTGCGCGGTGCGCGTCGCGCTGCCGGCCGACGAAAACGACAACCCATGGGAGCGCAAAGGCGACCGCTGGAGACCTTAAAAGCAGGGGTCAGGGGTCGGGGGCCAGGGGCCAGAGTGCTGACGTACTTTGTCATCGAAGAGACCTGAAAGCTGAACGCTGATAGCTGATAGCTGCGAACGGAGTGAGCCAATGAATCTCGATTTCACCGAAGAACAGGAAATGCTGCGCGAGACGGTGCGCAACGTGTGCGAGAAGTTCTCGCCGGTCGAAGTGGTGCGCAAGCTGGAGGACGACCCGGTCGGCTATCCGTCGGAGCTGTGGAATCAGTTGGGACAGCTCGGTCTGCTCGGCCTGACTCTGCCCGAACAGTACGGCGGCAGCGGAATGAGCATGCTCGACGCTGCCGTCGTGTATGAGGAGCTCGGCCGTTCGCTGGCGCCGACACCGCACTTCGTGAGCTGCATCGTCGGCGCCGGCGCGGTGCTCCATGCGGGCAGCACCGCGCAGAAGGACGCCATCTTGCCGAAGGTTGCCAGTGGCGAGCTGATCCTCACTCCGGCGTGGCTCGAGCCGCAGAACGGCTACGGCGCGAAGGGCGTGCAGATGCGCGCGGTGAAGGACGGCGACGCGTACGTCCTCAACGGCGTCAAGCGTCACGTGCTGTTCGCCAGCTCGGCGAGCCAGCTGGTCACTGTCGTCCGCACCGGAGTCGCCGAGACCGATGTCTCGTTGTTGCTGGTGGACGCCCAATCGGCGGGCCTGACCCTGACCCAGCAGATGACGCTCGCCTCCGACACGCAGTACCGGGTGGAATTCAAGGATGTGCGCGTTCCGGTGGCGAACCTGATCGGCGCCGAGAACAGCGGCTGGGCGACCTGGGATGCGGTGATGCACGACGCCATCATTCTCGCCGCGGCGCAGGCGATGGGCGGCGCGGAGCGGGCGCTCGAGATGACCGTCCAGTATTCGCTCGATCGCGAACAATTCGGCAAGCCGCTCGGCGCCTTCCAGGCCCTGTCGCACTACATGGCCGACGCATCGACGACGGTCGACGGCGGCAAGACGCTCGTCTACGAGGCTGCCTGGGCGCGCAGCAACGGCAAGTCGATCTCGCGCCTGGCGCCGATGGCCAAGCTCTTCGCCTGCCAGACCTATCGCGACGTCACCGCCATGGCCGAGCAGATCCACGGCGGCATGGGTTTCACCATCGAGTACGACATCCAGCTCTACTTCCGCCGCGCCAAGCAACTACAACTGTCGTGGTGGGA
>CADEER010000132.1 GCA_902826395.1 uncultured bacterium
GAATTCTGCAGGAAACTCCGTGTACGAGTACGGGTACGAGTACGTGTACGGTCACCGGTCGCCGAAGAAACTCTCCGTGTCTCCGTGGTGAATTCTTTGCCCCCACGGACAACGATCAGAAGCGCGCCCACCATGGAGCACTCTCCTGCGCGCGCTGTTCGACTTCGACGTTGCGGTAGTCGAGCAGCGTCCCGTCGACGCGGCGCAGATCGGCGAGGTCGGTGTTGTATCCGGTCAGCGCCGCGATCTCCTCCTGCCGAGCGCGTGTCAGTCGCTCCTGGAAATCGATCAAGTCCTTCGTCGTCGCCAATCCGACATCGTAGCGCGCCCTCTGGTTGCGCACATTCTCCTCGGCCAGCTCGCGCGCGATACGCGTCGCCTCGATGCTCTTCAGGCGCGAGCGCACGTTGTCGATCGCGTTCTTGATCTCGAGGGTCACGTTCTCTTCCAGTTGGCGCAGTGACAGCTTCGATCGCTCGGTCTCGATCTTCGACTGCGTGTACTCGGCCTTGGCCGCGGCGTTGTTGATCGGAACCTCGATCTTTACACCGACGCCGTACTGATAGAAGCGACCGTCGGTGAGCAGGTTGAGCGCGCTGTCGTAGCCGTCGTCGACTCGCGGGTCGGCGTTGATGATGATCTCATCGCCGAGGCTGATCGGACCGGCATTGTCGCCGCCGAGGCCGTTGAGACCGAAGGAGCCGACGAAATCCAGGCGCGGCAGGAGTTGATTCTCCGCTGCCCTCTCGAGCAGCTCGCGGCTGTTGACGTTGAGGCGTGCCGCTATCAACTCCGGCCGCGTCATCAGCGCCCGCTCGAAGCTGCGCCGCGTATCGACTTCGTACTCGACCAGCGTCGGCCGGTCGATCGGATCGATCAGCACGACGTCGCGCGAGGGCTCGACGCGCGCGTTGACCACGTTGCTGAGGCGGTCGCGCGCGGTGCGCTCGAGATTGCGGGCTCGCACCAGGTTCGCGTCGCGTCGCGCAACCTCGGCCTCCGACTCGAGCACCGCCGTGCGCGGCAGCGCACCGACGTCGAAGCGGCCCTTGTTCTGCCGCAACAGCTCCGTAGCCAACTCCAGCCCCTGCTCCTCGACGGCGACGTTCTCGATGGCGAGAACCAGAATCCAGTAGAGCTCTTCAACCGTGAAGACGAGATCCGCGACCTGCCCTTTGTACTCGAAGAACACCGCCTCCTCGACGGTCTGCGCGACGTCGACGCGCAACAGCGCGTAGCGCCATCCGAAGTCGCGCAGCAAGGGCTGATTGAGGGACAGATTGATCTGCGACTCATACCGCGGCACCAGCAGGGTGCCGACGTTGGGCGGGGTGGAGAACCGGTTGTTGGTCCAGTCCAACCCGAGCCGGCCGCCGCTGAGCAGCGTCTTCTCGGCGCCGACATCCCAGTTGATGTCCTGCACGTAGGTCTCGCGCCCTTGGGCGGTGAACGGACTCGACGCCGACAGCGGCGATCGCGAGCGGAACTTGTCGACGCCGGCGAAGACGGCCGGATCGAAGAGCGACCGCGCCCGCCGCACTTCGTTGGTGGCGAGCAACGGATCTAGACGGCCGACCTCGAGACCGGTGTTGTTCTGCAGCGCCAACGCGATCGCCTGCTCGAGGGTGACCTCGCGGAGCTCACCGTCGTTGTGCAACTGGCCGAAGTAACGGCCGTACAGATCCTCGAACTGCGCCTCGCTCCATTGCTCGCGCAGGACGGCTACGAAGTTCGGCGTTTCGTCGAGCAGTGCCTCGTCGGCTGTGGCGACCGTTTCGGCGCGCGCCGGCAGCGGCCGCACCGCCGCGGACCAAAGCGCCGCCAACGCGGCGATGCAGGTCAGCAGTGAATTCGATCTAGCAATCTTCATGGCTACCCAGCTCCCTGACGAGGTTGGCGGTGGCAACCCGGCACATGCGAGGCCCCACCAGCGACACGCTCCCTATCACTTTCGCCATTCCAGGTGCACTCACCGGACGGGCTCGCTTTCGCATGCGCCGAGCGCAGCTACGCCGAGCGCAGAGTGAGCACGGCGATCTCGGGCGGGATCCCGAGCCGAATCGGATAGCCGTAGAATCCCACGCAGCGCGTGACGTACATCTTCATGTCGTCGGTCGCGCGGCGCTGAAATACCCCCTGGTCGGGGAAGCCGAGCACGCCGACGACGGTCACCGCCGAGTCGGCTCCGAGCTGCACCCCCACGTGCCCGCCGTGCGTATGACCGGACAGCACCAGGTCGGCGCAGCCGGGCGGCATCGCGGCGAAGGCCGTCGGGTCGTGGCACAGCAGGAGCCGTGGCGCGGCAGTACGCGGTCCCCAGGCGTTGATCGCCGCCGCGTAGGCCGCGTTGCGATCGAACCGGTAGGACGCGAAATCGACCCCGCCGATCTCGATCGTCGCGCCGCGGATCTCGAGGGTCGCGAGTCGATCGCGGAGCACCTCGACGCCGCATTCGGTCAATCGGCGGGTGAGGCGACCGGGGTCGTCGAAATCATGGTTGCCGAAGCAAGCCCACTGGCCGTGCGTCGCGCGCACCTTCGCCAGCGCCTCGTACAGCGGCTCGTCGAAGCCCGGCAGTCGATGAGTGAGGAAGTCCCCCGTGTGAAGGACCAGATCGACGCCGGCCGCATTCGTGAGCTCGGCAACACGGCTGAGCTTCTCCAGATCCATGGCGCCACCGACATGGATGTCGGAGAGATGCGCGACGCGCAGTCCGTCGAGGCTGCGCGGCCAGTTGGCGAGCGGAATCTCGCGCTCCTCGACCCGAAAGTCGTACGACGTCTCGATTCCCGACATCGAGACAACGAACGGCAGACCGGCGCCGAGCTGGCCGGCGCTGCGCAGAAAGGCGCGTCGCTCCTGCGAGATCTCATTGTCGCCGGCGTCCCAACCCAGCCACGACCACATGCGGCGGACGGGTTTCACCAGACACAGGGCGAAGAAGATCATCGCGTGCGCGCTGAACCAGACCGGCCCGATCCAGCTCGCGGTGTCGCCGCTCAGCCACAGCGAATCGAGGTTCGATCGCGACGTCACCAGTTGCGCGATCATGGTCGCATCGAACGCCGCGGCGACCACTGCCATGATGAGGCCCAGCGCCGTGCCGACGCCGGAGCCGCGATGGAAATGGCGCAGCAACCACAGTCGCGCCAGCGAGAACGGCCACATGGTCAAAACGATGATGCCGACCACGGACGCGGTCGAACGCGAGAACCACTGCGACGCCACGACGCCCGCCAACACCAGTCCGATGGTGACGCCGATCAACCAGACGCGCGATGCGCGCACCCAGATCGGAGTCGAATCGCTCTGCTTTGTATTCGCCGTTTTCATCGCGTCAGCTCGCAAACCTCGTCGAGCGCCGGGATGGAATCGCGGCCACCCATCGTCGCCGTCGCCAGGGCGCCGGCCGCCGCCGCAAAACGCAGCGCCGACTCGATTCCTCCGCCATGTAGGAAATCGTACAGGAACGCGGCGTGAAAAACGTCCCCCGCGCTGGTCGTGTCGACCGCTTCGACCGCGAACGCCGGCTGCCGGTACTCCCGTCCGTCGGCGCGAGCCACGGCACCTCTCGCCCCCTGCGTCACGACGGCGATCCGCGGCCCGCCGTCGCAGATTGCTCGCAGGGCAGCGCTCGGATCGCCATCGCCAAAGGGGTGCGCAAACTCGGCCGGCACGATCGCGATGTCGCTCGCGGCCATCAGTGCTGGCGTGCGATGGCGGATGCGATCGACGTCCAGCATCACCACAACGCCCGCGCGGCGGGCCGCCGTTCCCATCTCGATGGCGAGCTCGATGTCGTCGCCGTCGAGCAACAGCGCACGCGCGCCGGCCAGCACGTCGATCGCGATCTCGCCCGGCCGCAGGGCGAGGCGGTTGTCGCGATACCACTGGATCGTCCGCTCACCGCTCGACGCATCGACGGTGATGAACGAAAGGTGGCTCGGCACGCTCGGCCGCCGCACACAGCCATCGGTGACGACACCCTCGGCGCGCAGCGACGCGAGCTGGCGCGCGCCGCCCGCGTCGTCGCCAATCGGGCCGATATAGGCGGTCGACATTCCCCAGCGCTGCAGCGCCACCAAGGCAGTCGGCACCTGACCACCCGGCTGGACGAAGTAGCCGCTGGCGCGCGCCTTGCCACCGGCCGGCGTCGGGCCGTCCATGACCCAGACGTGGTCTTCGGTGTTGTAGCCGATACCGACGACATCCACGGCAGCCGTCATTCGTTCACCAGCGCCGCGCCGGCAGCTCCTCGACGACAATTCCGGTGACCGGCACCGTGACCACCGAGAACCGTTCGCTCGACGTCGCAATCGACACGTTCTGCGTGAAGCGGCCCAACGGCGCCTCGGGCCGAACCGTCACATCGAAGCCACCGCCGTCGCTGCCGCGCTCGACGTCGATGTAACGGCCATCCGTGCCGGCGCCGCGGATCGCCGTGCGCGTCTCGCCGACCCGCATGTTGAAGGCATCGGTCTTGCGCTGCTTGCGCGTCACCTGGCCGAGATAGACCGCCGCTGGTTCCGCAACGACGTCGAGCGCCACTTCGCCGCGCAGCGCCAGCACGACGGCGCGCCGTCCGATCTCGCTGCTGTGGACGGTCGCGGTGAGACGAACGGCGCCGTGATGTTGCGACGTGTCACAGGAGAATCGGATGTGTCCACCGTCGCCCGGTGCGACGTCGGCCGCCCCTACGATCTCCGCCGCGCAGCCGCAGCCGGTGATCGGCGCGCTGAGAGTGAGCGGAACCACACCGCGATTCTCGAACGCGAACTCGGCCGCGATGACGTCGCCCTGGCGCACCACACCCGCGTCGTGCTCGAGGCGATCGAACACCAGAGCCGGAGGAGCGGGAGTCGCCTCGTCGAGCGCCGCCGATCGAGTCCCGGATGCGGCCGACATCAGCAAGAGTCCCACGACGCCACAGGCGCGGCGCCAGATCACTTGCCGCCGCGCTCCCGTCGCCTGCGCTCGGCACGCGTCGGCACGGCGGCGGCCCGCGCCTTCTTCGGCGGCGACTCCGGCTGCGCGCTCGCCTCGTCGGCCGGACCCAACCGCACGAGCTCGCGGAAATGGATGCCGGCCCAGATGACGAACGGAAACAACTGCGTGTCGAAGCCCTGCACGAAGGCGTCGAGCAGTCCGTAGAGCTCGCGCGAGAACCAGCCCCACCGCTGCGGGAAGACACTCGCGTAGAATGCCTTGATCGCGATCACGATGTCGGCGACCTGCACGACGAGAGCAATCACCAGCGCCAGCGCCAGACGCCCGAAGCGCGCCCTCCAACTCGGCGCCGGCGTCGCCAGCATCAGCGGGATCAACAACACCAGGTTGGCCATCACCCACTCGGCGGGGATGCCCTGCGGAGGAATCGGCGACGCCAGCTTCTCGAACTGCCGGTGCTTGTAGAAGATCCCGGTCGGATGCTGCGGGCTGCGCATCAGCGTCGTGCCGTGGCGCCACTCCGGATCGAAGGAGAACTCGCTCAACCAGACGCCGGCGCGCGATGCCTGGAAGAGAACCTGCGTGTAGTACGGGGCGATCGGCTTCCATAGGAAGTACGTCAGCAGGAACAATCCCACCAGACGCAGCAGGAACCAGAACGGATTAAGTCGCAGGCGCATCGGCGTGCCGCGTCGCCCAGTAGAGCCAGAGCGCCACCGCAACGCAGATTACCAACGCCTGCGCCACGTAGACGTGGGTGTCGTGGAAGAGCTGCTTGAAGTAGAGGCCGATCAGAAAGAGCGCCGAAACGCGAATGATGTTGACGACGAGGATGACGCCGAGCCCGAGGCCGGCACCGATCATCCGCGAGCCCCAGGTCGCCGGGTAGGCGAGCACGGCCGACAGGTAGATGCTCATCGGCACCGCGCCCGAACACGCCGGTGCCACGTCGACCTCGAACGACCGGGAGCCCATGATGGTGCCGTTCTTGTGCAACGGAAAGTCGAGAATGCCCGACACCACCCACAGAGCCCCGTAGCTGAACCAGGCGGTGAGCCTGGCCAGCGCGGCACCGATGTCGAAGCGATCGACGATCGGCCCCCAGGAAAGCAGAAAGAAAAAGGCCATGATCAGGAAAACGAACGACCCGATCACCCACGCCGCCTCGGAATAGGATCTCATAACCGGTGCCGCCGATTCTAAGCGGACCCCTAGCTCAGTCAACCAACGCCCAACCGCAGGCTCCTCGACCTCCGGCAACCGGAGCGATCCCCGCTGGTCGCGGCGACGCGGTGCTTGCTATTCTCCGCATCCATGCGGGAACGCGACTTCGACGCGCTCGGTTTCGGCGGCGTCTGTCGCCGTGTCGGCGACTTCGCCAGCTCGGCGGCCGGGCGCGAGCGCTGCCTCGCGCTGCGGCCGCTGCCGTCGCGCGGCGACGCCGAGAGCGCGCTCGACCGCACGCACGACTTCGCCCGCCTGATTGCGCAGCACAGCCCACCGCCGCTCGGTGCGTTTCCCGACATCCGCCCGCATCTGCAGCGCGCCGCACTCGAGGGATTCGTCCTCGACGGCGAATCGCTGGTCGAGGTTCGCGCCGTGCTCGAGTGCCTGCAGCGCTGCCGAGCCTTCTTCCGGACGAGTGCTGCCGATGTCGGAGCAATGGCGCCCCTGGTCGGCGACCTTCCGGTCTTCGCCCCGCTGGCGGAGACCCTCATCCGATCGCTCGACCACGACGGCAGCGTGCTCGACCAGGCTTCCGACGAGCTCGCCGCCGTTCGCGCCGCGATCCGCCGGCTGCGCGACACCCTGTCGCGGCGCCTCGGCGACCTGATCGCGCGGCGCGGCATGGCCGACGTCGTCAGCGACCAGTACGTCACGCTGCGCAACGACCGCTTCGTCATCCCGATCAAGGCCGGCTCGACCTCGCGCATCCAGGGCGTGGTGCAGGATCGCTCGGTGTCGGGAGAAACCTTCTTCGTCGAGCCGCTGTTCGCAGTCGAGCTCAACAACGAGTTGCTCGCCGCGGTGCGCGACGAAGAGGCGATCGTGCGCCGGATCCTCGCCGACCTCACCGCACTGGTGCGACGCGACGCGGCTGCCATCAACGCCGCCGCCGAACGCCTCGCCGAGATCGATTGCACAGCGGCCCGGGCGAAGTTCGCCGCCCAATACGGCTGCACGCGACCCACGTTCTCCGGCGGCGAAATCGCGCTGCGCTCGGCGCGCCATCCCGGCCTGTCGTTCACCGGTCGGCCGGTGACGCCGATCGACATCCTCCTGCCCGCCGACCGACGCGCGCTCGTCATCACCGGCCCCAACACCGGCGGCAAGACGGTGGCGCTGAAGACCCTCGGCCTGGCAGCGCTGATGGCTCAGAGCGGCCTGCTGGTGCCGGCCGACGACGGAGCACTGCTGCCCTATTTCAACGACGTCTTCACCGATGTCGGCGACGAGCAGAACATCGAACGCGACCTCTCCACTTTCTCCGCCCACGTCGCCAACCTGCGCGAGATCCTCGACGCGGCCGGCGACACGTCGCTGATTCTGCTCGACGAGCCCGGTGTCGGCACCGATCCCGAAGAGGGAGCGGCGCTGGCGGTGGGACTGCTGCGCTACTTCGAGTCGCGTTCGTCGCGCATCGCCGTCACCACTCACTATCGGCCCGTCAAGGTGCACGCCGCCGGAAGCGACGCATGCCAGGTCTGTGCCGTCGACTTCGACGTCGAGCGACTCGAGCCGCGCTACAAGCTGGTCTACCAGTCGCTCGGCCGCAGCCTCGCTCTGCCGATCGCCGAGCGGCTCGGACTGCAGCCGGAGGTGCTGGCGGCGGCGCGTCACGTGCAATCCGACGAATCGCGCGCCTTCGCCGACGTCCTCGAGCGCCTCGAGGCGACGCGGCGCGATCTCGAGGCGGCGCGCGCCGGGCTCGCCGCCGAGCGCGAGGAGCTCGAACGCCAGCGCGACGCGCTGCGATCGCGCGAGGTCGAATCGGCGCGGCTCGTCGAGGATCTGCGCGAGCGCCGGCAGCGCGCCTGGAAGGAAGAGCTGCGCGAAGCGCGGGAGTTCGTGCGCGAGATCAAGGAGAAGGGCCGCGCGCAGATGCGCGAGCTCGGAAGCCCGCCGGCGCAGCGCGTCGAGTTCGCTCGCTTCGTGCGGCGCCAGGAGGACCTCATCGAGGCGCGCGCCGATCCGGAAGGGCCGGCCGCGCGCGCCGGCGAACAGACGGCGGCCGCGGAGACGACACCGTCGCGGCCGGAGATCGGCGACATGGTCGCGATCGGCGAGCGCGGCATCGAGGGCGAGCTGCTCGCCGTCGACGGCGAGCGCGCCTGGGTGCAACGCGGTACGCTGCGCTTCGAGGTGCCGCGCGCGCAGCTCGTGAAGATCGGACGGCGCGAGCGGTCCCGTCCCGAGGTGCGACTGCAGAGCGCGCCGCCGGAGCAGGAGTCCGAGATCATGCTCGTCGGCCTGCGCGCCCGCCAGGCACTGGAGCGCCTCGAGAGCTTCCTGGATCGCGCCGCGCAGACCAACCGCGACAGCGTGCGCATCGTTCACGGCATCGGCAGCGGCGCGCTGCAGCGCGCCGTTCGCGACTATCTGTCCACCAGCCCGTACTGCGCCGGGTTCCGCACCGGCGACGACGGCGAAGGCGGCGCCGGCGTGACGGTCGCGAAGCTGTCGTGAAGTGGGGTGTGGAGCGTGGGGAGTGGAGCGTTTGAGTCGTGAACGGTCGACCGTGAACTGTGAACCGTGAACTGTGAACCGTGCACTGTGAACCGTGAACCGTGAACCGTGGAGCGACACCGGCGGACTCACACGCGCAATGCCGTTCACCGTTCACTTGTTCACGGTTCACGGTTCACCACTCGCCACTCCCCACGAACCACTCCCCACCCCCCCACCTCCCACCCGATTTGCCTGCTTCCCCACGGCGGGGATATGACAAACCATCTTGTCGGCGGTGAACACGCCGGGCGGCGAACGCTCCGGTCCAGCTTCTCAGAGGAGGAGGTTGCATGGCCAAAGCAACGGTACGGGGACAGATCTCGACGATGATTCGCGAGGTCGAACGAGCGGCCAAGCAGATTCGCAACGAGGTTCGCAAGCAGTACAGCGCGACTCCGAAGGTGCTCGATCAGGCCGCTTCACAACTGCGCCGCGGCGCGGCCGAGGCTGCGTATCAAGTCGAGCGTTACATCCGCGAGGTGCGCATGGATCTCGAGCGCGCCGGCTCGAGCTTGTTGGGGCGCCCGGCGCCGAAGCGCGCCGCCGCCAGCCGCAAGAAGCGGGCTGCGAAGAAGACGGCGCGCAAGGCCGGCGCGAGAACCGCCAAGAAAGCGACGGCACGGAAGACCGCCAAGCGAGCCACCAAGAAGGCGACCAAGAAGCGCGCTCGCAAGCGCTGATGCGACACCGATCCCGGCGCGCCCGGTGCCCGCGAGTGGCCGGGCGCGCGTCGGGTGACATGCGCAGAGTTGGTCGGCGCGCCCGTTGACTCACCCTTCTCAGGAGACGGGCGGCGCGCCGGCGGCCGGCGACGACGCCGCCGCACAGCGATCGGGCGTCGGTTTCGCCGCCCTGCTGCTCGCCGCCAGCGTTCTGCTGTCGAGACTCCTCGGCTACGCGCGCGAGGCGTTGCTCGCCTACCAGGTGGGGGCCGGCCCGAACGCTGACGCGTACTACGCCGCGTTCCAGATCCCCGATCTCCTCAACTACCTGCTCGCCGGCGGCGCGCTCTCGATCGCGTTCGTGCCGCTCTACACCCAGCACCGCGCCGACGGGCGACACGCCGACGCGGACCACCTGCTGGCAGTCGTGCTCGGCACCCTGACCGCGGCAGCGGTCGCCGCGACGGCCATCCTGTGGTGGCAGGCGCCGCGGCTGACCGCGCTGCAGTTCCCCGCCTTCGACGAGGCGACGCGCGAGCTGACGACGCGGCTGACGCGCATCGTGCTGCCGGCGCAGATCTTCTTCGTCGCCGGCGGCATCATCAACGCAACCCTGCTGGCGCGCGGCCGCTTCGGCGCCGCCGCCGCGGCGCCGGTGCTGTACAACGGCGGCATCATCGCCGGCGGCCTGCTTTTGGCGCCGTTCACCGACGTGCCGGTCGAGGGCTTCTCCTGGGGGGCACTGGCCGGGGCGTTCCTCGGACCATTTCTGGCGCCGTTGATCGACGCGCGCCGCCGCGTGACCCTCGGCGCCCGGGTGGCGCCGTCCGACCGCGCCTTCCTCTCCTACTTGTGGATCGCGGCGCCGCTCATGCTCGGCCAGTCGCTGCTCACCGTCGACGAATGGTACGAGCGCTGGTTCGGCGCGCTGCTCGAGCCGGGGACGGTCGCCCACCTCAGCTACGCGCGCCGCCTGATGCTGGTGCCGGTGGCGGTCGTCGGTCAGGCGATCGCCGCCGCAGCGCTGCCGGCGATGGCGCATCTGTGGGCGCAGCGAAAGACCGACGAGCTGGACTCTCTGGTGTTGCGCACCCTGCAGACCGGTATCGCGCTGGCGATGTTCTGCGCCGCCGCGTTCTTTCTCTTCGCCGGCGAGATCGTCGCGCTGGTCTACGAACGCGGCGCCTTCGACGCCGCCGACAGCGCCGCGGTGGCGGCGATTCTGTCGCTGCTCGCGCTCGCCGTGCCGGCGTGGATCGCGCAGCAGATCGTCACCCGCGCCTTCTATGCGCGCAGCGACACCTGGCGGCCGATGGCGCTCGGCACCTTCTTCGCGGTCGCGGCGATTCCTCTGTACATGATGCTCGGCCGTCGTTGGGGCGCCGTCGGATTGGCGATGGCACCCGGAATCGCGATGTCCGCCAACGCGGTCGCGACGATCGCACTGGCGCGTTGGATGCACGGCGGGCCGAGCTTGCGGCGGATCGGGGCGACGGCGGGGCGGGCGATGCTCATCGCCGGCATCGCGGTCGCCGCAACGCAATTGGCTTTCGGCTCCGCGGCGCCCGGGCTCGTGACGTTTGCCGCGCGCGGCGCGCTGTTCGCGATCTCGCTCACCGCGGCGACGGCGCTGCTCGGCGACGACGCCGTCCGCCAGGCCCTGCAGCAACCCTTCGCGGCGGTCAATCGCCGTCTGCGGCGCTCCACAGTTCGTTGAGCACCCGACGCGAGAGCGAGAGCCAGGCGTAGAACGACCAGGCTGAACTGTTCAAAGCAAACCGCTCACTCGACAAGGCATGCGATAGGAAGACGTTCGCGCGGCGACAAAACCGTGATGACGCGCCGCGCGGTGCGATGCTACAAGGCGGAAGTGGAAGCCGAAGCCACACATCCGGACGACCTTGCCGCCGACGCCACGATGGTCGCCGAGTTTCGCGCCCAGATCCACCGCGAAGTGGCGCGGCGCATGCCCAACGCCGTCGGCTTGTTCGTTTCGATGATGGGGGCGGCGTTCGCTATCGCCTTGTTCCACCATCCAAACCACTTCGCGGAGCTGTTGCTCTGCATCACGGTGCTGGTGGCGACCTGTCTGGCCGGCGTCGTCGCGGTGCGGCGATCGCCCGAGTACGCGGCGTCGATCGCGCTGACCACGATCTCCGTACTCGTCGCGGGCCTCGCGATCTACATCGTTCGCGTCGAAGACAGCGGCGAGCTCTGCCTGCTGGCGATGATCGGTTACCTGACCGGTCTGGTCGTGCAGTTCCCGTGGGGCCCCCGCTACCAGGCGGCCGCCGCCGCCGTCGTCATCGCCGCCTATTTCTGCGCGCTGGCGGCCGGCGTCGCGCAGCATCTGCCGATCGCATACGGGCTCTTCGCGCTGACCACGCACGCCCTCATGACGATCATCGGCGCATCGCTGCTCGACGCCTACCGCTGGTCGGCGTTTCGCGAAGCGGCGGAGGCGGAGCGCATGGCCTCCGAAGCGGCGCGCGCCAACCGCGCCAAGACGGATTTCCTGGCCACGGTCTCGCACGAGCTGCGGACGCCGCTGAACATCATCTTCGGCTACACGGATCTATTGATCGAGGACGCCTTCGAACGCGCGGAAGAGCGCGGCGACGCCCTGCGCCGCATCCGCAGCCAGTCGGGCAATCTCCTCGACATGATCCAGGCGATGCTCGACATCAACAAGCTCGAGGCGGGCGGCATCAGCGTCGATACGTCGGAGTTCCAACTCGGCGATCTCATGACCCGCATGCGCGGCGCCATCCCGGCGTCCTGGTGCAAGAAGGGCGTCGATCTGGTGTGGGAGTCGCGCGGCGACGAGGCGCTGCTGCACAGCGACGCGGACAAGATCGAGATCGTGCTCCGCAACCTGGTGCACAACGCGCTCAAGTACACCGATCAGGGCGAGGTCCGGGTGTACGCCGCCGCGACGCCGGGCAACTGCCAGGTCGACTTCAGCGTCACCGACACCGGACAGGGCATTCCCCCCGACGACCTCGAGCGAATCTTCCAGATGTTCCAGCAGAGCGGCGACGGTCCGCCGCGCCAGGGCGGTGTCGGGCTCGGTCTCTTCCTCGCCCGCCAGCTCTCGGCCGCGCTCGGCGGCACGCTGCGCGCCGAGTCCACACTCGGCGTCGGCTCGCGCTTCACACTCGCCCTTCCCCTGCGCGTGCCGTCCGACGATCTCGCAGTCGCTCCGACACTCCGCGCAGCCGGTCCGTGGTGACGTACCTCAACACCGCCCGATCGACGACCGGCGATTCACGATGAAGGTGCGGCGTTGGCGACGATCTGAAACTCGGAGCTGATGCCTTCGTACTGGGTGAGCTGGCGCTTCCACTTCGAGCGCCACGAGCCGAAGTGTCGAATGCGGTAGGTGCCAGGCTCTGCGTCGGGCGGAATCTGCCAGACGACGCTGACCGTCGAGCACGCCAGAGCCGGCAGGCAGTAGTCGCGCTCCCACATCACCGCGGTCTCCCAGGCGCCGTCGTCGGCGACGCGCTGCCAACCATTCGCGTCGCGCCGCTCGACGAGCAGGAACGTGTCCTGGATCCTCGCGTCGTTGGCGAGATGAGCGCCGGCGAACGAGACGCGCACCTCCTCGCCGCTGCGATAGCTCGAGCGCGCATCGGTGTACACTTCGCCGAACTCGACGCCGAGCGGCGTCGCATCATGCGTCGGACCACCAGGCACCGACACCTGCCAGCGCGTCAGATCGTCCGGCGGCGACCCGATCTCGACCGGCTGTCCCTCGCGCATCGCGATCGCCAGCCGCGACACCTCTTGCAGCAGAGCTGCGAGCGTCCAGGGGCCGAAGTGGGTCGACGCGCCCTCGTAGTGTTGGACGCGGTACTCCTCGCGCGTCGCAATGTAGCCCGCGTAGGAGTTGGCGAGCCCGGCGGAGACGACCGACGTGACGCCGAGCGGCGCCAGCTCGCGCGCCACTGCTTCGCGCAGGCGCCGGCCCGCCATGGTCGTCAGCTCGAACGGCACCGCCACCACCGCGAGCTGCCCGATGCGCACGATCTGCAGCGGCAGCACGTTGGGGCTGAACGGATGCGGCCACTTGCCGCCCATCACGAAAACGACCGGCTTCTCGGCCTGACACGTGTTGGTGGTCGCCCAGCACGCGGCGCGCGCCGCAAAGCTGCTCGGCGCCGCACAGCTCAACCCCTCGCGCCCGAAGCCGCGGCCGTCCTCGGCGCCGGCGAGCATCGAGTAGCCGATCGCCGCCGGGCAAGTGTCGGCCGGCGCCGCACCGGTCCACGCCGCCGCGACGTTCACTTCATCCATCGCCACATACGCCATGCGCGTCTCGATCGGACCGCGCAGCGGTTCGGTAGCGGAGTCCATCAGCTCGAGGGCCCGAGCCGCCTGCTTGCCGCCCGAGATCGCGGCGCTCTCGTAGTCGTCGGCGCCGCCGCCGTCGGTGCCGCCGAAGATGTTGGGACTGACGTCGCCCTCGGCGCCTTGTGCGAAGGCCGCGACGAAGGTCTTGGCCTGCGCGTAGTCGGTGCCGAAGCGACGTTCGACCTGATACGCCGCGTAGCCCTTGTTGTCGCCGTTGATCAGCCGATTCTGATTGCCGACCGAAGTGGCGTGCACGCCGTACCAGTTGAGCATGCCGATCGGTCCGCCGCCGGCGCCGTCGAAGCGCAGCAACGTCATTAATGGATCGACGTCGGTCTCGTAGCGATCGCGCTCGGCGGCGGGGTTCTGCAGATACGCCTCGCGCGAGCGATTGATGCCGGTGTCGCTCACCTCGCCCTGCGCCAGACGGATCGACGCCTCCTCGAGGTTGGCATCGGCGCGCTCGATTGACTCGACGATGCCGTCGGCGGCGATGCGGAACGACGCTTCGCTGAAGCCGAGAATGGTCAGGTCGTAGAGCAGGTAGTGCGAGTACCCGCCGGGGCCGCTGTGCGTGTGGGTCGCCGCCAGCAGGACGTTGTCGGCGCGATAGCGGTGGCCGTGCTTGCGGCGCAGTTGGCGCAGCACTTCGGTGTGCACGGCCTGTGTCAGCAAACCGAGATCGGCGGTGACCAGCGCGACGCGCTCGTTGCTGCACGGCGACTCGATGAC
>CADEER010000133.1 GCA_902826395.1 uncultured bacterium
CGCATCTGGAAGGTGTTGAGCGTGCCGTCGAGCGGACCGCCGTCGACCAGCGCCAGGCCGTAGTCGAACTGCAGGCGGATGTAGCGGTTCCAGTACCAACTGAGGCCGGCGGTCAGCGCGTGCATGCTGCCGCCCTGCACCGCGCCGTCGGCGAGGTCGGTGTACGAGTAGCGGCCGCCCCACTCCCAGGCGCCCCACTGTCGATTGCGCACCGAGAAGGGCCGGTGCGGCAACACCTGGCCGAACACCCCCTCGGCGTAGTCGTAGGGCCGGTGCTCACCGGTCAGGAAGCCGTTGAGCTGCAGATAGGCGCCCGGAAAGTACACCGTGTCGACGCCGCCGCCGGCGTTGGACTGGAAGTATTCGAACTGTCCCGACAGCGGACCTTTGACGAACGCGGCTTCGAGATTGAAGACGAAGGCGTGCGAGGCGCCGATGACGCCGGTGTCGATGGCGATCGGCGCGAGAAAGCTCTCCGGCCGCGATTGGTAGCGGATGGTGTCGCTCGCCGAGAAGAGATAGCTGGCGCCGAGCCCGACGTGCACGAGCGCCGGCTCCTCGGCCGGATCCGCCTGCCACGGCACCCAGGTGACGCGGCCGACGACGCTCGCGAAGTCCTCGCTCGCATCGCCGACTTCGCCGTCCTGCCCATTGCCGAACAGTCCGAGCGCCCAGGTAATCGGCCGCTCGTCGTAGTGATCGGCGAATTGCACTCCGGCAAGAATCCCAGGGCTGAAGGCCTGTACCGGTGACGCCGCCTCCATCAGGCCGATGTCGCGGCTGTTCATCGTCGACTCGAACGAGAGCGGTGCCGTGTACTGGCCGATCTTGAACGACCCGACGTACGGCAGATCGTTGAGGCGGAGATAGCCCTGGTTGATGAAGAAGCTGTCGGTGATGGCGCCCATCTCTATGCTGAAGTCGATCGGATAGACGAGGCTGAAGAACGTGCCGCGCGCGATCAGAAACGACCGCCGCAAGTCGATGCGATCGTCGATGTCCTCCATGCCGTCGGCCTCGACGTACGCCGCGGCGTCGACGTGCAGCTTGATGCCGAGCTCACCGACCAATAGAGGGTCACGGGTCAGCTTGGGGCCGACGTACCAACCCTTCTGCTCGAGCTTCACCCGGCCGAGGAGGCGGTACTTGATGCCCTGCTCCCAGTAAGCCTCGAAGAACACCTGATCCTCTTCGGGCCCGGCGTACTGCCGGCGCTGCTCGACCTCGGCATCGGCGATCGGCGTCTCCTCGGCGTCCGCAGCGGGAGTCGCCGCTGGCTCAGCCGTCGCCTCGGCAACGCCGGGTGTCGTTTCGACGGAGCTCTCCCCAGACGCGGTGCGCGTCGCAATCGCACCCGTCGCAACGAGAACGACTGAGACGAGAGCGGCGGCAAGACGACGGCAGCTCATCGCAACCGCATCCGCCCGCGCGATCCGTGACGCATGCCCCGCCCAATAGCACGCGTTCGCCCCGCCATCGAACGAGCTACTCGCCGGTGCGGAAAGCGCATCCCGAGACGGGTGGGAACCCTTCGCGAGTCTTCGCGTCAGGGAATCGTGTCGGTTGGATCCCGCCGCCCCTCGGCGGGCACGATCGCGTCGAGCGCTTCGCGCGGCCGCGGGTAGCGCTCTGGGTAGCGCTCCTCTTCCAAACGCCAGCCACCGCCGAGGGCGCGGTACAGTTGCACGACCGCGACGCGCTGTCCGAGGAGCGTTCGCGCCAGCGCGATCTCGGCCGGAAAGAGCTCCTGCTGCGCGGCGAGCACCTCGAAGTAGGTGGCGAGCCCGCCGTCGTAGCGCTTTCGCGAAAAGCCGACGGCGCCGCGCAGCGCCGTCACCTGACGCTGCAGCTCGACTTCCGTCTCGGCGAAGTACTGGCGCGCGACCAGCGCGTTGGAAACCTCGGCGAGTGCATTCAAGACGGTCGATTCGTAAGCCAGCTTCGCCTCCTCCAAGGCGGCGACACTGCCCTTGTAGTTGTAATAGAGCTGCCCGCTCTGGAAGAGAGGGCCGCTGAGCGCGGCGCCGATCGACCAGACGTTGCCGGGGCCTTCGAGGATGTCGCCCAGCTCGGCGCTCTGGCCGCCGTACAGCGAGGTCAGGCCGATGCGCGGCAGAAAGCTGGCAACCGCAACTCCCACCAGGGCGTTGCTCGCGACGATGCTCTGCTCCGCCGCCAGGATGTCGGGGCGGCGCTCCAGCAACGCAGCGGGCAATCCGGCGGGCACATCGGGAGAAAAAATCTGATCTTCCAGTGCTTCCCCGCGTTCGATCGGCCCCGGCGGCCGTCCCAGCAGGATGCTGATCTGATTCTCTTTGGCGACGATCAGCCGCTTCAGATCCGGGATGACAGCGGCCGCGCTCGACATTGCCGCTTCGGCCCGCGCCGTCTCGAGCCTGTTGCCGACGCCGCCGCGAAACTGGCGTTCGAAGAGGTCGTATGTTTCGGAGAAGGCCTCGCGCGTGTGCTGGGCGATCTCCAACTCCAGGTCGAGCGTGCGCAATTCCAGGTACGCCTGCGCGACGTCCGTCACCAGGGTGAGGACGATGCCCGCCCGCACGTCCTCCGCGGCGACCAGATCGGCGAGAGATGCCTCGGTGGCGCGGCGGATCCGGCCCCATACGTCGATCTCCCAGGCCAACTGGAGCGCGCCGAAAAAGACGTTCGACGTCGCGTTGTCACCGCCGAAGGCGAAGTACTTGCCCCTCTCCGCCGACCCTTGGTAGCCGAGCTGCGGCCCCATGTCGGCGCGCGTGACCCCGACCGCGTTACGGGCCTGCTCGACACGCGTCGCGGCGATGCGCAGATCGAGGTTGTCGCGCAGCGCCGTTTCGATCAGGCGCACCAGCACCGGGTCCCGGAAGATCTCCCACCAGGCCAGCTCGGCGATCGAAGTCGCGTCGACCGGCTCCGGATTACCACGAAACGCCTCCGGCGTCTGGACCTGCGGCCGCTCGTAGTTCGGCCCGATCGCGCATCCGGAGACCAAAGCCGCGGCCGCGAGCAGAGAAGTTACCTGGATCCCGAGGCGCACGATCACGACACCTCGCTCGGCGCCGGCGCCGGAGAGCCGGACGCCCCCGAAGGATGCGGCGCCCGCTTGCGCCCCAGACCTTCGACGAATGCGAAATTGCCCGGAATGAGAAACACGCCGAGCATCGTCGCCACGAGCATGCCGAAGAACACCGCCGTGCCCATCACGTTCTGTGCAGCGGCACCGGCGCCGCTGGCGATCATCAGAGGGACGACGCCCAAGATGAAGGCGAAGGCAGTCATCAAGATCGGTCGGAACCGCAGGCGCGCCGACTCGAGCGCCGCCGTTTCGATGTCCATCCCCTCCTCATGCTTCGCTTTGGCAAACTCGACGATGAGGATGGCGTTCTTGGCGGCAAGGCCGATGAGCATGACGTTGCCGATCTGCACGTAGACGTTGTTGTCGTAGCCGAGCAGCCAGACGCCGAAGAAGGAACCGAGCGCGACGAGCGGCGAACCGAGCAACACCGCCCAGGGAAGCCGCCAACTCTCGTATTGGGCTGCCAGCAGGAGGAAGACGAAAAGGATGGCCAAGGCAAACGTCGGACCGGCCGGCGGCGCCACCTTCTCCTGGTACGACATCTGCGAAAACGCGAAGCCCATCTCCTTCGGCATGGTCTCCTCGAACACGGCTTCGAGGGCGGCCAGGGCCTGTCCGGAGGTGAAGCCGGGCGCCGGAACCCCGGTCACCTCGACGGCGCGGAACAAGTTGAAGCGGTTGGTGATCTCGGTGCCCGACTCCGGGCTGATGGTCACCAGAGTGGAGAGCGGAATCATTTCGCCGCTGGTGCGGCTGCGCACGTAGATGTCGCCGATGTCTTGCGGCTCGCGGCGGTGGGTGGACTCGGCCTGCACATAGACGCGGAAGAGGCGGCCGAAGCGGTTGAAGTCGTTGACATAGCTGCCGCCGACCACGGCCGAAACCGACTGAAAGACTTCGTCGATCGGCACGCCGACCAGGCGCGCCTTCTCGCGGTCGAGGTCGACCTTCACCTGCGGGTACTGCGGGTCGAACGACGTGAACAGGTTGGCCAGCTCGGGGCGCTGGCGCGCCGCGTCGAGGAACGCGCGCGCCTGCACGCCGAGCTGCTGGACGCTCATCGAGCCGCTGCGGTCCTGCAGAATGAAGTTGAATCCCGACGACGCGCCGAAGCCGGAGATGGTGGGAATGTTGAAGGGAAACGCGATCGCCTCGGGCAGTTTGCGCAACTGTTGTTGCAGGGAGCCCATGATGGCCTTGGCGTGGTCGGCCGGGTCGTGGCGCTCATCCCACGGCTTCAGGCGGATGAAGATCGTTCCGAAGTTGGGCTGATAGGTGCTGGTGACCGCTCCGTAGCCGCCGATCGTCTGAAACGACTCGACCGCGTCCAGCTTCGCGAGCATCTCTTCGATGCGCGCCAGCGCCGCGCTGGTGCGCTGCAACGACGACGCCGGCGGCAACTGCACGGCGATGCCGAGGATGCCCTGGTCCTCGTCAGGGACGAAGCCGGCGTTCAGAGCACCGCCGAAAACCCCCGCGCCGAGGGCGACGATGCCGACGACGATGACGCTCAGGAAGGCGCGGCGCACGAGCAGCCGCGCCACCGACACGTAGCCCTTGGTGGCACGATCGAAGCCGGCGTTGAAGAGCGAGAAGAACTTGCCGAGCGGGCCCCGCGCCTGCTTGTGGGGCCGGAGGAACATCGCCGCCAGCGCGGGCGACAGCGACAGCGCGTTGAACGCCGACAGAAGGACGGAAATTGCGATGGTGAGGGCGAACTGTTGGTACATGCGCCCGGTGAGGCCGCCGAGAAAAGCGACCGGCACGAACACCGCGGTGAGGATCAGGGCAATGCCGACGACCGGGCCGGAGACTTCGCGCATCGCCTGGACCGTGGCATCGCGCGGCGATTTGCCGTGCTCGATGTGGTGCATCACCGCCTCGACGACGACGATGGCGTCATCGACGACGATGCCGATGGCGAGGATCAGGCCGAACATCGACAGGGTGTTCACCGAGAAGCCGAGCATCGGAAAGAAAATGAAGGTGCCGATCAGCGACACCGGCACGGTGAGCAAAGGAATGATCGTGGCGCGCAGGTTCTGCAGGAAGATGAACACGACCAGGGTCACCAGAATGACCGCCTCGACGAAGGTGTGCAGGATCGACTCGATCGACGCCTCGACGGCGGGCGTCGTGTCGTAGACGATCCGGTAGTCCATGTCGGGCGGAAACAGATCCTTCGCCCGCCGCATGGTCTCGTAGATCGCCTCGGCCGCCGCGAGTTGGTTGGCACCCGGCAGCAGGTAGACCGCCATCGCACCCGCATCCTTGCCGTTGAGGCGGCCGAAGGAGTTGTAGTCCTGCGATCCGAGCTCGGCACGGCCGACGTCGCGCACGCGGATCTGCGCGCCCGTCTCGGTCTCGCGGATGATGATGTCCTCGAACTCCTCGGCGGTCACCAGCCGGCCCGGCGCGCTCACCGTGTAGGTGAACTGCTGGTCCGCGGGCGCCGGCGACATGCCGATCCGTCCCGCCGGCGCCTGCAGGTTTTGCTCGCGAATCGCGGCGATGACGTCCGAGGGAGTGAGCTGCAGCTTGGCGAGCTTGTCGGGCTCCAGCCAGATTCGCATGCTGTAGTCGGCGCCGCCGAACAGGTCGACCTGGGCGATGCCGGGGATGCGCAGAAGCTGATCGCGCAAATTGATGCCGCAGTAGTTGATCAGGAACTGCGCATCGTAGGTGTTGCCCGGCGAGTACACCGAGATGAGCATGAGAATACTCGGGCTCATCTTCTTCACCGTCACGCCCTGGGCGATGACCTCTTGTGGAAGGCGGGACTGCGCGGCCGACACCCGGTTCTGGGTGAGCACGTTCGACATGTCCTGGTTGACGCCAACCTCGAAGTTGACGTCGAGCTGCATGCGGCCGTCGCTGGTGTTCGACGACTTCATGTAGATCATGTTCTCGACGCCGTTGACTTCCTGCTCGATCGGCGTCGCCACCGACTGTTCCACCGCGATGGCGGATGCACCTGGATAGGTCGCCGTGACGCGGATCGTCGGCGGAGCCAGGAAGGGATACTGCTCGATACTCAGGCCCTGCAGGGTGAACAACCCGAGCACGACGATGATGATCGAGATTACGATCGCAACGATCGGCCGCCGGATGAAGAACTCGGCCACGTTCTACACCGCCCTCTACTTGCCCGCGGCCGCCGGCTGGGGGCTGACCACGAGACCGTCGCGCACCTTTTGCAACCCGTCGAAGACGACGCGCTCTCCTGGCTGCACCCCGGAGTCGATCACCCACAGATCGTCGACGCGAGCCCCGGGTGTCACGCTGCGCATCTCGACCTTGTCGCCGGCGCCCACCACGGCCAATTGGTATGTTCCCTGGATCTCCTGAACGGCACGCTGCGGCACCAACAACGCGCCCTTCTTGGTCTCGAGAGTCGCGCGCACCTTGGCGTACAGTCCCGGTCGCAGCAGGTTTCCGGGGTTGGGAAAGAGGGCGACGATCGACATGGTTCCCGTCAGGACGTCGACCTGTCGATTGGCGACCGAGAAGGTTCCGCGCTCGCCGTGGACCCGGCCGTCGGCGAGGATGAGCTCGAGATTCGGATTGGGCAGCGACGCGTTCCCAGAGATGTTGATCCGCTCCGCGAAACGCAGGTAGTCGCGCTCGCTGATCGGAAACATCACCTTGATGGGGTTCACCTGGGAGACTGTCGTCAGCACCGTGGCGGCGTCGATCAGGTCGCCGATCTGGGCGACGCTGATCCCGGCAATGCCGTCGATCGGCGAAGTGATGCTGGTCCAATCGAGGTCGAGCTGCGCCTTTTCGAGCGTGGCGCGCGCCGTATCCACCTCGGCTCGCGCGCCCCGCGCTGCCTGAATCGCATTGTCGAGCTCTTCCTGGCTAACCGCACCTTCGGCCGCCAGCGGTTCATAACGAACTACGTCCTGCTGCGTTTTGGTCCGCAGAGCCTCGGCACGGCCGAGCTGTCCGCGCGCCTCGTCCAAAGCGGCGCGGTAGGGGCGCGGATCAATCTGAAAAAGGAGGTCGCCGGCGCGAACCAACGTACCTTCCGTGTACTTCTGCTCCTGCAGATAGCCGCTGACGCGCGCGCGAATCTGCGCATTGGTGTTGCCGTCGGTCGTCCCCACCCACTCGGCAAAGATGGGCACGTCGCGCTGCACTACCTCGCCGACCACCACCTCGGGAGGTGGAGCAGGAGGAGGCGGCGGCGGATCGGCGCAACTCGCGAGGAGGGATGGGAGCACGCACAGCACCAAGCGCATCGAGCTCATCGAGCGCCGGGCACGCGCGGCGGATGGGGGCACCCCAAGTTTCGCCAATACTTTTACGGGCATCCCACTGAGCCTCCGAGCGGCCGTGTATAATCCTTTGCAATCGGCAGTCAACCAAGTCGGCACTGCTCGAGTCGCTCTCAATCACTCAGCACGCGGCTGCCACGAGCACGAAACGGATCCCACTGCGACTTGCGCAGCGCCGCGGGTCGGCGCATCACGACCTGCTTCATTCCGCTAGAGCGTGAGTTGCAGACGCGACTGGAAGAAGTGGGTCGTTCCGACGATGTCGAAGCGGTCGAGGATGCCGTAGGCGTAACCGAGCTCGAACCGCACGTTGTCCGTCAGGTGCCAGTTCATCATCGAGGTCAGGCGCCACAGTTTGCCGCCCGCGATGTCGCCGTCGTCGAGGTCGATGTACGACATATGCAAGACGGCTTCCCACGCCCCTGGGCCGCCCTCCAACACGGTGCGGTCGGGAGAAATGGCTTCGAAGTATCCGCCGCGCGCATTGTAGGCGCGCGTTTCCCCCGTGATCAGCCAGGCAATGACTGCATCGCCGGCGCCGAACCAGTAGTCGCCGCCGGCCTTGGGATCGGCGTTCTGCCAACCGACCTCACCGCCAAAGAGCCACGACCCTTTTCGGTAGTACGTCTCCGCACCGACGGTCCCGGCGAGATTGGCCCTGATCTGCGGTGTCTCGACGAAGAACGGCGCGAGACTGTCCTCGGGTCGCGAACGGAAGCGTATGTTGCCCTCATCGGGTCTGCCGGCGCGGCCCATCGCCGCGACGTGCCAGACCACCTTGTCCTCTTCCGACGCGATCGGAAGCCAGCCGACGCGGCTGACGAACTGGTAGTCGTAGGTGGCGAACGCCTCATCCTCGGCGAGCTCGTCGCCGAACGCGCCGAGACTGAAGAAAACGCGCGGCTCTTCGAAGTAACCCATCCATTTGAGCCCGTCGGCGAGGATCGGCACGAACGCATCAAGGCCGGGCGAGCGCTCCATGGTCCAGGGATGATATCCCGTCATCAGTTTGACCATGGAGTAGCCCTCCTTGGTCCGGCCGATGAAAAGATTCCCCTTCAGCTCGGGAACACCGATCTGGATGCCGGTCTGGCGGAAGCGCCACTCGTCGTCGGCGAGGTCGTACATGTAGCCGATCGTCCACGAGAGCGGCCGCTTCGTTTGAAAGCGACCTCGGAAGAGCAGACGCGCGTCACGCACACCGACATCGGCATCCAGCGGGCCGACTTGTCTCTTGTTGTCGTCGTCCTGGATGTAGCTCGAGAAGTCGAGAAGGAAACCGAAGCCGAAGCGGAGAGTGGAGATCGGCCCTTCGTACTCGTTCCACTTCACCAGCCGGCGGCGCGGCCTGATGTCAGCGTCGGCGCCTGCCTCCTGGGGCGAGCGGTTGATCGTAGAGGCGGGAGCGAGCACCGGTGGCGGCTCGCTCGGCTGCGCACCGAATGCCCCTCCGGCCGATGTCGCGAGTGCGAGCAGAACACCCCGCCGCAGCTTTCGATCAGCCCACATCGAAACGAACAGCCGTCAACTGCAGTCAGTACCGGTTGAAATAGTCCTGGATCTTCTTCGCGTCCGACGTCTTGAGGAGCGCCAGTTGGAGGAGAACGCGGGCCTTGGAGGGATTGAGCTCCATTGACGCCACCGTCCCGCCCTGGTCGTCGTTGACTTCGATGTTGCGCCGCGTGATGCCGCCGTTGGTGCGCGTCGACCGCACTCCCACGACTCCTTCTTTGGCAACCCGCTGTAGCTCGGTCCAAGCCGGTGCGGTCATGTTGCCGTCGCCGACGCCGGCGATGACGATTCCCTTGGCGCCGTTCACGGCCGCGGCGGTGATCAGATCCGGCGACATGTTGGCGTGCGCATAGATGATGTCGACGCGCGGCAGCGTCGCCTGGTCGGCGGCGATGGTGAATTCGCTCTTTGCAGTGTGCACCTGCGCCGGTGTGCGGTACCAGGTCTGCGCGCCGAACAGCGACACACCTACCAGGCCCGCCTCGCCGGACGTGAAGGTGGCGACGTCGGTGGTGTGGCGCTTGATCACGTCGTGCGCCGAGTGGATGTCGTCGTCGATGAGCACCAGCACGCCGCGGCCGCGCGCCTGCGGATCCGCTGCAATGGCGACGCAGTTGTAGATGTTGAGCGGACCGTCGGCGCTCATCGCCGTCGAGGGGCGCATCGAACCGGTCAGCACCACCGGCTTGTCGCTCTTGGTGACCAGATGGAGAAAATATGAAGTCTCCTCCAGCGTGTCCGTGCCGTGCGTGATCGCGATGCCGTCGACGTCGGGCGACGCGAGCAGCTCGTTCACCCGCTTGGCGAGCTTGAGCCAGACTTCGTCGTTCATGTCTTGGCTGCCGATGCTGGCGATCTGCTCACCCGAGACGTCGGCAATGTCCTTGAGCTGCGGCACCGCGTCGATCAGTACATCGACGCCGACCGCGCCGGACTTGTAGCCGGGATCGGTCGGCTTCAGGGCAGCGCCGGCGATCGTGCCGCCGGTGGCCAGGATCACGACCTTGGGCTTTTGAGCATGGGCGCTCGACACACAGAGCACCGCCGCGGCTACCAGAACTGCGATTCGGTACGTCTTCATGACCACGTCTCCCTGTTTTGGTTTGTCACTTCTTCTTCTGGTACTGAGCTGGATCGAGATTGGTGAGCTTCATCGGATCGAGCAGGTCGGCGATCTGCTCCTCAGTCAACGCCTTCTTTTCGCGAATGACCTCGAGGATGCCCTTGCCGCTCTTCTGGGCCTCGGCCGCAAGCTCGGTGGCCTTCTCGTAGCCGAGCACCGGGTTCAGCGCGGTGACGATGCCGATCGTCGTCGTCATGTAATGCTCGAGCACCTTCTCGTTGACGGTGATGCCGTCGATGCACTTGGTGCGGAACAGCACCGAGCCGCGCTGCAGCAGGTCTTGCGATTCCATGATCGACAGGCCTGCCAGCGGCTCGTAGGCGTTGAGCTGGAGTTGACCGGAGTGGGCAGCGAGCGTGACTCCGTAGTCGTTGCCCATGACCCGGAAGGCGATGACGTTCATCACCTCGGGCACCACCGGATTGACCTTTCCGGGCATGATCGACGACCCAGGTTGGAGAGCCGGCAGGTTGATCTCGGCGAGACCGGCGCGCGGGCCCGACGTGAGGAGGATCAGGTCGCTGGCGATCTTGGAAATCTTGATCGCCACGCTCTTCAGCGCCGAAGAGTAGGCGACGAAGCCCTGCTGGTCCCACGTCGCCGCGATCATGTCGGTGGCCGGAACGATCGGCTTGCCCGTGAGCTCAGCGAGATGCGCCGCGCACCTCTCGGCGTAGCCCTTCGGAACGTTGATTCCGGTGCCGATCGCGGTCGCTCCCATGTTGACGGAGTAGAGATACCGCTCGGCATCGCGCAGGGCCTGGATCTCGCTTTCGAGGGATGCTGCGAAGGCGTGGAACTCCTGGCCGACGGTCATCGGCACGGCGTCCTGCATCTCGGTGCGCCCCATCTTCACCAGCGTCAGGAAGGCATCGCCTTTGGCGCGAAACGACGCAACCAGCCGCTCGAGCTCCTCGATCAGGTCGTCGTTGCGGAGCATGAACGCGACCTTGAGCGCGGTCGGATACGAGTCGTTGGTCGACTGCGACATGTTGAGATCGTCGTGCGGCTCGACGATCGCGTACTCGCCCTTCTCATGCCCGCTCAGCTCGAGCGCGACGTTGGCGAGCACTTCGTTGGCGTTCATGTTGGTCGAGGTGCCGGCGCCGCCCTGGTACCAATCGACGAGGAACTGGTCGTGGTACTTACCACCGCGAACCGCCTGCGCCGCCTTGTCGATGGCGGCCAGCGTCTCGGGCTTCATGGCGCCGACATCGGTGTTGGCGCGCGCCGCCGCCAGCTTGACGATCGCCCACGCCTCGACGAAGCCGGGATAGTGATTGATCTTGGTCTCCGAGAGCTGGAAGTTCTCCAGCGCTCGCGCCGTCTGGACACCGTAGTAGGCGTCGGCCGGGATCTCCTTCGCACCGAGCAGGTCGTGCTCGGTGCGCGTCGTCTTCCCCGCCACGGCGGGCTGCGCCGCGACCGGCGACACGAACACGACCGCAAGCGCGAAGGCGACCACGGCACCTCTCTGGCCAGTTAGACGCAGCATCTTGCCACCTCCTGTCATCCGACGGCTCTCCGACATGTCAGAGCCGCTGAGAGACGATCAGCACGCCGCGTGCCAAGGAACGTGTGCGCGACGGCTTCCCTGAGCCGCTCCGATCGATGCGATCCTTGTAATCCAGCGAGCCTCCGAGTTCCCACTTTCGGGAAGGCAAGTCTACCTTCGGGAGGCGTCCTCCGCGTCAACCTCTTGCTCGCAATCCACCTCCACCGGATGGCGCGTGCGGCGACCGAGGGCGAGGGCGCCGCCAACTTTCGCAACCACCGCCATTTCTGCTACAGCGCCGCCAACAACGAGGGCGTTGGCGACGAAGCGTCGCCGCTGGACGAGATGATTTGGATTGAGCTGGCGATCATGCTGGGCTGCATCGTCGTCGGGGCGCGGCTCGGCGGGATGTCGCTCGGTCCGGTGGCGGGCATCGGCTTGTTGTTGTTCGTTTTTGCCTTCGGGATGCCGCCCGGACGACCGCCGACCGTCGTGCTGGGCATGATCATTGCGGTGGTGACCGCCTTGTCGGCCATGGAGGCAGCGGGCGGGCTCGACTACCTGGTGTTGGTCGCCGAGCGGATCCTGCGCAAGCGCCCCGAGTACATTACGTTCATCGCACCACTCGTCACCTACGTCCTGATCATGGCCTCCGGAACCCAGCACGTCATTTACGCGCTGCTGCCCGTGATCGCCGAAGTTTCGCGCAAAGCCGGCGTGCGGCCGGAGCGGCCGCTGTCGATCAGTGTCATCGCCGCGCAGCAAGGAGTCATCGCGTCGCCGATCTCGGCTGCCACGGTCGCCTTGCTGGGCGTGCTGGCGGGGCACGACATCGGACTGCCGCAGGTGTTGCTGGTGATCATCCCGTCGACGCTGATCGCGGTCGTGGTCGGAGCGTTGTCGGTTGCCTGGAAGGGTTTGCCGCTCGACGAGGATCCGGTCTACCGGGAGCACCTCGCCAGCGGCAAGGTAAAGCCGCCGGCGGACAGCGCCGCGCAGGAGCTCACCGGTGCCGCACTAGCGAAGGCGCGCGGCTCAACGCTGCTGTTTCTGATCGGCATCGTCGTCGTCGTCGTGCTCGGCCTCGTTCCGGAGCTGCGGCCGACCTACTCGACCGTGGTCGACGGCGTGGCGCGAACCGGTCAGATCGACGCCGCCAGCGCCATCATGATCGTCATGCTCGCTATCGGCGGCTTCATTCTTCTGCTGTTCGACGCGAAGCCGGAGGCGATGATCAAGGGCAGCGTCATGCGTGGCGGGCTGTCGGCGGTAATCTCGATTCTCGGTATCTCCTGGCTGGGCGCCTCCTTCTTCGCAGCCAACGAGAACCAGATCGTCGCCGAGATCTCGGCGCTGATCGGCGACGCGCAGTGGATTTTCGCCCTCGGCCTCTTTTTCCTGAGCGCGCTGCTGTTCAGCCAGGCGGCAACCGTGGTCACGCTGATGCCCGTCGGCCTCGGTCTCGGTCTCGCTCCCTGGCTACTCCTCGCCATGTACCCGGCCGTCAACGGCGCGTTCTTTCTTCCCACCTACGGCACCGTGCTCGCCGCCGTGTCCTTCGACCAGACCGGAACGACGCGCATCGGCAAATACCTGCTCAACCACAGCTTCATGTGGCCCGGGTTGGTCGCCACTGTGACCTCGACCGTGCTGGCAATGCTGCTCAGCTCCGTGGTCGTCGGCTAAACGGGAGAATGGGCAGCACCGTCGCAATGTAAGGAGCAAGCATGATCCGTCCTGATTTGATCTCTCGTTTGCGCGTCCCGCCCGGACGCAAGCTGCGCTTGAAGAGCCACGACCCCGGCTGGGCGCAGACCAAAGAGATGAAGGAGCTCGGCAAGGACGCCATCAAGGCGCGCGCCCAGGAAGTGCTGCGCGTCAATCTCGCCGAGCTCGCCGAGGCCCAGGAGCTGCTCTACGCCAACGACGTCTACTCGGTGCTCGTCGTCCTGCAGGCGATGGATGCGGCCGGCAAGGACGGCACCATCAAGCACGTGATGTCGGGCGTCAATCCGCAGGGATGCCAGGTCTTCAGCTTCAAGAAGCCCTCCAGCGAGGATCTCGATCACAATTTTCTCTGGCGCTACATGAAGGCCCTGCCCGAGCGCGGTCGCATCGGCATCTTCAATCGCTCCTACTACGAAGACGTGCTGGTGGTGCGCGTGCACCCCGAGCTGCTCGACGACGCCAAGCTGCCGCCGCACAAGCGCGACAAGAGCTTCTGGCGTGATCGCTACGACGACATCAACGCCTTCGAGCGCCACCTGGTGCGCAACGGCACGCTGATCCTCAAGTTCTTTCTCAACGTCTCCAAGGCCGAACAGAAGCGCCGCTTCCTCGACCGCCTCGACGACGCCGACAAGAACTGGAAGTTCTCGACCGCCGACCTCGCCGAGCGCGGCCACTGGAGCGCGTACATGAAGGCCTACGAAGAGGCCCTCGGCGCCACCAGCACCAAGTGGGCTCCGTGGTACGTGATCCCGGCCGACCACAAGTGGGTGACGCGCGCCATCGTCGCCGACGTGCTGACGTCGACGATCCGCGACCTCGATCTCAGCCACCCGAAGGTCGACAAGGCGCGCAAAGCAGCGCTCGCCGCCGCGCGCGAGCAGCTCGACGCCGAGTA
>CADEER010000134.1 GCA_902826395.1 uncultured bacterium
GTCACTGATCTTTAGTTTTCCGTCAGTCCCTCGAGGGAGAGGCGATTTCTTGAGCTGCGCGACCTACGGAAATTCCGGCGGGCCGAAGCGGACCGTTTCGCTGCCTTCGACGTGGGCGGGGGACAGATACTGCGTGCCGTCGAAGACGCTGGCCACATCGCCGGCCGCCTCTTGATCACCCAGCGTGAGGAAGCCGGTCAGGCCGGAGAGCTGGGCCCCGAATACAGTGAGCACGAAGCGAACCGGAATGTAGAACAGGTTGAGACCGGCCGCCGCCAGAGCGAAGCCGGGCTGGCGCTCGCGAACCGCGAGAGGATCGGCAGCAGAGACCTGGGTCGCGACGAGGATCGCAACGCAGAGCACGAGAACCGTCTTCTTGATCACACGCATCATCATCTTCCTCCGCCGGCGAGAATAGCGAGCGACGCACCACGTGTCACCACGAAATTTTGCAGATTGCGACTACCGTGTGCGACCGCCGGGTTGCTCTCCTCAGACGCCATGCGCGACGCCACACCTGAGCTTGACCAGGTCAAGAACCCATCCGCGCTCTTTCGATCTAGTGGCCGCCTCACTCGATGCTCGGCCGCGGGTGGAAGACGCGACGCTCCCTTGCATAGATCGCCGCGACGGCGGCATCGAGATCTGCGGCGGTGATCTCGCAGTCGCCGTCGGTGTCGGCGAGGGCGCATTCGTCTACCGTACCTGCAAGCCCGCGGATGATCGCCGTCAGATCGGCGGCACCGCGACGGTCGTCGCAGTTGGCGTCGCCGGCACCGAAGAGCGGCTCGATGGTGCAGACAGCCGAGCAGCAGTCGTCGGAGATTGGGTTGCCGTCGTCGCACTGCTCGGCGGGGTCGAGCTCGCCATCACCGCAGGTGGTGGCAGCTTCGACGGCGCCGAGATCGCAGCGGTCTCCGAACAGCCGCTCCAGGCCGCGCTGGTCGAGCTCCAGGCAAGCGGCATCGTCGAACTCCGCGCCCGCGTCGATGACGATGCTTGTGCTCAGCGGAGGCATGGTGGGGGTAATTCCCTCATTGTCATCGAGAGTGGCGAGCCCGGGATCGACCCCAGTGATGACACCGGCGACGTTTCCCGTGAAGTCGCAGCTCGCTGGGTTCTCGACAAGGTTGGTGGCAAGAAACTCGATCGTACCCGAGCAATCCTCGCGGCTACCTCCCGAGATGTTGCCGGCGAGAATCGAGCTCTCGACCGTCGCTACGCCGCCGCCGCGATTCGCGAGGCCGCTACTGCGGCCGGAGGAGCCCCGCCCTTCGACGACCGTCGAGCTGTACACCTCGACCGTTCCCGAATTGTCGATGCCGCTCACCTGCGCTGCGCTCCCGGTACCGGCGATCGTCGTGTTGCGGACGATCAAATGACCACTGTTGGCGAGGCCGTTGACGTCGGCGATCGTCGTCGATTCGATGAGAGCCGAGCCGACGTTGACGATGCTTCCATCTTCGGCCGCTCCAGAGACTTCACCCGAGCTGTCACGCAGCAGGCTGTCGCGAATCCACAACACACCTTCGTTCAGAAGGATGCCGCCGAGTCCGCCTGGCACCTCGCAGGCGGTGAGACGCAACTCGCCGCGATTGCGGAAACGTAACGTCAGACCGAACGTGAGCTCCAGGCGGCAGTCTTCAATCTCCAGGGCGCCGTCGTTCACGACGACGCCAATCCGAAAGTCGCTCTGCAGCTCGTCGCCAATCACGACGCCGACGAGCCACGCGGTTCCAGTGTTGACGAGAATGCTCCGGCCGCGACCTGCGATCCGCGCACCGTCGATCCGCATCTGGCCCGTGTTGTAAATCGCGGAAGCGCTGCCTCCGGGATTGTCGATGATCTCGACGTCGGTGGCATCGAACGTGCCGCGGTTGAGAATGCCGCTTGCCGATGCCGCCGAATTAAGCGCCGCGTCAGTGGCATTGGCGATGATCCGGGTATTGCGCAAGATCAGGTCGCCCTCGTTCAGGATCCCACCGGCCGCGCCGCGCGCCCCTCTCTCGGTTTCTTCCTCCCCTCCCCGTACCACGACGTCGAGCAGAGTAAGGCGACCGGAGGGGAACACGTCGAACACCCGATCTATCTGGCCGCCGTCAATGACGCGGCGGATCAACGGGTGACCGATGACGACGACCGGATCGGTGACGTCGAGATCACCGGTGGCAGCCGCGTCCTCGTTCCTGCCGGGCAGCGACAGAGTCACCCGCGGCACGCCGATCCGGATCCGATCGAGACCCGGAGCAGCGTTTGCCTCCTGCAGCGCCGCCCGCAAAGTACACGTAGCGAGGGCGGTGCGGCAGAGACCGTCTCCGATGGCCGCGTCGACGATGTCGCGCGGGTCGTCGACGAGGACGTCGGCCGGTGTCCGCGAAGGCGTCGGCGTCGGCGTCGCGGTGAAGACGGGAGTCGACGGTGTCACCGGGATGCAGTCGGGCATACCGTCCGCGTCGTCATCCTGATCGGAAAATCCACAGCCACAGACGCCCTGCTCGATCTTGAACGGATCGGCGGGGCACGCGTCGGCGCAATCCGGGACCCCGTCTCCATCGCGATCGCCTTCCGCGACGCCACAGCCGCAGACGCCCGGCTGCGTTTTGTGCGAATCCTGCGGGCAGCCGTCCTGGCAGTCGAAGGCGCCGTCCCGGTCGGAGTCGACGTCCGCGGCGCTACATCCACAGACACCGGGAGCCTCCTTGGCCGCATCGGCAGGGCATCCGTCGCATGCATCGCCCAGGCGGTCTCCGTCTGCGTTGGCCTGCGCGGGATTGGCCTGGTCTGGGCAGTTGTCGAGGCAGTCGGGGGTGTCGTCGCCATCGATGTCGAGCCGATCCGGGGCGCCGGCGCAACGATCGCAAGCATCGGGCACGGAGTCCGCATCGGCATCGAGATCGCAATCGTCGGGAACGTCGTTGTGATCGCAGTCGGTGGAGGTCGGCGCGACGGCGCGGTTCGGTAGAGTAGCGACCAGACTTGCACTGCCCGACGAAGTGGCCTCCGTCAGGATGAGGTCCGGCACGCCGTCACCATCGACGTTGCCGATGGCGATGGCGTTGGGCTGACCGGTGCCCAACGAGTAGGGGCCAACAAAGGTGCCGTCGCCGAGTCCGCGTGCGAGCTTCGCGCCCGCCGCCAGATAGGCGACGTCGGCGTTTCCGTCGCGATCGAGGTCGGCGGCGACGAGACCACCACGGCGCACGAAGCGCTGCTCGTTGAATCCCGTGGCCCGCGACAACTGCCGCCCCTGCTGGCGGATGATCGTGAAGTCATTGAAGAACCGGTTGTCCGTCAGGTCGTTTTCAACCACCAGATCGAGCTCGCCGTCGCCGTCGAAGTCGGCGGCGGCGACATCGATCGGTGCGCCAACAGCAAGCACCACCGAATGGGCGAAACGGAGCTCACCCTCGTTCCACAACACCGCTACGGAGCCTTGGCCGCCAATGACCAGGTCGATCCGATCATCTTGGTCGACGTCGATCGCGCGCAGGACTCCGACCGGAAACTGGGCGTCGATCTCCACGGGTGCCACAAGCGCCGTCGTGCCGGCCGCCACCGCGATCGAGATGGCCGTGCGGTTGCCGCGCGCGGAGATGACGTCAGCCCGCCCGTCGGCGGAGACATCGGCGAAGCCCAAAGATGCGACGAATCCGTCGTCGGCAATCGGCCCCGGCGCCAGAGAACCGTCGTCGCGGTTCAGGTATACGCGCACGTGCTGCGCCGTCTGATCCTCGACCACCAAGTCGTCGCGACCATCGCCGTCGAAATCTCCGGCTGCGACATCGAAGGTCGAGACGCCGATCGCAGCGACGCGGGAGTATACTCCCGTGCCGTCGTTCTGAACGATCGCAAGGTCGCGAGACATCTCGCTCGCGACCGCCACGTCGGTCAGGCCGTCGCCATTGGCATCGAGCGGCGTCGCCGCTTGGACGAACCCGGTTCCGGCTACGACGACTCCCGGCGCCTCGAAACCTCCCGTCGCCAGGCCCCGAACGACGTAGAGGGTTGAGGCGAGGCTTTGCAGGGCAAGCAGGTCGCGATACCCATCGCCGTCGACGTCGCCGATCGCCGCGTCGACAACGTTGGCGGAAGGAAGAAGGACTCCCGCGCGAGAGAAGGTTCCCGCCGGTTCGGTCGCCGACAGTACCGCAAGCGGGTCGGAGTAGTCGCCGACGACGATGTCCGGGTGCTCGTCGTCATCGACCAGGCCGACGAGAATGGAGCTCGCTGCTCGTACCGCCGTCAAGAAGCTCGGCGCTGCCAGCCCCCCGGCGCCGTCGTTGAGCATCACGCGGAGCTCGGGCCCGCCCGTCAGGACGTCGATGGCTCCGTCGCGATTCACGTCCATCAGCGCGATGGGCGCGTTGATGGACTGCTGTGGCGTAGACAACGGGAGGAATCCGCCCACCCCGTCGCCGCCCCACGCCAGCACCCGGTTGCCCGAATGCGCGACCACGTCAATGTGCGCATCGCCGTTTAGATCTGCGACCGCGATGGCGTAGGTGGGTGCGGCAGATTCTAGATCGACTACCGGGGCGAAGGTCCGGTCACCGGTGTTGCGAACGAGCACGAGTTTGCCGGGAACGAAGCCCAGGAGGTCGGGGCGTCCATCCTCCACGAAATCGCCCACCGCCAACGCCGTGAACGGAGGGACTTCCGCAAGCTCACCGGAGAACGTAAAGAGGCGGTTTCCGTCGTTCCAAAACACGCGTAGCCCAGCAACACCGGGAACCACGATGTCCAGGCGGTCGTCTCGATCGAGATCCGACAGCTCCACGCGTACCGACGGCCAATCGAGCACTTGCATGGGTTGGAAACGTCCGTCGCCATCGTTCCAGAGCACGAAAATCCCGAGATCGCCGTCGGCGGCTACAACGTCGAGCGCACCGTCACCATCCAGATCGCCCACCCGCAGCGCAAACGTGAAGCGCTCCCCACCCAACTCGTGCGCCTCGGCGGCGGCGAAAGCGAAGCGCGGCACCTCGCACGAATCGACGACTCCGTTCTCATTGCAGTCCAGGCTCGGCCGGACGAGATGACAAGCGCCGCCAATCGTTCGCTCAATCTGCGCCTGAGCCGGGACACCACCAGCCGAGATGCCGATGGCGGCCGAGAGCAACGCCACCGACAGCTCGACGCCGGGGCGCCGGCCGACAGGCAAGCGAGATGCCGGCGTAGGAGAGCCCCTAAACCGATATCGATGCATCCGCTTGACTATCGTCGCAGGCGAATTCGAGCAAGCCTTTCCGCAGTGTCGCGAACGAGGGCGTGATCTGTTTCCGCGTAAATTCCCGCATCTCTTCTTACCTTTGAACGTCGGCACGGGAGCGGCGCGCCTGCGGTCGACTCCCTAGGCCATCCGCGTTAGACAGTCGCGGCATGAGTCGCAGCTGCGTCGTCGTCGGCGGTGGGGTGGCCGGGTTGACCGCAGCGTTTCGCCTCGCCAACGCCGGTATCCGGGTCACCGTGCTGGAAGCGGAGCCCAGCATCGGCGGCCGCGGCCGCACCGAGCAGGTCGGCGGCTGCGTCGTCAACACGGGCGCCGGCTTCATCGCCAGCTTCTACGACGATACGCGGGCGCTGATGAACGAGCTGCGCATTCCCACCTTCGAGCCGGAGAAGCAGCCCGGCGTGGTCGCGACGCCGTTCGGCAAGCTGCCGCTCGATTTCCGCTCGCCGCGGCGTCTGGTGGAGTTCCCCCTCATCTCGACGACCGGCAAGGCGCGCGCCCTGTCGCTGTTCGCGCAGTCCTTCCTGCGCCGTCCCCTGCACATCGGCAAACCCGGCAGCCTAGCCCACCTCGACCGCGGCTCGACGATCGAGAGCTGGGGACGCCGGCGCCTCGGCGAGACCGCCTACCAGTACTTGCTGCGCGCCAGCGTCGAGCCGTTCTTCTACTTCGGCGCCGACCAGGCCTCGTCGGCTCTCGCCAAGGCGCTGGTGCGACACGGCCGCGGCTGGCACATGCTCGCCGTCGACGGAGGCATGGGCACCTTCTGCGACGCGCTCTCCAAGGGCGTCGAGGTGCGCACCGGCTGCAAGGCGAGCGAGATCGAGGAACGCGCCCAGTCGGTGCTGGTGCATCACTCCGGCGGCTCGATCGAAGCCGACCACGCGATCATCGCGATGCCGGCGCCGGCCATCGCACGCCTGCGCGGCAATCTCGGCGAAGAGGATCGCGCCCAAATCGCGGCGGTGCGCTACGTCCCCAACGTCCTGCTCTACTTCGGCTACGAGCGGAAGATCACCTACCAGCACCCGCTGGTGACGCCGGCCGGGCCGGGCAAACACCCCATCGCCCGCATTCGCGCGATCTCGGAATGGGCGCCGCCGTACGTTGCCGAGGGCAAGGAAATGATCTCGGTGCACGCCACGAGCTGGCGCAGCGCCGAGCTGATCGAGCTCGAACCGGAGCAGATGATCAACGAGCTGCGGCGCGATGCGGAAACGATCTTTGGCCGTCTCGCGGATCCGGATTGGATCCGCGTCTATCCACGCAAACAGGCCGTCGTCCTGCCCGAGCCCGGTCACTACCGGCGCATGCGCACCTTCCTGCGCCGGCCGCGCAAGCGCGTGCTCTACGCCGGCGACTGGCTGACCGGCTCGACCATCGAAGGCGCCGTCCGCACCGGCTCCAGCGCCGCGGAAGCGATCCTTCTTCTCTAGAAAGACGAAGATTCGCTACCGTACACGCACTCGTACGCGTACACGTACACGTACACGGAGCTTCCGGCAGAAATCCCTTTGATCGTGTACGCGTACGAGTACGTGTACGTGTACGTGTACGTGTACGTGTACGGAAGTAGTCGACGTTCGCGCTGTTCAGGGAGTGATGCGCAGCCCCGTGAAGGCCTGCGCGAACGCGAGCAACACGGCGGCGACGCCGAGCCACGCGTGCAGCTCGCGCGCGTTCTCGCCGCCGGCAAGCGCCGCGCGCGAGCTCCAGTAGCTGGCACCGAGCACGGCGACCAGCGCCGCACCGAGCGCGAAGTGCGCGCTGTCAGCGACCGTCAGATCGCTGCGCAGGAACGCGGTCGAGAGAACACCCGCCACCCACGTCAGCCCCACCGCGACGAGACACAGCGGCGCGATGCGAGCGTGCTGCGCCAGCAGCGCCGCGCGCCGGCGACTGCGCCCGCGCGAGCGCAAGCCGAGCGAGGCGGCGTAGAGCAGCAACCCCAAAACGGCGGTGCCGAGGATGGGGTGGATGTACACCGCTGCGTTCATCGTTGGATCCGCCCGACCTCACCCAACATCGGTATCGGTATCGCTTTCGGTATCGGTATCGACGTCATCGTTCGCTCGGTTCGATACCGATACCGAAAGCGATACCGATACCGACAGAGCTGCGCCGGAGGAGCGGTCGCTACCGCTTCTCTACATCGCGGTCTCGACGTCGCCTTTGCGCAGGCGGCCGGCGATGACGATCTGCTGCACCTCACTCGAGCCGTCGTAGACGCGGGCGACGCGGATGTCGCGCCAGATGCGGTCGATCATGTACTCGCAGCGCACGTAGCCGTTGCCGCCGAAAATCTGCATCGCGTCGTCGACGGTCTGCCAGCCGCCCTCGGCAGCGAGCAGCTTGGCGGTCGACGACTCGCGCACGGCGGCCTCGCCGCGGTCGAGCAGCCACGCCGAGCGATAGACCGCCAGCCGCGCTGCTTCGGTGCGGGCGCTCATCTGCGCCAGGCGAAAGGCGATCGACTGGTGGTCGGCGATCGGCTTTCCGAACGTCTCGCGCTGGCTGCCGTACTCGAGCGCCAGCTCCATCGCCTTCTGCGCCGAGCCGACGCAGCGCGCCGCCAGCGTCGTCCGCCCCTCCGATAGACAGCGCTTCGCGTAGTCGAAGCCGCGCCCCTCTTCGCCGACGAGAGCGTGTGCGGGAATGCGCGCGTTCTCGAAGACGATCTCGGAGATGTAGGATCCCCGATGGCCGAGCGTGTCGAACACCTGACCGATCGCAACGCCGGGCGTATCGGCGTCGACCAGGAAGGCGCTCACCGAGTCGCCGGTGCGGGCGAAGGTGAAGAAGTGGTGCGCCTTGGGGGCGTTGGTGATGAAGGTCTTGTGGCCGTTGAGCACGTACGCGTCGCCGTCGCGCTCGGCCCGCGTCTTCATGTTGCGCGCGTCGGAGCCGGAGCCCGGCTCGGTGAGGGCGAACGACCCCAGCCATTCACCGGTCGCCATCTTCGGCAGATAGCGGCGCTTCTGCTCGTCGCTGCCGAAGCGCACGATGCCGACGCAGCCGATGCCGGTGTGGACGCTGATGTAGCTCGCCAGACCCCACGGGCCGCGACCGAGCATCTCGTGCACCAGCGCCTTCTGCGTCACCGTCAGATCGAGGCCGCCGTACTCGGCCGGGATGCTCAGCCCGAGCAGTCCGAGATCACGGGCGCCGGCGATCAATCCGTCCGGCAGCTCATCGGTCTCCTCGATCTCGCGCCAGACTTGATTGGCTTCGCCCTCGATGAAGTCACGCACCGAGCCGCGCAGGATCCGATCGTCGTCGGAGATGCTGAAGTCCATGCTCGGCGGTGGCGCTGAGGAGGATCAGCCGACTTCCGGCGCCGGCGTGGCCGGTGCCGCCGGATCCCATCCCTTGTCGAGGCAGGCCTTGCACACCGCGACGATCCGCCGTGAACGACCGGTGCCGGTTGTCACTCCGCGCAAGAGCTCAACCGACATCTCGCTTCCACAGCTCGCGCATGCTGCCTGGAGCGTCTTGTTTTCCTTGGCCTTCTCGCCCGCCATCGAAGTCCCTCGCCGAAATGACTGAGTTTCAAACACATAGGCCGCGACTTGGCAACGCACGTGGGGCTGAGCCGCCGCAGAACTTGAACCTTTGGAGCCCTCCAAGGGCTGACTTCGATCGAAATCGAAATCCAAATCGAAATCGAAATCGCGGATCCTGGTCGATTTCGATTTGGATTTCGATTTCGACGGATTCTGACGAAAAGTTGCGGTTCGCATTACGGACTAGCGGCTGCGTTGGACAGTGCCCACACGGACGCCCCTGCGGCTTGCCTCGTCGGACGGCGCACCGTTTCGCACGGGCGGCACTTTCATTGCGTCCGTTGATGAGAATTGCCACGACAATGATAGTCTGCCTTGTTATCTTCCGTAGGATCGCGCCCGCCCCGGAACCCTCGTGAGAACTATTCGCGTCATCTTCGTCGACCGCTCCCGGAGCCGCGCCAAGGAGCTGGCGACCGCATTGGCGCCGCTCGGCAAGATCGTCTGGGACTGGGCCGCGACGCCGGGCGATACCGCCGGCTGCCTGGACGGCGCACCACCCGATGCGATCGTCGCCGACTGGGATGTCCTCGGCGGCATCGACGGCGTGCGCAGCATCGGCTTTCGCCCCGCGGCGCCGCTCATCGTCGCCACCGGTGAGATCGCCCAGGACGACGTCGTGGCCTGCCTCAAGGCGGGCGCCGCCGATTGCGTGCAGCGCGGCAACCGAAACCGCCTGCGCGCCGCCGTCGCCGAGGGTCTCGAGCAGGTGGCGATCGAGCGCGGCGGCGCGATCGACGGGGCGCGCTATCGCCAGTTGGCGCAGGACCTGGCGCGCGCCGAGAAAGCGCGCGCCGAGTTCGTCGGCAATCTCTCGCACGAGCTGCGCACCCCCCTCAACGTCATCATCGGCTACAGCGACATGCTGCTCGACAAGGCCTTCGGCGGCCTCACCGACGATCAGGGCAGCACGATCGGCAAGATCCACCGGCAAGCGCGCGAGCTGCTCGACCTGGTCAACACGACGCTCGAGCTCAGCCGCGTCGAGGCAGGCCGCATCCCGCTGCAAGTCGAGCCGGTCGACGTCGCCGCACTGGTCGCCGAGATCGAGGAAGAGACCCGCGTCCTGCGGAGCGGCAAGGCCGTCGAGCTGCAGCGCGATTTCCCGGCGCGGCTGCGGCAGCCGCGCACCGATCCGATCAAACTCCGCGTGATCGTCAAGAACCTGGTGACCAACGCGCTCAAGTTCACCGAACGCGGCCGCGTCTGTATCACCGCGCGCGACGTCGACGACGGCATCGAGGTGACCGTCACCGACACCGGACCGGGCATTGCCGATCACCAGCGCAAGACGATCTTCGATCCCTTCCAACAAGGCGACACGGCGAGGGGCCAGCGCGGCGCCGGCCTCGGTCTGCACATCGTGCAGCGATTGCTGACCGTCCTCGGCGGCAACGTCTCGCTCGAGAGCGAGCTCGGCAAGGGATCGGCGTTCCGCATCTGGATCCCGCTCGACCGCGATACGCAGACAAGCGACGCGCCCGACTCACTCGCTTGACGTGAAGTCTGCGCGTCGGCGCATGACAGCCCGTTGAGTACATCTCTTACAGCAGCGGCGGTGCGCGGAAGGCGAAGGCGAGTCAAAGGCGAGGCGAGGCTCATACTGAAAGACCTTGCCTTGCCTCGCCTGTGCCTCGCCTGGCGAATTCGCATCGCAGCCAGGCGCCGTGCAGTTCTTCAACAGGTCGTTAAGCCTCCAGCCTAGCCTCTTCGGAAGCGGGGCGTTCGGGAGCCAACATCTCGCCGCGTGCGTCGGGTTCGCGCGTCGCGGTCCAGGCGAGCCAGACGGCGAACGAGAACGCGAACGCGGACACCACCCATCCCGCCGGTACGCCGTGTGTGCGCGCGACCAGACCGGCAACCAGCAGGCCGACGGCGCCGCCGAACATGAACGACATCCCCTGCACCGACAGGATCGTCGCGCGCTGTTTGCTGTCGGCGTGATCGCTGATCCAGCCGTGCAGCAGCGGATCGCTCGCGCCCATCCCCAGGAAGAAGACGATCAAGCCGGCCGCCGCTTTTCCGAAGCCTACCGCCGCCGCCGCGGCGACAACACCGGCGTCGCGCATCACCGTCAGCAATACCGCGAGCGACCGCCGGCTCACGCGACGCCGCAGGGGCGGCAGCGACGCGCTGCCAATCAGCGCCGCGACGTTGATCGCCGCCCACATCCAGCCGATCGTCGTCGTACCGGCGCCGGAGATCTCCGTCAGGTGCGCCGGCCAGTACTGCATGACCGGCATGTGCGCGAACGCCAGCGCGGCCGTGAGCAGGCACAGCAGGCGCAGCGTCCGGTTGCCGACGACGGTGTCGAGACCGCCGCGCACCTGACTTCGCAGCGACGGCAGCGGGTTCAACCGCTCGAACCATCCGACCTGGCGACCCTCGACTATCTCCGGTGCGGGCCGGTGCTCGCGCATCGCGACCGACGCGATCAGACCGGTGATCGTGAAGCCGGCGACGCCGAGCAACCACGGATAGGCGATGTCGCTCTCGGCGACGATGCCGCCGCACAGGCCGCTGACGATCATCGCGGCGTGCGAGATGGTCTTGGCGCGCGCGAACAGACGATCGGCCGGCGTCGTGCTGCCCTCGCGCCGCGTCTCGTCGACCGCCCAGGCATCGAGCGCGCCGCTCGCCAGCGTCGTCCCGACTGCATCGATCATCTCGGCCATGACGAATCCCGCAAAGGAGTCGACGAAGAAGTAGATGAGGAAGGCAATGGCGCGGATCGCACAGCTCAGCAGGAACGAAACCTTGCGGCCGAATATGTCGGCCACCGCACCGGTCGGCACCTCGAAGGCGAAGTTGCAGAACAGATAAACGGCCAGGATGACGTTGATCTGGAAGAGATCCAGGCCGCGCGACATCAGGAAGAGCGGATAGATCGCCCCCAGGGAAGCCCAGGACAGATTGTAGGTCGCCGAAACGACGTAGTAGGTTCGCTCGCTGGTCATGGTCGGAAGTCGGGGTTCGAGATTTGGCGACCGCGACGATCGCGCGAATCTCGCCCGCCCCTGGCGAGACGGCAATACGCGCGTCTCCACGTTCGTGCGTACCGATGGGGCGACACGCTACACTCTGCCAGGATGCCGCGCATGCGAGAGATCGAAATCGACGACCGGGTCGTCATTCCGTTGAGCGAGCTCGAGCTGTCCTATGCCCGCTCGGGCGGGCCGGGCGGGCAGAACGTCAACAAAGTCGAAACCAAGGTCGTGCTGCGCTTCGACCTCGCCAACTCCCCATCCCTGCCCGAACCCGATCGCCAGCGCGCTCTGCGCGTCCTCGCCACCCGCGTGACCAAGAATGGCGAGCTGCTCTTGCGCTGTGACCGACACCGCGATCGCGAGCGCAACCGCGCTGAAGTCATCGAGCGCTTTCGCGAGATCCTCGGCGCCGCGCTGCGTCCGCCGCGGCGGCGTGTCGCCACCAACCCGAGCCGCACCCAGCGCCGGCAGCGGCTCGATGCAAAGCGCAAACGCGGCGATCAGAAACGCCTGCGCGGCAAGCCGGCGGAAGACTGATCAACGCGCAGCGCGATCACCGCCCCGGAAAGAGCCGCAGCGGCCCTCCCGCCGCGAACCAGTTCGCAAAGCGCGACGCGAACTCGGGCGCCGCCAGATACACGACGGCCGACGCTGCGGCATTCAAGAGCGCGATCACCGCGAATACCTGCGGAATCGACAAGCCGAGCTGGAACAGGCCCATCAGCATCGCCGACGACACGACCATGAACAGTGCGCCGAGAATGTTGCAGCCAGCGATCACCCGGGCGCGATGCGTCGCCGCGGCGCGCTGTTGCACGATGGCGTAGAGCGGCACGATGAACAGGCCGGCGAAGAGCGCGATGAGCACGAAGTCGAGCATGATGCGCCATCCCGCCGGACCACTGGCAAACGCAAGGACGCCGCGCAGCGGACCGGACGTCGCTTCGGGCAGCGGCACGCCGATCAAAAAGAGGTCGAACGCCGCCGCGGTCATGCCGATCGATCCGACCGGCGCGAGCCCCGGCTCGACCACTCCTCCCGACAACCGCTCGCAGAGCAGCGATCCCGCGGCGGTGCCGATGCAGAACAGCGAGAGGAGCAGCGTCACGACGTGTTCGTCGCCATGCAGTGTCGATTTGCCGTACTCGGGCAGGACGGTGATGAAGCAACTGCCGAAGAACCAGAACCACGCGATGCCCAGCACCGAGAGGAACACCATGCGGTTCGACCGCGTCGCCGTCACCGTCTGACGCACCGGCGTGATCGGATTCCAACCGAGCGCGAGGTCGGGGTTCTCCGCCGGCAAGGACGGCACCCGCAGACTCGCCCGCCATCCGGCCACTGCCAGCAGACACACCGCTGCTCCGACCAGATACTGGCCGTAGTCCTCGGAAGCGATCAGCACGCCGCCGAGAATGGTGCCGAGGAGAATTGCGAGAAACGTCCCGGTCTCGACCAGCGCGTTGCCGCCGATCAGCTCGTGCTCGCGGAGGAGCTGCGGCAGGATGCTGTACTTGGCCGGACCGAAGAAGCTCGACTGCGCCCCCATCAGGAACAGGACGATCAGCAGCGCCGGCAGATGGCCGAGCGCCAGTGCCGAGGCGCCGGCCAGCATCAGGACGATCTCGGCCGCCTTGGTCCAACGGATGAGGCGCGGCTTGGGGAAGCGATCGGCGAGCTGCCCGGCAAACGACGAGAACAGCACGAACGGCAGGACGAACAGACCGGCGCTCATCACCACGACGTCGCGCGGCTCGATACTGCCCAGCGAAAGCCCGCGATAGACAACCAGGATCGCCAACGCGTTCTTGAAGAGATTGTCGTTCAGCGCGCCGAGAAACTGCGTCCAGAAAAACGGCGCGAAACGAGGCGACGCGAGCAAACGGAGCTGCGTCACGCGCGACTCTCAATCGCTGTCGGGCAATGCTCGATCCGATCGGTGACGCTTCGCATTTCGCTCGGCATCGTTAGCACGGCGAGCGCGACGGACCGAATGCACCCGACGCAATCTCGACAGCAGTTCCCCCTCCTTGGGAGACTGTCG
>CADEER010000135.1:0-8957 GCA_902826395.1 uncultured bacterium
TCGCGGAGGAGCTTGCCGATGCTGCATATCTTCATCGACGCGGACGCCTGCCCGGTCAAAGAGGAGGTCTATCGGGTTGCCGGACGCCATCGGCTGAACGTCACCGTGGTCGCCAACTCGCGCATGCGCGTTCCCAGCGAAGCGTGGGTGACGCTCGAGATCGTCGGCGGCGCGTTCGACGCGGCCGACGACTGGATCGTCGCACGGCTCGAGCCCGGAGACATCGTCGTCACCGCCGACATCCCGCTTGCCAGCCGCTGCCTGCAGGCGGGGGCGCGCGCCATCGGTTCGACCGGCAACATCTTTACCGAAGACAATATCGGTTCGGCCGTCGCCACCCGCGACCTGCTGTCGGAGTTGCGCAGCGCCGGCGAGCTGACCGGCGGACCGCCACCGCTCGGCAAACGCGATCGCTCGCGCTTCCTGCAAAAGCTCGAGGAAGTGATTCAGTCGGTGCGCCGCGAGAGTTCCTAGGGAACCTCTGCGCAAGTGGGTTCCGTCGCGAGAAGCGCGAGCCGCCGCGAGCGCAAGGAGCCGAACCCGACCGCGTATCTGGCCGATACGCCGAGGGTTCGGCGACGCAGGCGATCGCGGATGGATCGCGCTTCGCAGCAGGAAGCCACTTGTGCAGCGGTTCCCCAGTACTCCTAGGCGCGGACGGAGACTCGCCGGAGCCGGCCGGGTTGACGAGAGGGTGATCGCAGGCGGTGTGCCCTTCCAACCCGCCAGCGGGTCATGGAATTCCCACCTCCTCGCAGAGTCGTGCAAACGGTAGACGACGCACACCGTCGACGACGACGTCCTCGCTGCCGCGGTGGACCTGATACCACTCCGGGACCTGGGTTCGCTCCTTGAAATAGCGCACGGATCGGCTGACGTTGCGCTCCCCGGTTTTGACTTCAACGGCGAACAACGGCTTGCGGTCGCGCAACACGACGAAGTCGACTTCGCGGCCGTCGGTGTCGCGCAGGAAGCGCAACTCCATGCGGTATCCTTGCGTGTCCTCCAAGAACTGGCACAGCTTCAGCAGGTGCGAGGCAACGAAATTCTCGAAGCGAGCACCGGGCTCCTCGACCATCGACCAGTCCCACAGGTAGAGCTTGCGCTCTTTCTTCACCGCGCGAATGCGCGGCGGACCATATGGTGCGATGCGGAAGCAGACGTACAGATTCTCGAGAATGCCTATCCATCGCTCTGCGGTGTCGTGGGCAACTTCGAGGTCCTCGCGCAAGCTCTTGATCGACAACGTCGACCCAACTCGCGCCGGGAGCGCCTCGATGAGTAGGTCGATCAGAGAGATCTCGCGCACACGTTCGAGGTCGCGCACGTCGTCGCGCACGACACGGTCGAGACGTTCGCGCTGCCAGCGACGCCAGTGACGCTCGGATCCTCGGAGAAGAGGCTCGGGGAATCCGCCAAAACGCATGAGGGCGTCGAACGCATCGCGACCGCCGCCGGCCTCGGGCAACGATACGGGGTGCAAACGATACGAGTGATAGCGACCCTGCAGCGAGTCGCCTCCGCGACGGTATGTCTCGAGCCGAGCCGAGCCGGTGACCAGGAACGACTGCCCCGACTCGCGCCGGTCCCAAAGGCCTTTCACCAAATTGCGCCACCGCGCGTACTTGTGGATCTCATCGAGGATGATCCGCGGCTCATCCGGTGGCATCTCCGCGTTGCGGATCCGGGGCCGCGTGCGCACGTCATCCCAACTCAGGTGGGCGGGGTGCCGCGGATTGGCAGCGCCGATCAGACGTAACGCCAGCGTCGTCTTGCCGACCTGTCGCGGCCCGCTCAGGAAGACCATCTTCTCGGCAAGATCGGTCGCGATGGGCTCCGCCAAGTAGCGGTTGGAGAGCTCGAGGGCCATAGATATTGCGAGGCTAATCCGACTTTACTCATGAATAAAGTCGGATTAGCCCGATCTTGTCCGGCGCGGATGGTTGGCAGTCTTGATCCCGGCCCGATACACCCCCCAGATATGCCGCGACGGTACGTGCCACATCCAGGAGCAGATGACGGTCGTCTGGCGGGCCTGGCTGAACGCGGCGACCACGCAGAAGTTGGGAGGTTCCAATGGGAGTGAACGCCATGTCGATCGTCGGAACGGTGCGCGAAGTCTGGCGGTACCCGGTCAAATCGATGGCCGGCGAGAAGCTCGCCGGCTGCGACGTCGGGCCATCCGGCATCCGTGGCGATCGCCTGTGGGCGACGCGCGACGACAAGGTCGGAGAGATTCGCGGCGCCAGGCGAATGCCGGTCTTGTTGCAGTGCTCGGCGCGCTTCCGCGAGGAGCCGGCAAACGGCAACACGCCGCACGTCGAGATCACACTGCCGGACGGCACGCGCGTCGGCAGCGACGATGCGAACGTCTCGGCGCGCCTGTCGGCCCTGGTCGAGCGACCGGTCACGCTTTGGCCCGTGCAGCCGGCGACCGACCGAGCCCATTACCGCCGCGCACAGCCCGGCGCGGCGCTGATCGGCAAACTGACGCGCACCCAGCGGGCGCGAAGGATCCTCCTCGATGTGATGCGGTGGACCGGCATGGACGCGGACCTGCGCGAGGAGCTGAGTCGCGAGAAGGGCGAGGCGATGCCGGATCTGTCGATCAACCCCGGCGTGGTCTTTGAGTTCACCACTCCTCCCGGCACCTACTTCGACGCCTTCCCGCTGCACCTGCTCACCACCGCGTCGCTCGACGCGATGAAACAGGCGAATCCGGCGGCGGAGTGGGACGCGCGGCGCTTTCGACCGAACTTTCTGATCGAGACCGATCTTGGATTGCGCGGGTTGGTGGAGAACGACTGGAACGGCCGCACACTGGCGATCGGTTCGCTGCGGCTCCGCTGCGAGATCCCGACCGTGCGCTGCGGAATGACGACGCACGCTCAGCAAGAGCTGCCGAAGGATCCGTCGGTGCTGCGCTCGATCGTGCGCGACGCCGGCCAGAACCTCGGTGTCTACGCCAGTATCGTCACTCCCGGACGGGTGAACGCCGGCGATCCGGTCGAGCTGGTCTGAGAAACCCGCCGATTCGCAACCGCTTCAAGACGCAGTCGAAGCGCGCTTCGGCAGCGGCGCCTGCGACTCCTTGCGCGAGGAGCGCTTTCCGGGCACCGCGCTCGGCCGATGGGTGAGGTCGCTCGCCGCTCGACGGTGGATGTCGCGCACCTCGTCGCGCAGCTCGGCCGGCGCCAGCACCTCGACGTCGGCGCCGAGGCCGAGGATCCAGCGCACGATCTCCACTGTATCGGCGACTGTCATGTCGAGCTCGATCGCGCCGCTGGCGAGCTGGCGCATCTTCTGCGTCTGGTGCCAACGGCGCTCCTTCACCCAGGCTGCCGCCGGCGGGTGGATGCGCAGGCGCACGTTGATGGTCTCCGCCGCGGTCCAGATCCCGAACGAGTGCTCGAGATAGCGCTCGAGGTCGAAGTCGCTGCGCCGTTTGAACTCACGCTCCGTCTTCTCGACGCGCTCGAAGCGGTGCACCGCGAAGGTGCGCAGGTCCGCGCGCTCGTGGCACCAGCCGATCACGTACATGGCGCCGACCTTCGGATCGTAGTGCAGTGCGTACGGGTCGATCGTCCGCCATCCCTCTTCCGATGATGTCACGGCGCGGTAGCGGCCGCGCACCGACCGACGCGTTTCGATCGACTCCCACAGAGCATCGATGACTTCGCCGTGCGGCTCATAGTCGATCTCGAAGGCGGCGCTCAGATGCAGCACCCCCGCGGGCGCTGGAAAGAGCTCGGCCTGACCGCTCTTGCGGCGCGGCTTCGCGCCGGTCAGACGGCGATGCAGCTTGGCGAGATGTTTACCGGCCGGCGTCGCCGCCAGCGGCGCCATGAGATCGGCCGCGATGTGCAGGGCGAACAACTCCCCGGTGCTGAGCGGAAAAGGGATCTTCTGATCCCAGCCTTCGATCAGCTTCCAGCGTCCGCCGTCGAGCTTGGTGACCGGAAATCCCGCCTGCTCGAGCGCCTCGAGGTCGCGATACACCGTGCGCAGCGGCAGCGCATGCTTATCCGCCAACATCGCGGCCGTGAGCCCGCGCCGCGTCGCGGCCAGACTCATCACGATGGTGTACAACCGCCCTACCTGATCTCCCCTCGGCATCGACGAGGGTTCTTAGATGACGAGCGGCGGACCGTCCATAGGAAATCTGCGGAGCAGCGCGTCCGAGGGCCGTACAATCTCTTCAGATGATGCCGCCGGCGGTGGCGAGCTTGGTGGTTCGGCTGGTGTGGATGTACGAGTCGGCGGCGTAGGTGTCGGCGTGGCGATAGACGACTTCGCGGCCGAGGGCGCTGTACGTTTGGAACACGACGCGGGTTCCGGCCGCTGAATTCACGACGCGCGGCCGCCAGTCGGCCGGGCGCCGACCCTGCCAATGCCAAGCACCGCCTCGCTGCGCGGTCGGGTCGCTGTCGAGGACCTCGTGCGTCGACCAGTCGCAGCCGCGGCCGAGGGCGCCGATTTCCGCGAGCTGCCGCGCCAGCAGCGACGCCTCGATGTACGAGCGAGGGCTTCCGTCGCCGGAAATCACCTGCATCGGATCGTCGAGCGCGCGCGGCGGGCGCGGCACGTCCAACGACCGGCCGCTCCTGGGCTCGTAATCGCCGGGCTGCGGAAACTCGTCTGCCGCGGGCAGCGCCCAGACCCAGCCGTTGCCGTTGCCGCGCCAGTGATACTGGTAGGCGCGCAACACGTAGCCGGCGTGCACCTGCAGCGAGGCAAACACCGCCACCACGCGCATCGGGTCGGCTCGACACGTCGACCATCCTTCCGGCAGCCCTGCCGTCCGCACCCGCGCCGCGCGATCGGCGCGGCGCCGCAACTTCTCGATCTCCTTGCCCGTAACGATCGTGTTCGACACGGTGTCCCTCCGCAATCGCGCCACTATCCCGGAGCGCGTTGTCAGCGAGGGACAACAAACCGTTCAACCCGATGCGCCAGCGGAAGCGCGGACCATCGAGGTAGGGCACAGGCGCCCGCGATGCGCCGTCGCGCGCCTATCGGTACAGAGGTGCGAGGGCGCGGTGGATGGCGTGCAGGTTTCGATACTCATCCGCGAGTATCATCGACTCGTCGACCGGCACCAGACGATAGGTTAGGACGCCAACTTCGAACGTCGCCAATAGTTGAACCGCGCCGGCGTGAAAGAAGATCTCCTCGCCGGCGAGATCCTCGAGACGGACGTGCAGGGAAAGTCCCTTCACCCAACCTGTCGTTTCCATCAAAGGATCGGGGATCGTCTCGACCATGCCGTCCCACGCGACGCTTCCGAGCGCGAAGCGCGCATTGACCTCGACGACCGAGGCTGACGCGATCGCATCGCAACCCAGTTGGTGACGAAGATGCTCCGCCTCCAGACGCCGAATCGTCTCGTACCGGGCCTCGTCTCGCCACCCCGTGTGAGGGTCGAAGTATCCCCCTTCGCGCTCGGCGACGGAGAATCGGGCAGAGCGAGTCGTCTCCTCATCGACGACTTCGAAGCCGGCTATGCGAAACTGCTCCGCCAACTCTTTCTCGAGATCCCGCTGCCGCGACTCCGCATCGGGAATGTCGAGCGCAAGCCAGACAGGCGCCATACACAGCGTATCAACCTGTGCCCGGAGCTGATCGATCGGCATACCCGGAGGCGGCGGCCCTTGGCTCGCACCGCAACCCACGAGCGACAACAGAGTCGCGGCGAACCACCAACGCCGGAAGGGAGTCGAGCTCACGGCCCGACCATAGGGGCGTCGCTTTCAACCCGCAACGTTGGTACCGCAACGTTGGTCCTTGCTCCCCTGCTCTCCCCGACCTATTCAGCCAGACGAATGAGCAGATCTGGTCGCTGTCTCTTCGCGGCGTTGCTGGTCACGACTACGGGGTGCCAGTCAGCTCGACTCGAACCCATCTCGTCGCGCGACTTCGTTCCTGAGGGGGATGAGTTACTCCTCTGGACCCAATCCGAACGGATCCACGAGGAGCTGGTCGACGCGGACCTTCTGCTCCAAGACCGAGCCGCACAGGAGCGAATCGACCGAGTCGCGCGGCGCATCGCCGAGGCGTCGGGCGCCGGCGACATCGACGTTCGAACCCACGTCGTACTCAACCCCTATCCCGTTGCGTACTCTCTGCCGAACGGCAACCTCTACCTGCACACCGGTGTCCTGACGAAGATGACCGACGAGGGTCAGTTGGCCTATCAGCTGGCGCACGTCATCGCCCACTTCCTCCACCGCCATCGTTTTCGTGAGCAGATGAGCTACGAAAGTCGCTTCGAATCGTACGAAGCGGCTGGTGTCGTAACGACGCTCCTGTCCGGAGGCAATCACTACTTGGGTGCCTGGCTGGTGATCATGGGTGGGCATGCACTGGCTCGCGACCAACTAGCGGGATACTCGGCCGAGCTGGAGCGCGAAGCGGATCGGATCGCCGTCGAGACAGTCACCCGCGCGGGCTACGACGCGAACGGGGCACTGCGACTCCTGCGCGCACTCGAGGACGGTCGCATTCACGGCGAGTCGGCCAGTTACTACTTCGAGAGTCGCTCCGATCTGGAAGGTCGAATCGAAGAACTGGAAGAGCTGATCGATTCCCGCGGCGATGGCGCACAGGCCGCAGTGCCGATCGACGTAGACTTCAATCTCAGCCTGTCGGAGGTTCGCCTGCGCAACGCCTCCATCGATCTCGATCTCGGTCGCCTATCGAGCGCAAAGCAGGCCATCGATCAACACCTGCGATTCTCTCCGGAGAGCGCGCGCGGCATGTTCGCATTGGCAGAGTATCATCGCCGTCACGACCGCGACCCGGCCGCGCCGGACCTCGCTCTCGAGGCATATCGTTCGGCCCTGCGACTCGACCCCGCGCTGGCCGAGGCGCACCGCGAGATCGGCCTGATGGAGGTCGAACGGGGCAACAACGCAGTCGCGGCCGCACATCTCGCCCGCTACCTGGATCTGCGCCCGACGGCGCCCGACAAGGCGATCGTCGAATCCTACCTGCCCGACGAAGGAACGAGATGAAGACGGCATTGACGGTCTGCGCACTCCTCGCCTGCCAGCCGCTCCAGGCGATCGCCGAAGACGACGAGCGCTTCAAAATGCCCAAAGCACATTTCGAGCAAACGGTGCGGACTCTCGCGATCGCACCCGTGAGCTTGCCGGCGGGAACGCCAGACGCGACGAATGCGCGCCAGCGCATCGAGCGGTTGCTCACCGTGGAGCTGGAGCGGCGGGGCTACGGCGTCGTGGCGTCGCCGGTGTTCATCCGCCTCTGGCGCGACCTGTCGGGCAAGCTCGGCGGAGTCTTCGATCCAGTCAGCGGAACGCGAATCGACGATCGCTGGAAGCTGGCATTCGACTACACGGCGAGGGAGTTGAAATCCGGTTACCAGGTCGATGCGATCTTGTTTCCCTCGGTGATCATCGGGGAGGTCACCGTGTCGTCCCTCGAAGCGATCCCCCCGGCGATGCGCGCGCAGTCAGAGATCCAACTCGCCCTGGGGACCCATTTGCGAGTCACGATTCGCGACCTGAACGCAGCGCGCATGTACCAGTGGAGCTCGGCGATGGAGGTAACCGAAGTGTTCGCCGGGCGCAGCCACGAGAAAAGGCCGGCCTCGGAGCTGTATCGATTAGACGACAAGCTGGAGAGAGCGGTCGCTCGGGTTCTCCGCGACCTACCGGAGCGTTCCGAATAGGATTGCGTGACGCCGTCAGACCGCGGGCTCCAGGATCAGGCCCGACAGGCCGCGTACGTTGCTCGAGTGCATGCGTTCGACGCCGTCGGCGGGAGCTTCGTAGTCGGGGAAGCGCGCCAGCAGCTCTTCGATGGCGATGCGCGATTCGAGGCGCGCCAGGGAGGCGCCGAGACAGAAGTGTCGGCCGTGACCGAAGCCGAGGTGCAGTTCGATCGAGCGGCGCACGTCGTAGGCATCGGGATTCTCGAACTGACGCTCGTCGCGTCCGGTGGCGCCGTTGATCAGCAGCACGCGCGCGCCGGCCGGTACCTCGACGCCGTGTAGCTCGATCGGCCGCTTGGTGATGCGCCCCTGGTACTGCGACGGCGGATCGAAGCGCAGCGTCTCCTCGACCGCATTGGCGGTCCACTGCGGCTCGTCGACGAGAATGCGGCGCTGATCCGGATTGCGCGCCAGCTCGAGGAACGCCGTCGCCAAAAGCTTGGTCACCGTCTCGTTGCCCGCCGTCGCGAGCAGCAGGATGAAGGCGCGGATGTCGTTGTCCGAGAGCTTGGTTCGGACTCCGTCCTCCTCGATCTCGACCTCGGTCAGGCGGGTCATCATGTCGTCACGCGGCCGGGCGCGGCGCTCGTCGACCTGCTCCTGGAAGTAGCGCATCACCTCTACCGAACCATCGATCGCCTCCTTGGTCGGCAGCGGATTGCCCGGCTCGCGGTGCAGGATGGCGTTCGACTTCTCCTGCACGAAGCGGCGGTCGCCTTCCGGCACGCCGAGCATGGTCGAGATGACGTCCATCGGCAGGCGCGCCGTGAACTCGCGCACGACGTCGAACCGCGGCCGGCCGACCAGCGGATCGAGATAGGAGATGGCGATGCGGCGCACGTCGACGGCCAGCTCCTGGATCTGCCGCGGCGTGAAGGCTTTGCTGACCAGGGCGCGGTAGCGGTTGTGGCGCGGCGGATCCATGTAGATCAGGAGCCCGGTCTCGTCCTTCGGGCCGTCCATGAACTCGAGACTCGTCCCGTGCGACGAGCTGTAGGTCTGCAGGTCGACGAAGGCGTCGAGGTTGTCCTGAAAACGCGTCAGCGCGAAGAAGTCGAGCTCGTCGTTGCGATACAGCGGCGCTTCGTCGCGCATCCAGCGGTACGTCGGATACGGATCTTCGTCGAGCTCGTAGGAGAAGGGGTCGTAGTGCATTGGCTTCGTCATTGGGGCTCCGCGCACGGTTGGGCTCGGGCTTAGGCTCGGGCTGAGGCTGAGGCTGAGG
>CADEER010000135.1:9057-10851 GCA_902826395.1 uncultured bacterium
GGCTCCGCGCACGGTTGGGCTCGGGCTTAGGCTCGGGCTGAGGCTGAGGCTGAGGACGGTAGTGCATTTACCTATTGCTTGCAATGTAAATGCTGGCGTATGGTCACGGCCATGGCGAGCAGGCGGACCCAGGTCGCGGCCGGATCGCCGCGGCGACCCGCCAAACGGGCGCGGCGGTCGCATGCCGTGCGCCGCGCCGAAACCCGCGCCCGCATCATCGCCGCCGTCACCGAAGCAATCGCCGAAGTCGGCTTCCAGCGCACCACCGCTGCGGAGATCGTGCAGCGAGCCGGCGTCACCTGGGGCGCGGTGCAGCACCACTTCGGCGGCAAGGACGGCACCCTGCTGGCAGTGCTCGAGGATTCGTTCGCGCGCTTCGCCGAACGAGTCGGCGCCGTCGACGTCCGCAAGCCGATCGAGAAACGGGTCAGCGATTTCATTGACCGCGCATGGGAGCACTTCGACAGCGCCCACTATCGATCGACCCTGGAGATCCTTCTGCACTACGCCGGCCAGGCCGGCGACAGGGGTTCGTGGCAGGGCGCCATGGAGTCGGCGCTCGATGCGAAGTGGAGAGAGGTGTTCGGCGACGCCGGCCTGCCGCCGCAACGCAGCGCGGCGTTGCAGCGCTACACGATCGCGGTGCTGACGGGCCTGGCGTCGATGCGCTTCATCGGCGGCCCCGCGGCATCCACGCCGCGCACCGAGCTGCAGCTCTTGAAGCGAACCCTGACCCGTGAGCTCGGTTGAGCCTCATGAACAAAAGGAATGTCCCTTCAACGCAGAGGCGCAGAGACGCAGAGAGCGTCTCGGGTGAGCTGGCCTACCGACTTGGCGGCTCTGCGCCTCTGCGTTGAAGGGACAGCGGTACCCTACGCACGATGCTTCGGAGCTCTCGCACGATGAATGAAGCAGGCGATTTTGTGTTCAATCCCTACGACTATGGGTTTCACGAGGATCCGTATCCGACGTACGCGCGACTGCGCGCGCTGGGGCCGGTGTATCACAATGCCGAGCTCGGCTTCTTCGCGCTGTCGCATCACGCCGACGTGCTGGCCGGCTTCAAGGACACGATGCGGCTCTCCAACTCGCACGGGGTCACGCTCGACCCGGCGGCGACGGGGCCCCATGCCGAGTACGCCTCTTCGTTTCTCGCGATGGACGCGCCGCGCCACACCCGCATGCGCAATCTCGTGTCGCGCGGCTTCACGCCGCGCCGGGTGGTGCAACTCGAGGTCCGCATCCGCGAGCTGGCCGCCGAGTATCTCGACCCGCTGAGCGGCGCGAGGGAGTTCGACGTCATCCGCGACTTCGCGGCGCGTCTGCCGATGGACGTCATCAGCGAGTTGCTCGCCGTGCCGCGCGACGACCGCGATGCCCTGCGCGCCTGGGCCGACGCGATGCTCGAGCGCGAAGAGGGCGTACAGGACGTCACGCCGGCCGGCGTCGCCGGCTTCTTCAAGCTGCGCGAGTACTTCACCGAGCTCATCACCGAGCGGCGTCGCAATCCCGGCGCCGACCTGGTGAGCGCTCTGTTCGACGCCGAGATCGACGGCGAACACCTGACAGACGACGAGATCGTCGCCTTCTGCAATCTCATGATCGTCGCCGGCAACGAGACCACCACCAAGCTGATCGGCAATTGCGTGTACTGGCTGTGGCGCAATCCCAATCAACACGCGCTGATCGCCGCCGACGAGAGCCTGATCCCGGCGTGGATCGAGGAGACGCTGCGCTACGACAACTCGACGCAGATCATCGCCCGCACCGCTGCCTGCGATCTGGAGATCCGCG
>CADEER010000135.1:10951-13676 GCA_902826395.1 uncultured bacterium
CACTCGGTGAATGTGCGCGGGTTTTCGTCGCTCCCGGTGGCGGTCGCAGACCGCAGAGAATGAACCGCGGCGTCGCGAACGCGATCTCGTGAACCGTGAACCGTGAACTGTGAACTGAGCCCCTCCGGTTCACGGTTCACGGACCACGGTTCACGGCTTCTAACTGGTCGGACTCCCCCCGTTGAGGCCGATGGTCTGGCCCGTCATCCATGCCGCCTCGCTGGAGGCCAGGTAGAGGCACAGCGCCGCGACGTCGTCGGGCCGGCCGAGCCGACCGACGGGAATGGTCTTCGCCAGGCTCGCGGTGACGGACGGGTCGGCTTGGTTGTCGATCAAGCCGATCGCGACCGTGTTGGCGGTGACGCCGGACGCCGCGGTCTCGAGCGCCAGGTGGCGCATGAACGAAATGGCGCCGCCTTTGCCGGCCGCGTAGGGAGAGACGCCGAAGTTGAGACCCACGGTGCCGGCTCCCGACGAGATCGTGATTACTCGCCCCCAACCGCGCTTACACATGCCGGGCACGATGGCGCGGCAGCAGTTCATGACCCCGTACAGGTTGAGCTCGATGTACTTGCGCCAGTCTTCGGGCAGGCTGTCGACAAACTTCGCGACGCGCATCTGCGCCGGCACACCGGCATTGTTGATCAGGATATCCACGCCGCCGACCTCGCGCTCGAGAGCCGCCGCCGCAGTAGCGACCGCCCCGTGATCGGTGACGTCGAAGACGGCCGCAATGGCGGTACCGCCGTCAGCGAGAATCTCGGCGGCGATCTCCTCGGCGCGCTCGTCGACGACATCGTTGACGGCGACAATCGCTCCGCGCCTGGCCAGGTGTCGCGCGATCTCGGCGCCCACACCGCGGCCAGCGCCGGTGACGATCGCCGTTCTGCCCTTCAGATCGAACACGCAGCAACTCTATCAGGCCGAAGGGTCGAGCAGCCAGATCGCAATGCCTGCTCCCCCGGTCGAAATCGAAATCGAAATCCAAATCGAAATCGGCTTTTGGCTTGATCGATCTCTGTCGGTACGGCTCGACGCCGCCGACCAATCGAACGAAGCCTCGTCCACCGGCTCGATTTCGATTTGGAATTGGACTTCGATTTCGATGGCGTCTGATCGTGTCGGAAGAGGGCCTCGACGTTGACCTCCCGCAGCGTGCGGCGTATGGGTCGCCGGATCATTCCCCCGGAAGGAGCTCCAACGAAATGGCAGCAGACCTCGGCAAGATCTACATGGCGCCCAGCGGCGCGCAGCTCATCGTCACCAAGGGCGGGCCGGGAACTCTCAGCGACGGCGGCACGCCCCTCTTGCGCCAGGACTCCGGCCAGAAATTCCCCGACGGCACGGCTGCCGGAAGCGAGACCCTGCAACTCGGCAAGCGCTACAAGTCGGCCGACGATGCCGTCGAGGTGTTGATCAACAAGCCCGGCAACTGCGACCTGCGCTACGACGGCGCACCGATGGGCCTGAAGGAAGCAAAGCCGCTCCCGTCGAGCGACTGAGAAGACGATCGAAGCGGCATCGGCCACCGCCGATCATTCCCTTATTCTCACTCGCGCATCGCCGCTGCTCTTCACGACCGCAGCGACCATCACCAGCGACGCGCCGGCGATCGACGCCGCACCCGGCAACTCGCCGTATACGAGCCAGGCGAGCACGGCGCTGAGCACCGGCTCCATCAGGAGCAGGATCGACGCCTCCAGAGTCGGGACCCGGCGCATGCCGGCGGTCGTGAAGAGATACGCGACGCCGATCTGGATGATGCCCAGGTAGAGCACCGCGGCGACATCGACAGGGCCGGCGTGCACCGGAAACGCGAGCGGCGCCGACACCGCCGCCGCGAAGACGTTGCCGAGAATCAGCGAGCCGGCGAGCTGGTCGCGATCGCCGCCGAGCCAGCGGATGGACAACAAGGTGAAGGCCCAGAACAGGCCGTCCGCAGCCGCGATCGCGTTGCCGAGGACGGGATTTGGCGCCGTCGCCAGCACCGGATCGCCGCCGATCAGAAAAAGCGCCAACCCGACGGCGATCAGCACGCAGACCACTACGTCGTGACGACGGCGAGTCTCGCCGAGCAGTCGCGGCGCCAACAGGGCGACGTAGAGCGGCGCCGTGTACTGAAGAAAGATGCTGTTGGCCGCGGTCGTCAGCTTGTTGGCGACGACGAAGCCGAGCATCGTCGCTGCGTAGGCGGCGCCCGCCGCCGCGGATCGCCAGGTAAACGCCGCACGGCCGACGCGAAAGATCGCCGCGAAGAACATGGCGGCGACCACCGATCGCATGCCCGCCACCTGCCAGGCGTCGAGAGACGCCAGCTTGATGACGACGCCGCCGGTCGAAAACAGCGCGGCGGCCACCGCGAGCTGCAACCGCGGCACCATCCGCGTTTCCACCTGCGGCGCGCTGCTTCTCTTCGCAATCGCGTCGTTCACCAGCGGGAACTAGCAGTCCGCGTGAGCCACCGCGAACTCAGCGGTCGTTTCGGCAACAGGGATCGTGAACCGTCAACCGTGAACCGTGAACGGTGCAGCGGCTCTCGGTTCCCGGATCCCGGATCCCGGATCACGGTTCACGGTTCACGGTTCACGGTTCACGGTCATAAGATGAGCGACGTTCGCCCACGCTACGGCACCCGCTCCTCAACGGACTGCGAACCTTCAACTCCACTGGAAGTAGCCGGCGGCGCGTTCGGCGACGGCGCGACCGATCGGCAGTGACGCCGTGG
>CADEER010000136.1:0-6802 GCA_902826395.1 uncultured bacterium
CGTACGGCGGCCATGAGTCGGGCCTCCGAGTTGGATAGTTGATTGAGTAGCTCGCCGATAGTCACCTCAGGGGCTGCGATACCGGGATCGGTCATTTCGCGGCACTCAGCGATGGCTCTATCGATCCCAGGAACGCTCGAACCACCGGAGCCGCGATGGCCAGCGCGATGCCGATGTTCAGGTGCTCGGCGACGAGCGCGTCGTAGGGCGGGATCTCGTCGTCGGTGAACTCCCCGAAAATTGGTTCGACGTTGGCGCGCCAGTTGAACGCTACTTGATCGCCGTCGATGAGGAAGCTGCGTGCCAATACGCCGATGACCTCGCCGTTGAGGTCAACCACGGGGCCGCCGCTCATGCCTCCGACCGAGGACACGGTGAGGGACACCATCTCAACGCGGCTGGCCGATGCATCCCAGGCGCGGCCGAAGAGCCCCGACACTTCCTCGAGCCTCCCGCCATCATCGATCAACGCGTCAGACCGCCAGGCTCTCACGCCGGCTCCGCGCTGTGGATAAGAGGTCGCGAACTTCAGGACGCTTGGGAGATCGAAACTCGTTTCGAGCAAAGCGAGATCAGCAGCTTCGTCGATTGCTCGGATTTTCGCTTTGGCGGCGCGCTTTCCGCTGGAGAGCGGAGTCTCGGCGAGCAGGAAGATGTTGTTCGTTGCCTCGGGGCAGTGGGCGCAGGTGAGAAGATGCCGTTCACCGATCGCAAAAGCGGTTCCCTGGGCGACGGGTTCCGCTCGGTCGGCGGCGACGAGGTGATAGATCGCCTGTCTGAGTGGAGCGTCAGGGGACATTCGCGGTTCGAATTAAACGAGCGCACCGGGCGCCCGCTATCGCGCTCGACCGTGATTCGTCAGTAGATGTCGCCGGGATCGTCATTCGTCGCCTTCTCGGCACTTCAGCAGCGCTCGGTCACTTCTCGCTGTCACCACAGCTCTTGCGCGAAACGGGGCGGATGACAACGCCCGCCGCCACTATGCGGTGGAGGGTAGATGCGGACCTATCGTCGTTGAGACGCTGAGCTCTTTCGGGGCGGTCTCGTCAGGGGTTTCCCCGATTGTGACCAGTCCGCTCGTCGTGCCACCCTCCCATGGCATCAAGAAGATAGTCTCAGCAGTTCAGGGGGAAGTAACTATGGACTACCAGCAGTTCCGGAGTACTGCTCTGCGCGTTCTGCGCATAGCGTTCCGAACGACGGCGGCACTAGCATTCGTCGCCGCTACAGTGAGTCTGGGATTGGTCATTGGTCGTGCCGTTGGCGGGACGTTTTCGACTGCCGAGGATCAGAGGATGTTCGCAGCTTTCCTCGGTGCAGGTTTCCTGCTGACGAGCGTCGAGAAGCTCTTGAGCCACATGCCCGGTGTGGTGAGCTGGATTCGCACTGGTGACTTCTCCGGTCTGTACACCTTCTCTTCCTTCGTCTTCATGGTGTTTCTCTCGCTCGGTGCCGCGATCTGGGCACTGATCGACCCACCCGAAGACCAGGATTCGCCGACGGTAATTTCCGTCGCCGCGGCGCCCCCGGTAGCGACAGCGAACTCGGTCGTCTTCGTCTCCGCCGGCGGTCAAGGGCCGGGTGACGTCGCCGGAGAGAAGACGACCTTCGTAATACCGTTCTTCGATGAGGCCGGTGGTTGCTCGGAGAGTGACCCCCAGTACGAGAAAGGAAAGACCCTCGACGAAGCTAGCCGCATGTTCATCCACAAGATCGCCGGAGGACTGCTCCACTGCGCGAACGCGGAGCAGCCTGTCAAGATGAGCATTCAGGGCTTCGCCAGCACGCAACCCTTCGCAGGATGCGGAAGCGACGTCAGTGATCGTTTGAATCGACAGATTGCCAATGATCGGGCGCTGGCGGTGGCTCGGGCGTTCGAGAAGGCATTGGCCGCTGCGCGCGAGAGCGGTCCGTCGCTGACCGGTGCAGTCGAGGTTACAGTGATGCCTTGGCGGTCAGTCGAGGAGATGTACAGGCATTTGGGGTTCGACGACCGCAACAAGAATGAGTACAGCAGTGGACGCGCGATCCTCACTCGGCGCGCGGACGTGATTGTTGAGGATGCGGGAGATTGTCGAATTTTCACCGCTGCTCCGCTGCTGTCACCGCAGCAAAGCGCTTCGACGGTGGTCTCGGAAGCCCCGGCCAGTTAACCGCGCAATGGGCGGATCGCGCGTCCCCCGAACGAGCCGGCGTCCAATGTCCGGTGCGACCGCTCCATGAAGGCCCAGTATTCTTCCATTTCTGCGACGCGCTCGAGCGCGGTGCGAATCGCCTCCGCGTCTGTCGACACACCGAGCGCCTTGCGCGCCCGGCGCAAGGCGCGCTCATCGATTAAGAATGATTTCCGTTTGAGTTCTGGTTCAGCCATCGGCTGCCTCGTAGGGAGCCTGTCTATTCAAGGAGTGCGCGGTTCTTCGAGACGCGATCATATATTTCTTCTGCGCCAGGCCATGTATCACATGGCTTTCGCGAGCTCGCCGCCGACGAACCCTCACCTTTAATCCTCTCCCGCGAGTAGTGCGGGAGAGGGATTTTGTGTGGGCTTCGCCCGTCGTTCTGGAGAAGATCGACAGTCTCTTTTGCCGGGGTGACATCCGAACGGTGACGCCGCCTCAGGAGGCGATCATTCGAAGCGTCCACGACTTTTCAGACGTTCCTTTACGGCGTCAGGACGACGCTGCTCGAGAACCGTCCACCTGCGTTCTCCGCGTAGCGGCGCAGGGAGCCGACCCACTGCGGTCGGTTCGCCTCGTCGCCGACCGACTTCGCCGATCGAGCGACAGGCTCTTCGACCCAACGGCGAAACAAGTGGATCGCTACCTCTCGGACGGGTCGGCCCTCGAGGGCGCTCTTGGCCTTGACCCACCGGTAGAGTTCGTCCGGAACCTCGATCGTCGCCTTCATGGCTACCAGGAAAACCGTGTTGCTGTATTGAGAGGCCGGGGGCCAGCTGGAAGCGAAGGGAGGGGGCGGCGTGACTCCTTCGATCGTTGCCAGGCAACGGTTTGCGCCCGCGGTGGCGGCGGTGGCATAGCCGGTCTCGCGCCATGGATGTCAGCGTCACGATCGTGAACTGGAACGCTGCCAGCTCGCTGGCGGCGTGCCTGCGCTCCGTCTATGCGACGGCGACGGCGCTGCGCTACGAGGTGATCGTCGTCGACAACGGGTCGGACGACGGCGGTGTCGACGCGGTCATGGCGGAGTTTCCGCAGGCGAAGTGGCTGCGCAACGCGACCAACATCGGCTTCGGCCGGGCGCAGAACCAGGCCGTGCGCGTGGCGCGCGGTCGCTATGTGCTGATGCTCAACAACGATGCGGCGGTGGAGGTCGATACGATTCCGACTCTGGTCGCACTCATGGACGAGCGGCCGGACGCCGGCGCCTGCGGCTGTCCGGATTACCGCCAGACCGCCCTCGGCGCAGCGTATTCAGGGGCGTTCGCCAGTTTTCCGTCGCTGCCGCGGACGGCGATGGAGAACTTCTGGGCGGTCGTGCGGCCGCCGCGCAACTGGGACGTGACGCCTTTCGCGGCGCCGATCCAGCGCTGGATGGATGCGGAGTTGTTGCGCTCGCCCAGTCGCGACGTCGCCTGGATCGTCGGCGCGCTGCTCTGCGTGCGCAAGGAAGTGTTCGACCAGATCGGAGGCTTCGACGAGCGCTTCTTTCTGTTCGACGAGGACATCGATCTCTGCCGCCGCATGCGCGATGCGGACTGGAAGATCGTTTTCAGCACCAGCACGCGGTTCGCGCACGAGGGCGGCGTCAGCAGCGCCGGGCGCCGCGACATCGAGAAGATCCGCGGCGACAGCCGCGCCCTCTATTTTCGCAAGTACCACGGCCGCGCCACCGAGCTGCTGTTCCGCATGCAGCACCTGGTGCTGCGCCGCTTTCTGCTGTCGCTGCGGCGTCGCCTCGCGGGGCTAGCGGGCCAGCGCGCCGGTGCTGCGATCGACAGCGGTCGCGTCGAGGATCTGTAGCGCCTCGCCTGGAGTGGCGAATGCGAGATCGGCTCCGGCGCGCGCTACCAGGTGGTCGAGATTGTCGCGAATGTCGGCGATCGCCCGGCGCTGCAGGAACTTTTCGGTGCGCACCGACAGCGTTACGTAGGGGCGCGCGCCATTCAGCGCCTCGTCGATCGCAGGTCGCAGCAGCGCCGGAGCATCGGTGAGGAAGAACTTGCGTGTTCGCAGCTCGATCGGCCTGAAGAGCAGCCGATAGTAGAGCCGCCGCTTCCACGACAGCTCGAGCGGTGCGATGTAGCTCGACAAGGGAAAGATCCACACGCCGTCATCGGTGGCAGCGGCCTGGCGGCGGAAATCGTCGCGCGCCGCCGGGTAGGGATGACGAGGCAGGTCCGTGCAATCGGGCGCGTCTCCCGTGTACTGCCCGGTGAGAAAGCGCAGCGGCCGGGGGTCGTCGCCGCCAATGAGGCTGAGCTCCCAGCGCACGCCCATCTCGCGCGCCAGCTCCATCGTGGCTTGGTTGCTCCAATCCGTTCCCATGCTGAACGCGGCCGGCCGGCAACGCCGGGTCGACTCGAAGGCGGCGAAACCGAGGCGCACGCAGTGCTCCACCCAGGCCTGATCGCCGTAGTCCTCGATCCAATTGCCGGCGCTCGCGTTCCATCGATAGGCGTGTACGTGGAGACCAACCTGATCGCCGGCCGCGTCGAGCGCCTGTAGTTGCGAGCTGTAGTGCGAGAGCCCCCATGCGGCGTCGCCGTACACTTCGGCGATCTGCGGATCGGCGCGGACCAACCATGTGAAATGCGCGGCGCGACCGGTTCGCTGCTCGAGCGACCGGCGGAGCTCGGCCATGACCTCGACGCCGCGCTCGAATCCGAGCCACGGATCGGGTCGGTCGCGCGGGACGAAGAACCCGCACGGCTCGACATCGATCATGAGCAGCACCGGGATAGGAGCGCCGTTCGCCGTCACGCCGCCGTTGTCCTCATTTCACCGGGCAGCCGAGGGCTGAGAAACGCGCCGGATCGATCTCGCGTCCTCCTCGCAGGATGGACTCATAGACGACGCAGCGACGCGCGGCGGTGTCGAGGCGCGCGTCGGTCTCGACGGCGGCGAGCACCGCGTCGCGCTCGGGCACTTCGCTCTCCATGCGGATGCCGCCGCCGGCTGGCGTATCGAACACCAACAGGCGCGGTGCGTCGGACGCCGACTGCCACGGCGTCCAGACCGGTCGTCCATCGCCGCCGCCCGGCTCGCCGGTCCGCGCGAAGTGCGCCCAGTAGGACATCATGGCGCGCGACAGGGCGAGGCGGGATTCCTCGCCGTCGTCGGCGAACAACTGCTCGCCCTGGGGACCGAGGTAGAAGTGGCCGAACACGAACGGAATCTCGAGGCCGTGCGCGGCGCCGATCAAGCGCGACAAGTCGGTGCCCAGGACGGTCGGCTCCTCGTCCCAGTCCCAGCGATACACGTACGACTTCTGCCCGGCGGCCAACCTTGCTTCGGCGGGATCGACGGCGCCGCGCACCGCCCACAGCTTCGACATCGCATCGGCATTCGCGTCGTAGAGCTCGGGGTCGCGAGCGCGCGGCAGGAAGCCGACGAGCAGCTTGGTCCACTCCGGATCGGCGAACATGAAGATCTTCTGCTCGTCGCGGTTGGTGCCGAAAATGGCCGGCACCGGCGCGCCGCGGCCGGCGGCGAGGTTGTCGAGCGCGTCGCCTTCGCTGATGACGACGCCGTCGGCGAAGACGTTGGCGACCCGGACCAGGCCCTCGCCGGGTTCGGTCTGGTAGGCGGTAAACAACTCGCTCGCGCTCTTCGAACGCAGATACGCCGCGAGTTGCTCGTCGCTCTGCGATTCCAGATAGAGCTTTGCCTTGGCGCGATCGGTTGCCAGGCCGTCGCTCTGCACGAGCGCGAGTAGCGCTTCGCCCGAGCTTCCGACGTCGCCGGCTACCGCATTTGGCGGCGGGACGCGCCCGCGCTCGGGGTCGGTGTAGTTCTCCGCCCTCGCCGTCGTGAGGATGTTGGTCCCGCCGCTCTGCGCGATGGCGCCGTGGAAGAGGCCGCGCGCCGGCGGCGCCAGGAGCAGCGCGATTGCGTTTCGCGCCCCCGCCGACTCGCCGAAAACCGTCACGCGATTGGGGTCGCCGCCGAAGACGGCGATGTTGTCGCGCACCCATTCGAGAGCGCGGATCTGGTCGAGCGTGCCGAAATTGCCGGACTGATCGAGCGGCCCGGCGCCGACCCGCAGCGCGGGATGGCGGAACCAGCCGAGCGGGCCGAGCCGGTACTGGATCACCACGACGACGACGTTCTCGCTGGTCGCCAGATTGCCGCCGTCGTAGAAGCCGGCGTGGCCGATGACGTTGCCGCCGCCGTGAATCCAGAACAGCACCGGCAGCGCGGCACCGGAGGCAGCGCCGGCGGGGGCGTAGATGTTGAGGTACAGGCAGTCTTCCTGCCCTGCGAATGTACCCGGATCGGCGTCGACGACGCCGGCGAACGGACTGGCGAGCTGTGCGCACGGCGGCGGCAGACGCGTCGCCTGGAACTCGCCCTGCCAGGCCGCCGGCTCCTGCGGTGCGCGCCAGCGAAGCTCGCCGACCGGCGGCACGGCGAAGGGAACGCCGAGCCAGGCGTGAGCGCCGTAGCGGCCGCGCACGCCGACCAGCGTTCCCTGCGCGATCTCGCGGCGTGTCGCGGGCTCGACCTCGAACACCGGCGCTTCGCCGCCGCCGCGCCGGCAGCCGCCGAACACCAGCATCGAAGCGAGCGCAATCGAAAGACCACGACTCCCCGCTCGCCTGCACCGCTCCCACCCGCAAGTG
>CADEER010000136.1:6902-13630 GCA_902826395.1 uncultured bacterium
CGGTCGATGGAAACCTGGTGGGATCCGGCGTAAGGTACGGCGGTCTTTTTTGGAGGATGATCGTGATGCGCGGTTGCTGGAAGACTCTCTGCCTCGGTTTGATCCTCACCCTCGGCGGGTGTGGGGCGATGTCGATGGGCGGCAACGGCTCCAAGGCCTTGCGCGTCGGATCGTCCGGAACGTACCCGCCCTTCACGTTCGCGGAAGCCGGCATCCTCAAAGGCATCGAGATCGATTTCGCGCGCGCTCTCGCCAACGAGATCGGCAGGCCGGTGGAGATCGTGCAGGTGCCGTTCCCCGATCTGATCGGTGAGCTCAATGCCGGCCGCATCGACGTGGCCATGTCGGGCATGTCGATCACGCCGCGCCGCGAAGGCCTCGTGAGCTTCACCTTGCCGTATCTCGAGGTCGGTCAGATGGCGTTGGTGCGCAAGGAAGACGACGCGCGATTCGCCGGCAAGGACTGGACGAAGATGGAGGGGCTGACGGTCGGTTTCGAGCGTGCGACGACCGGCGCGAAGTTCGTCCACGACAATCTGCAGAAGATGAAGCCGGTCGAGTTTGCAAACAAAGAGGACGGCTTGCGAGCCCTCCAGCAGGACAAGATCGATGTTTTCGTGCACGATGCCCCGTTCGTCTGGATGGTCTCGGGCTCGCCGCACGCGCCGAACGAAGAGGTCACCGGACGATTCACGCTGCTCACCGACGAGAAGCTCGCCTGGGCGGTGCGGAAGAACGATGACGACCTGCTGGACGAGCTGAACGCCGTCGTGAAGCGCTGGCGGGACAGCGGCGAGATCGATTCCGTCCTCGACCGCTGGATCAAGAGCCGCAAGGTGACGCGACCGGTACCGTAGTGGGGAGTGGGGTTTGGAGAGTGGGGTGTGGGTAGTGAGAGTCGGGGAGTCGATGGTGCCTGCCGGTCGTGAACCGTGAACCGTCAACCGTGAACGAAAGCGACGAACGGTTCACGGTTCACAGTTCACGGTTCATCCACTCCCGACACTTCCACCGGGATGCCGTTGACCACGGCATTGCCCGACGGCACGTCGACCAGCTCGCCGGGCGCCAGCAGGTTGTTGTTGGCGCCGGCGTGACGGCTGGCGACGCCCAGCCTGATGCCGTCGCGGTCGTGGCCCCAGCCGTGCGGTAGGCTGACGACGCCGGGCATCATTTCGTCCGACACCTCGACGGCGACTTCGATGGCGCCGGCGCTCGAGCGCACCGAGACGCGTTGGCCGTCGGCGACGCCGGCGTCGCGCGCATCCCGTGGGTGCATGAGCAGAGTGCATCGGTCGCGACCGCGCACCAGCCGCTCGACGTTGTGCATCCAGGAGTTGTTCGATCGCAGATGGCGGCGGCTGACCAGCAGCAGGCCGCCGTCGCGTCGCTCGAGGCGGGCGCTCAGGCGCGGCACGTCGGCGACGATGTGTGCCGGCGCCAGATCGATCATGCCGTCCTCGGTTTGCAGCGCGTCGGCGACACGCGGCACCAGCGCGCCGAGATCGATGCCGTGTTGATGTGCGCGTAGCTCGTCGAGCGTGAGGCCGTTCGGCGAGGCGCCGTACGCATCGCCAAACGGCCCGATGCGCAGCATGAAGTCGGTCATGCGCTCCGGCCCGCGGCCGCCGGTCGCGGCGACGATCTCTCCGGCATCGCGGCCGTGGACGCGCGTGCCCTCTAGCTGACAGAGAGCGCCGACCAGCCCGCCGAAGAAGAGGTCGTCGAGCACGGCGGTGTCGATCTCGCTCGCCTTCTGGCCGCCGGCGATTGCCGCCAGCGCGAGCAGGATCTCCCACTCGGCGGGTCGATCAGCGGCCAGGGGAAACACCGCCGGCGAGAAGCGCGCGCCGTTGCGCACCGACCAGCCCCAGATCATGTCACCGCAGTGCGGCTGCTCGAGCGGCGAGGCGCCAGGGAGGATCACGTGCGCGTGCCGCGTCGTTTCGTTCAAGTAGTTGTCGAGGCTCACCATGCACTCGAGCGACGGCAACGCATTGTCGAGCTTGCCGGCATCGGGCGCGCTGACGACCGGATTGCCGGCGATCGTGATCAGGGCGCGGATGCGGCCTTCGCCTTCGACCGCGATCTCCTCGGCCAGACAGGAGACCGGGAACTGCCCGAGTACTTCCGGCGCGCCGCGCACGCGGCTGCGGTAGCGGCCGAAGGAGAAGCCGCCGGCGAACTCCGGTGGCCGCAGCGTCGCCAGCGAGGGGATCGCCGGATTCGCGAACATCGACCCGCCCGGCCGATCGAGGTTGCCGGTGACGATGTTGAGCACCTCGACCAGCCAGGAGGCGAGGGTGCCGAACTCCTGGTTGCAGGTGCCGATGCGCCCGTAGACGACGCCCGTCTCCGCTTCGGCGAGCTCCCGCGCCAGGCGTCGGATCGTCGCGGCGTCGATCTGGCAGGTGTCTGCCACCGCCTCCGGTGTGAAGGGCGCGCACAGATCGCGCAGCTCGTCGAGGCCGCGCACGACGCACTCGAGATGGCCGAGATCGACGCGTTGCTCGGCGAAGATAACGTTGGCCATCGCCATCAACAGTGCCGCGTCGGTGCCGGGGCGGATGGGGATCCACTCGTCGGCGTGCTGCGCCGTGCCGGTGCGGCGCGGATCGACGACGATCACCTTGCCGCCGCGCGCGCGGATCGCATCGAGCTTGCCGAGCACGTCGGGCGTCGCCATCAGCGATCCCTGTGATGCCGACGGGTTGGCGCCGAGGACGAGGAGATGCGAGGCGCGGTCGAGATCGGGCACCGGGATGGTCCAGATGCCGCCGTACATCAGCGCGCCGACGACGTTCTTGGGCCACTGATCGACCGTGCCCGCCGAATAGAGATTGGTGATCCCCGACAGCGGCATGAACGCCCCGGCGTAGCGCGACAGCGAGAAGTTGTGTGCCGTCGGGTTGCCGATGTAGGCGGCGACGGCGCCGATGCCGTGTCGCTGCAGCACGGGATGCAGGCGCCGCTCGACCTCGGCGAAGGCTTCCTCCCAGCTCGCTTCGCGCCAGCTCGCACCGTCGCGGATCAGCGGTGCGCGCAGCCGATCGGGGTCGTGGTGCAGATCGCCGAGCGCGACCCCCTTCGGGCAGATATAGCCGCGACTCCAGACATCGTCGCGATCCGGCCGGATCGAGGCGACGCGCCCGCCCTCGACCGTGATCTCCAGGCCACACATCGCCTCACAGAGCGAGCAGGTTCGCAGATGCATTCCGTCGGTCATTGCTGTTCGCCTTCGTCGTCCGATTTCGGTTCGTTGCGCTCGAGTCTCGCCGTGCCGTCGCGCGGGGCCATGTTGCGGTCCAGGAATTCGATGAGGCGCGTGTAGAACTCGATCCGATACGTCTCGTTGCGCAGCCCGTGGATCTCGTCGTCGAACAGCATCACCTCGACATCCTTGCCGGCGCCGCGCATGGCGTCGGCGAACGCGTTGGCCTGCTTCACGTGCACCCGAGAGTCGGCTTTTCCGTGCGCAACGAATACGGGCGCCCTGATCTTATCAACGTTGTTCAGCGGTGACGTCGCGATCAGACGCTCGCGATCGCTCCACGCGCTGCCGATGCGGGCCTCGGAGTACTCACTGCCGTGCTCGTACCAATCGTTTTCGCTGATCATCGACAGGAGGTCGGTAACGCCGGCGAGGCTGGCGCCGCAGCGGTAGAGATCCGGCGTCGTCGCGAGTCCCATCAAGGCGGCGTAGCCGCCGTAGCTGGTGCCGAAGATGGCTATGCGATCGGGGTCGGCAATTCCTTGATCGATGAGCCAGCGAACGCCGTCGGTGATGTCGTCTTGCATCGCCAGGCCCCATTGCTTGTAGCCGCTGTGCTCGTGATCGGAGCCGAATCCCGACGAGCCTCGAAAGTTGGGACGAAAGACGGCATAGCCGCGATGGGCGAGGAACTGAATCTCCGGATCGTAGTCGATGTAGTCGCGTGCGGCGGGTCCCCCGTGCGGCATCACCACAACCGGCAATTTCGAGTCTGCTGCCCCAGGCGGAATCGTCAGGTAGGCGCGAATCGTGCGACCGTCACGCGTCTCATAGTCGAGGATCCGAGTTGGTCCGAGCCTGGTGTCCGCGAGATCGGGGTAAGCCCGGTACAGCTCGCCCATGCTGTGTGCGTCGCGATCGAAGAGATAGATGGAGGGAGGCGACACGTCGCTCTCCGATGCGACCAGCATGCGCCTGCCGTCGCGGCTGCGACTCGTGATCTCGTTGTAGCGATCCGGCAGAGCGCGATCGATCGTCTGCTGCAGCCGCTCTGCCTCTGCGTCGAGGTAGTGAGTCTGCCGGCGGTCGACGACGTAGGTGAATCCGAGCACGGCGCGGCGCCAGGGATCGATGATCGGCTTCGCATCGATGTCGACCAGCGGATGCGAGAGGATCTCACGGCCGAGCTTCATCGTGTCGAGGTGATACTCGTACAAGCTGTCGCGGTCCGAGCCGCCCGCTGTAGTGACATAGATCAGCCGCGGATCAGACGAGTATGCGACGAACGAATACCCGCCGTCGCCTTGCGGAAGCTCGGTGAACTCGTCGCCTGCCGACTGGCGCACGATCAGTTGCGAATCGCTGCCGCGGATTTCGTGGCCGAGGCGAACAGCGCCGTCGAAATCGGCGTACCACTGCACGACCTGGCCAGTTGGGGGCTGCGCCCGCTGCAGCTTGCCGCTCTCGACGTCGACCCGATACACGCCCGGGTTGCGGTCGGTAGGCCGTTCCAGCTGAACCAAGATCTGATCGGGCTCCTCGGGCAGCATCGAGAGGACGCGATCTTCGAACTGAATCGGGTGCGTGACGAACTCTTGGCCCGTGCGGTACGTCTTGGACTTTTCGCCACGCCCGAACCATTTGGCGCCGAGGTGGGCGAGGTTCTGACCGTCGGCGTCGACCGCGTAGAGAAGCGTGCCGCGCGCTCGCACTCCTTGGCTCCAAATCAGTGGGATGTCGACGCCGAAAACGAGGCGGTGATCATTTGCCCATTCGACCCAGGCCAACTGGGCGTCGAGGTCGGGGAAGCGAAGTATCGGCCTCTTGGATTTGTCTCCGACGTCCCAGACGAGGATGGTGTCGTGACGGTCGACCGTAATGATGATCGCGACCTTGGTGCCGTCGGGAGAGATGCGCGCCTGGCGGCCATCGGGATTGCGCAGGAATCGCTGAACGTCGTCGACTACGGTTGCGTTTGATGAAGTAAGACTTCGCGTTTCCGTGCTTGCACAACCGAGCAACAGAGCAGCGGTGAGGACGGCGAGCCGGGGAGGGCGGCGCAGGCGCATACCGGCCCTCCCGCATAGTCGAACGACGGCTGCGGCACAATGGAATCGCTATTCCCGCGAACCTGCGAAATCCGCGATTCGTAGTGCCGCCGCCGCGCTCGCGAAAGCTGAAGGAGTATCTCTTCTCCGTGCCTCTGTGTCTCTGTGGTGAAGTCTTTTACCGCTCCGGCGTGAACTCGACGCGCATCTCTTTGATGCCGTCGATGAAGCTGCTGTAGAGCAGGCGCGGCTGCTGCACGACGTGGATGTCGGGCAAGCGGCTGAAGATCTCGCGGAAGATGCAGGTGAGCTGCATGCGGGCGAGGTTGGCACCGAGGCAAAAGTGCTCGCCGATGCCGAACGACACGTGGTTGTTGGGGCTGCGGCGGATGTCGAAGACATCGGGATTGGTGAAGACGTCCTCGTCGCGGTTGGCGGACGGATAGTAGACGACCACCTTGTCGTTCTCGCGGATGTCGACGCCGCGGATCTGCGTGTCCTGGGTGGCGGTGCGGCGGAACTGCATGACCGGGGGCGCGCAGCGGACGATCTCTTCGATGGCGCCGGGGAGATAGCGATCGAGATCGGACTTGAGCAGCTCGAACTGCTCGGGGTTGGCGTCGAGCAGGCGCATTCCCTGGCTGGTGGCGTTGCGCGTCGTCTCGTTGCCGGCCACCGAGAGCAGGACCATGAACTGATTGAACTCGTCGGTCGTCAGCTTTACGCCCTCGACCTCGCCGTGCAGCAGCTTGCTGATCAGCGTGTCGTCGGGGTTGGCGAGCTTCTGCTGCGCCAGCTCGCCGGCGTAGAGGTAGAGCTCCATCGCTGCCTGGGTCGGAATCGCCGGATCGTCGCCGTACTCGGGATCGGTGTGGCCGATCATCGCGTTCGACCAGGTGAAGATCTTGCGGCGATCCTCGTCGGGGATGCCGACCAGCTCGCAGATCAGAATGAGAGGCAGCTCGGCGGCGAGCTCGGTAACGAAGTCGCAGGATCCCTTCTTGGCGACCGCGTCGACGACCCGCTTTGCGTGCTGGCAGATGCGCGGCTCGAGCATCTTCACCATGCGCGGCGTGAAGGCGCGGTTGACCAGCCCGCGATAGCGAACGTGCTCCGGCGGGTCGAGATTGAGGAGACTCAGGCGCTGCAGGTGCAGCATCTCCTCCTCCATCTCCCAGAGGAACGCCAAGCCGCGCCACGACGAGAACAGCTTCGGGTTCTTCGATACGTACACCAGGTCCTCGTACTTCGAGATCACCCAGAAGCCCTTGGTGATGTCGAAGTTCGGCTCACCGGCGGCGGCCGGCGCCTGCCAGTGCACCGGCGCCTCGCGTCGCAAGTAGGCGAAGTACTCGTGCGGAAAGCCGCGCTCGAACGTCGCGGGGTGATAGAGCTTCATATCCTTGGGGCTCATGGCGGAACTCCGTGTCGGGCGGGGTCGCGAAAGGCGGCAACCATGGTCGGATGTG
>CADEER010000137.1:0-5406 GCA_902826395.1 uncultured bacterium
ACCAGTTGGCCAAGGCGGCGGCGCGTTTGCGGTGATAGGCGGCGGTGCCCATGAACGAGCGGTTGAACAGGGCGCGGCGGAACCAGAGGTGCAGATCGAACTCCCAGGTGAAGCCGATGCCGCCGTGCAGCTCGATCGCGTAGCGCACCACCATGTCGTAGAGGTCGGTGAGGTGCGGCTTGGTGAGCGCCGCGTGGCGCTCGGCCTTGTCGGTGATGTGATCGAGCGCGTGCGCGGTGTACCACCACAGCGACAGCGACGGCTCGAGGTCGGCCGCCATGTCGGCGAGCTGGTGCTTGACGCCCTGGAAGGCGCCGATGACGCGGCCAAACTGCTCTCGCGTCAGCGAGTACTCGGCGGTCATGCGCAGGCAGCGGTTGGCGCCGCCGTAACAATCCGCGGCGAGCAGAACCAAGCCGACGTCGCGCGCCCGATCGACGGCGGCGCGGCCGGCGGCGATCTTGCGCGCCGGTGCCGACGCGAAGCGCACCGCGTCGAGGCGGCGCGTCATGTCGGTGCCTTTCACCGCTTTGATCTCGATGCCCCCGGCGCCGCGTTCGACCAGCCACAGGCCCGGTCCGTCGGCGTCGCGCCCGGCGACCAGGATCACATCGCTGGCGGCGGCGTACGGCACCAGAGACTTGGACCCGGAGATCTCGTCACCGCTGGCCGTCGTCTCCATGCGTGCCGCATCCCACTCGCCGATCTTCTCGCCGACCGCGAGCGTCGCCAGGGCATCGCCGGCGGCGATGCGCGGCAGCCATTCCGCCTTGGCCTCGGCGTCGTCGCTCGCCATCAGCGCCGCGGTGGCCAGCGCGTTGCCGAGGAACGGCCCGGGCGTTGCCGCCCAGCCCATCTCTTCGGCGGCGAGCGCCAGGTCGAGGATCTCGAGCTCGGAGCCACCGTGTTCTGCGGGGACGATCAGGCCGGCGATGCCGAGCTCGGCGAGACCGCGCCACAGATCGGCATCGTGACCGTCTTCGCTCTCCATGATGGCGCGCACGCGCGTCGTCGGGCACTCGCCCTCGAGGTAGCGGTGGATGGTGTCCTTGAGGAGAAGCTGGTCCTCGGTCAGTCCGAAATCCATGGCGACGCCCCTCCGCTCACTGCACGTCGCGCGGCAGGCCGAGGCCGCGCTCGCCGATGATGTTGCGCTGAATGTTCGGTGCGCCGCCGCCGAGCGCCATGCCCCAGTACCACATGTACGCGGTCGAGAAGCCGCCCATGTCGGGAGCGCTCGGCTCGCCCGGCGCGCAGAGGCCGCGGTCGGCGAGGACGTCCATCGCCAGCTTGGTGATCTTGTAGCCGAGATTGGTCGAGTGAAGCTTCGGCACCAGACCGGCGATGCCTGCGTCGGCGTGTTTCGCGCCGAGCGTCAGCAGGCGGAAGCCGTTGTACTCGGCGGCCAGCAGATCGGCCTCGATGGCACAGATGCGATCGCGGATCACCGGATCGTCGATGACGCGCGTGCCGCCGACCTCGATCACCTGCGCCATCATCACCAGTCCGTCGAAAGTGCGGCGCGCCATCGACGCGTTGCCGATCAGGGCGCGCTCGTGCTTCAGCGTCGAGCGGCTGACCAGCCAGCCCTGGCCGCGTTCGCCGACGATGCTGTCGCGCGGCACGCGCACGTCCTCGAAAAACACTTCGTTGAAGTCGGCCTCTCCCGTCATCTGACGCAGCGGCCGCACGTCGATGCCGGGCGTCTTCATGTCGATCAGAAAGTAGGTGATGCCCTCGCGCTTCGGCGCGTCGGGCTCGGTGCGGATGAGGGCGAACATCATGTCCGCCTCGTGCGCATTGGAGGTCCAGATCTTCTGCCCGTTGATCACCCACTCGTCGCCGTCGAGCACGGCGCTGGTGCGCAGCGACGCGAGGTCGCTGCCGGCGCCCGGCTCGCTGTAGCCCTGGCACCACACCATCTTGCCGAGCAGCGTCGGCTCGACGAACTTCTGCCGCTGCTCCTCCGTCCCCTTCTCGACCAGCGTGGGAGCGAGCATGCTCGGCCCTTGTCCCATGATCTCGAACGGCGCCTTGGAGCGCTTGAACTCCTCGGCGATGATCGTCGCCTTGAGCGGATCGGCGGGTTGCTCGCCGCCGCCGTACTGGCGCGGGATCGAGCGGTACATGTAACCGCGCTCGATCGCCTTCTTGCGGAACTCGGTGGCGCGCGCATCCGTGCGCACGCCGCCGCCCATGGCGCCGCGCACCGTCTGCAGATCCGCCTCCGGCGCCGAGGCGCGATCGGCGTCGGTCCAGTTTTCTTCGAGGAACCGCCGCACCTCGCGGCGAAAATCCTCGTACTCCACGCTGAAACTGAGGTTCACGTTGGCGACTCCTGCCCGGCCAAAGCCGAGCCGCGATTGCTATTAGATGTAGGGGCGGTGCGAGAGAAGGTGGGGAAGTGGTTGGGCAGGCCCGTTGAAACGAGCGTTTGGAGAGGGTTAACAGAGAGCCAGCGGATTGCTCAAGAGATGGGACTCGGGGACCAGGCGTCAGGGAAGGGTGGGCCAGTGCCGTGGCGATGAGCCGCCCTTCCTCGTGCCCCCCGGTCCCCTGACCAATCGTTGTAGCCCACCCGGAAGAGAGACCCTTTGTTCCAGACCATCGCCGCCTACACGATCCTCGGCCTCACCGTCGGCATCTCGATCGGCCGCCCGAAGATCGGCCGTTTCCACTTGCACCACTCTGCGGGCGGCGTGATCGGCGCGGCGCTCACCGTCGCGCTGGGCATCGTTCCGCCGGCCGCGGTGCTCGAAGCGCTGCATCTGTTGGCGCTGCCGGTGATCACCATCGTCTCGCTCATGGCGATTACACTCATCGCCGACGAGGCGGGCCTCTTCCGCATCGCAGCGCGGGCGATCGTCGAGAAGGCGGGCGGCAGCGGTCTCCGGCTGTTCGGCCTGCTTTTCTTGAGCGGCACGCTGACAGGAACGTTCTTCACCAACGACGCCGCGGTTCTCATCTTCACGCCGCTGGTCTTCAACTTGATCGAAGACGTGAAGGGCGATTCGTGGACCATCGACAACAAGCTGCCCTACTACTTTGGTGTCCTTTACGTCGCCAACCTGGTCGGCGCGCTGGTAATCGCCAATCCGATCAACATCGTGGTGGCGAGCATTCTGGGCATCGGGTTCGTCGAGTACGCGCGCTGGATGATTCTGCCGGCGTTGGCGAGCATGGCGGTGAGCTTCTTCGGCCTGCTGTTGTTCTTTCGCGGATCGATTCCGAAGACCTACGAACGTCCCAAGGGTCGCGGCGCGCCACTCGAGAGCCGCGCGTTCGTGCAGCTATGCGCTGCGGTCCTCTTCGTCACCCTGGTGGGGTTCTTCAGTGAGGGCGTGAGCGGCATTCCGATCTGGCTGGTGGCGATGGCCGGTGCCGCGATGCTCTGCGTCGCGCGTGGTATTTTCATGCGCGCTTCGCTGGTGCCGCTGGTCCGCGGCATCGGTTGGGACGTGATCGTCTTCGTGATCGGCATCTTCATCGTCGCGATGGGGCTGCGCGAGGTCGGACTCGCCGAGCGCATCGCGTCAATGCTCAGCGGCTTCGGCGGCAGCTTCTACCAGCTCGTCTTCGCCACCGGGTTCATGGCGGCAGCGAGCTCGGCGATCATCGACAACCATCCGACCGCCGACATGATGGCGTGGGTGGTGCGTGAGATGCCGCTCGCCGAGTTGCAGCGCAAGCTGCTTGCCTGCGCCGCGCTGATCGGCGGCGACCTCGGCCCGAAGATGTCGCCGATCGGCTCTCTGGCGGCGCTGATGTGGCTGCGGCTCCTGCGCGACCGGGGCGTCGACATCCCCTACCGCATGTTCCTCAGGATCAACGTGCCGGTGACGCTCGCCGCGGTCCTGGTGGCCACGGCCGTGCTGTGCGCCGAGATTGCGCTGTTCGCCGACCTGCCGTGAGGCCAATTGCAGCGATGACTTTTCCCGCACTCCTCACCACCGTGATGGAGTGTTGTCCTCGACATCAAACCAGGAGTGCCCGATGAATCGATTCGAAAGCAAAGTAGCCCTCGTCACCGGTGCCGCCGCCGGGATCGGCCGCGCGACCGCACAGCGGCTGGCCGCCGAGGGTGCGAGCCTGATGCTGGTCGACTTGCAGGCAGAGACGCTGGCCGAGACCGCCGCTCTGTGCGCCGGCGGTAGTGGGAAGATCATCGTTCAGGCGTGCGACGTCAGCGATCCGGCGCAGGTCGAGGCGGCCGTGCGGCGTTGCGTCGACGAGCTCGGCAAGCTCGACGTGCTGGTCAACATCGCCGGCATCCTGAGTCTCGACCACACGCACGAGCTGACCCTCGAGCGCTGGAACCAGGTACTGGCGATCAATCTCACCGGCACCTTTCTGTTCTGCAAAGCCGCCCTGCCCCACCTGCTCGCCAGCGGCGGCAACATCGTCAACACCTCGTCGACGTCGGCGCTCGCCGGCATGCCGTACGGCGCCGCCTACGGCGCGAGCAAGGCGGGCGTCATGGCACTCACCCGCACGCTCGCAGTCGAGTACGGCAAGAAGGGACTGCGCGCCAACGCGGTGTCGCCGGGCTCGATCAAGACCGCGATGGGCAGTCGCGCGCACCTGCCCGCGGACCTCGACTTCAAGCTCATCGAGCGCCACATGCCGCTCGACAAAGCGCGCGGCCCCGAAGTGGTGGCCAACGTCATCGCGATGATCGCATCCGACGAGGGCGCCCACATCAACGGCGAATCCATCCGCGTCGACGGCGGCACGCTGGCGTGACAGTGGGATGAAGCGCTTGCGCGGCGCGCTGCGCCCGTATCGCCGTCGCTGGCTGTATCGCCGGGCGCTGCGCAGGTTCTCGCGATTGTCACTCGGACAGGCCCCCTCGCATGCGCTCTTGAACGATCTGATCCACGGCTGGGACAACCCGACGCACGTCGCCGCGCCTGAATTCATCGGCGCCATGCTGCGCCACGCCGCATCGACTCGGTCGATCCTGGAATGCGGCTCCGGCCTCACCACCATCCTGCTCGGTGTCGCGGCACGGCCGCGCGACACGCGCGTGTACACACTCGAGCACGATCCCGTATGGGCCGACCGGGTCGGCGGCGAGCTGCAGCGCTTCGGCCTGTCCAACGTCACGCTCGCCGTGGCGGAGCTGCAGTGCCACGAGGAGTTCCAGTGGTACCAGACATCGCCGTCGTTGAAGTCCGAACGATTCGGCTTGGTGGTGTGCGACGGCCCGCCAGGCGACACCGAGGGTGGACGTTACGGACTGCTGCCGATCATGCGTGCGAGCTTGCAGCCCGGCTGCGTGATTCTGCTCGACGACACGCAGCGCGACGCGGAGCGATCGATCGCACAGCGCTGGGCGGCGGAGCTCGGCACTGCCGTCGAATTCAGCACGGGCTCCAGGTCATTCGCGACCATCATCGTGCCGTA
>CADEER010000137.1:5506-13585 GCA_902826395.1 uncultured bacterium
TCAGCCCTTCGTGCTCTTCGTGCCTTCGTGGTTCATAGAAAACCCGTTCGGCGCGAGATCCGCCTCTGCAGGTAGCGTACAGCGTCGGGGTTGCGCGGCCAGTGGCGCAGCGCGCGCGCGACGCGCAGCAGGCCACCCAGTCCTCCGACGACTTCCGCTTCCTTGACGAGGTGGTTCGACCACGCACGCGCGTGCAGCCGATCGAACTTCGTAATCCCCTGCTCCGCCAGCCAGCGCCGCAGCAAGACGAGACTTTGGCGCCGATCGGCGATCAGCGAGGCGCGGTCGCGCGACATCGAAGCGTACGATGCGTCGCGCCGAACCAGGGCCAGGCTGTGCGGCACTTGTGCGAAGCGAAGCCCCGAGGCGGCGAGCTGGGCGTTGAAGACCGCATCGTTGTCGCTGCGGCGGAGCTCGAGGAACTTCAAGTGGTCGATTCGCGCGGCGCGCACGGTCAGCGTGCAGGTGGGGATCCAGCCCCAATCGCAATACAGCAGCTCGAACACGTCCTCGCCCTCGGTCGGATGCTCGCCGACGGCGATGAACGCGGGCGTCCACGGCCTGGGCGCGCCGGCCGCGTCGATGAATGCGAAATGCGAAAAGACCGCATCGAGTCCGGCATCGGCTTCCAAGCGGTTGACGGTGAGCGCGAGGTGTTCGGGCAGAAACAAATCATCGTCGTCGAGAAACGCCAGGTACCGGCCGCGCGCGGCGCGCATCGCGCTGTTGCGCGCGGCGTTGCAGCCGCTGTTGACGGGCATGCGCAGCACCCGAATGCGGACGTCGGCGGCCGCGCGCCGCGCGAGAAACTCGCCCGTGTCATCGGTCGATGCGTCGTCGACGACGAGCAACTCGAAGTCGCTCATCGTCTGCGCCGTCACACTGTCGATCGCCGCCTCCAGCAACGCGCGGCGGTTGTACGTCGGCATCACGACACTGACCAGGGGTTGGGTCATGGCTTTGGCGAAGGATTCTCGGCGTCGGCTCTGCGGTCACGCCGTCCCGTGTTTGTACGGGGTACAGTCCTCGGCGAGATGGTCGATCAAGGCGCGGATGGACGGCAGCAGACCGCGACGCGAGGGGAACGCGGCGTGGACGTCGATGTTGGGCGAACGCCATTCGGGCAGCATCAGGACCAGCCGGCCGGAGCTCAGATCGTCGTGGATCATCAGGTCCGGCATCTGCACGAAACCTACGCCGCTGAGCGCTGCCGCGCGCAACGCGGCGAGGTCGTCGGTGATCAAGCGCGGCTGGATGGAGATCGCGACCTCCGTTCCGTCGGCGTGCTCGAGGCGCAGCTCGACGGCGTCAGGCTCGCTCGTGCTCAGAGCAATGCCGGGAGCAATCGCCGGCAGACCCGCCAGATCAGACGGTGAGACGGGAAGCGCGGCGCCGGCGAGGAGAGATGGCGCCGCGACCAGGCTCTGACTCACTTCGCCGAGCTTGCGCCTGACCAGGCTGGAGGAGATCGAGTGGGACACTCCCGTCTGGACGGCGATGTCGAAGCCCTCGCGGATGACGTCGACGGGTCGATTGTGGGCGACGAGCTGGATGTCGACCTTGGGATGAACCGACAGGAACGCCGCGATCGAATCGCCCATCCGGTAGGCGATCAGTCCCGGCGGGCAGGCGATGCGGATGAGCCCCGAAGGCTCCGACCGGATCGCCTCGATCACCTCCTGCGCCGCCTCGGCCTCGACGAGCATCGCCCGGCAGTGCTGGTAGAAGGACTGACCGATGTCGGTGACCGAGAAGCGGCGCGTCGATCTCTGGATCAGTCGGACGCCCAGCCTGGCCTCCAATTGGGCGACGCGTCGGCTCAGCTTCGACTTCTGCATCCCCAGCGATCGCGCCGCCGGGGCGAAGCCCCGGTGCTCAACTACCTTTGCGAAGTACGCGAGGTCGTTCAGGTCGTGCATTGTCGCACTGATAGGACAGAGTGTTTTTGTTGGCAATCTAGCGCCGTGAGTGTCCTATTCTTATCTCCATTGCCGTACTCAGAGCTCACATTCTGACGGGAGGTAGAATCATGAAGAAGGCCCTTGGACGTTACGGCAATCCCAACCGGCATTGGGTTGGCGACGGGTTTCCGGTTCGGTCGCTGTTCTCCTACGGCTCACTGGGCGCGCAGATCAGTCCGTTTCTGCTGCTGGATTTCGCCGGACCGCACCACTTCGAGCCGGCCGCGAGGCCGCGCGGCGTGGGCGAGCATCCGCACCGCGGTTTCGAGACGGTGACCATCGTGTACGAGGGTGAAGTCAGCCATCGGGATTCGACCGGCCAGGGCGGCACCATCGGACCGGGCGACGTGCAGTGGATGACCGCGGCGAGCGGGATTCTGCACGAGGAGCTCCACTCGCAGAAGTTCACCAGTACCGGAGGCCCGTTCCGCATGGTCCAGCTGTGGGTGAACCTGCCGGCGCGCGACAAGATGTCCGCGCCGGGGTACCAGGCGATCTCCGCGGCCGACATTCCGGTCGTCGACCTACCCAACGGCGCGGGCACCGCTCGTGTCATCGCGGGAGAGCTCGACGGAGCGAAGGGCCCGGCGCGGACCTTCACGCCGATCAACGTCTGGAACCTGCGCCTCGCCGCGGGTGCCTCGCCGGCGCTCGATCTGCCGGAAGGTCACACCAGTGCCCTGGTCGTGCTGTCCGGCGAGATCGAAGTCGGCGATCAGCGCGCCGGTGAAGCCGAGATGATTCTGCTGTCGCGTGAAGGTGCTGGCGTCACTGTGAAGGCGAGCAGTGAGGCGGCGGTGCTCGTCCTCACCGGCGAACCAATCGACGAGCCGATCGTCGGGTACGGGCCGTTCGTGATGAACAGCGAAGAGGAGATCCGCCAGGCGATCAAGGATTTCGAAAGCGGTCGATTCGGAAGTATGGCTTCGAACTGACGTCTCATGTGTTGCTCCGGGCTGGTTCTGCCGGCTCGGAGCAACTCTTGATGTGATCCGCGACTGGTGATTGGTGAGCGCTGACCAGGAGGGAACCTATGAGCGAGGTGACCATTACTCTCGAGGACGATGGGCGGCACGGGCGATATGTGGCGAAGGTGGCGGGAATCGACGCCGAGGCGGAGCTGACGTTCACCCACCGCGGCTCGAATCTCATCAGCGCCGATCACACCGGTGCACCCGACAGCATGCGGGGAACGGGTGCGGCGGCGGCTCTGGTCGACCGTCTGGTCGCCGACGCCCGCGCTCGCCAATGCAAGATCATTCCGCTGTGCTCCTACGTCCGCGCCCGCTACGAGAAGCACCCCGACTGGCAGGACGTCATGACCGTCGCCCCGGGCGAGGATCCAAGGTCGAGCTGATTCCTGCGTCGTATCGATCTGCGTTCAGATGCACTGCCGAAGGAGCTCGGCGTCGTTGTCACCTTTGTTTGCGCCGATCAGCGCCGCGCGCCGGGGTCACTCTTTCTGTTGCAGTCGCTGGACCATTCCGCCCAGATCGAACGCGTCGCGGCCTTCGACGATGCGGCCGTCGCGAAAGCGCATCCAGGTGATGCCGGTCAGGTCGATGAGCTTGCCGGTGGCTGGGAAGCCCAGCCCAGCGCCGCCGTGCGTGCCGGTAGCGCGCCAGCGCACGACCGCCTCGTCGTTCTCGCCAGTGACGCCCTCGATCTCGAGGTGCAAGTCGGGAAAAGCGTCGACGAAGGGTGCGTATTGTCGCTCCCTCCATTCCTCGGGGCCTCGGATCGGTCCCACCATCCCCCGGCCCTCGCAGTCGCCATCCATCATTTCGAAGATCGCGCCCGCGTTGCGCCGATTCCACACCTCGTCGAACCAGCGCCTCGCCAGTGCCTTGACGTCTGCCATCAGACCTCCTTGCGGCGTCGATCGCTTCCCAATGCTGGACCAGTTACATCCGGCGCGCCCGAAGCCGCAAGCCGATCTACTCTCGGCGGAGCGTCAATCCCGATGGCTCGAGGGAGACTCGGAAAGCAGCTTCGAGCTGTCTGGCGCGGACGAGGCGTGGCCACTGCGCTGGCCGAGCGATACGAGTACCGAGCCGACGACGACGAGGCCGGCGCCGGCGAGGCTGGACCAGCCGAGTCGCTCGGGCTCGATCCAGGCCGGAGCGACCTGCGATGTCACCCAGACGAGGACGAGCGTCGTCAGAGGCGTGAGAGCCAGCACTGCGCTGACCCGCGACGCCTCCCAGTGCGCCAGCGATTCGGCGAAGCAGCCATAGGCGACGAGTGTGTTCAGCGAGCAGTACAGCAGCGTCGCGAGTGTCATCGGGTCGAGCCGCGCCACGGCAACGACGTCGGTCCACGGCGCGAACAGCAGCGCGCAGCCGGCGTAGAGGCAGAGCATGATGCTCGGTGACGGCCACCACAGCAGGAGTTGCTTCTGTGCCATGCCGTACACGGCCCAGGTGACGGCGGCGACGACGATCATCGCCGAGCCGGCCAGGTAGCGGTCGAGCTCGTCGATGAAGGCGCTGAGCTGGTCCCACGAGAACAGCGCCAACCCGACGGCCAGAACGGCGAGGCCGAACCACTGGACGCGGTTGAAATATTCGCCGAAAGCGAAGATGCCGCCGAGGGCGAACAGCAGCGGAGCCAACTGGATGAGCACCTGTGCGTTCGCGGCCGTCGTCCAGTCGAGGCCGAGCATGTACGCGTGATAGTTCGCCGCGAGAAACACCGTCGCCACGACGAGCAGAATCCAGCGGCGCCCGTTCAGATCTGCGAACCGCGGCAGCTTGCCGCTCGCCCCCAATGCCACGGCGAGAATCGCGGCGGAGATCGCGAAGCGCACCGCGATGATGCTCGCCGAGTCGAGCTTCAGGAGCACAATCTTGAGGGCGATCGGCAGAGTTGCCCACAAGATCGTCGTCGTCGCGGCGAGGCCGAGACCGAGACCGAACCTACCGGTGGAACGGTGGACCTGGGTCATCGGATCGCGGCGATTGAGGGCACGGTCCCAGGCTCTACGCCGGGCCGATGCGTGGGTCCAGTCAGACTCGACGACCGTCGGAAAGCAGAGGCCAGCGGTGACCTTGCGTCGGACGGGTGGTTCGTCCCAAGTGGTGCACGCAAATGGAGATCGCGGATGAGCTGGCGCGAGTTGCACAGGTGTGAGCACGACGCGGTCGCGGCGTTGATCGCGAACCTGTACGAGGACGACCCGGCGCCGACGCCGGTGTCGCGCGACATGGCCCTGTCGACGTTGGCTCGCCTAGACGCCGAGCCGTTGCGCGGCCGCGTCGTGGTGTACGACGAAGGTGCGGGGCCGGTGGCGTACGCGATTCTCTGCGCCTTCTGGAGCAACGAGCTGGGCGGCGAGGTCTGCATCATCGACGAGCTCTACGCGAAACCGGAAACGCGCGGCCGCGGCATCGCGACCGGGCTGATCCAGGGCCTGGTGGCCGGCGAAATGCCCTGGTTTCGCGACGCGGTCGCGGTCGAGCTCGAGGTGACGCCCGGCAACGACCGGGCAAGAGCGTTGTACCAGCGCCTGGGGTTCGCGCCCTTCAAAAACACCCGGATGCGCCTGCGGCGCGACACGCGCCCCGGTGCGTGATCGCCGTCATCGGGTGAGCGGACGGTGTCCCCGAAGCGCGCCGGCGCGCCTCGGGCAAATCGCCGTCTTGGGACTTACGAGGTTCACCGTTGCAGCCAACTCCGGAATGACATGTCGTGCCTTCATTAGCCGCGACTGCACCGATGGGATGTGATAGGGGCACCGCATGGTTACCGACTGGCAACGCATCCCGGGCGGCGATCTGGTTGTTTGCGGCTTGGAGGACTTGCGCGCCGGTAGGCTGTCTGCGCTCGGCTTGCTCGTCGCGGTGGGCGGACCGCGGTTGCGTCGCCTGGGGATCCCGGTGCCCGACGTCGACTCACCCGAGCACCGACTCTACGACCTTCTGGCGGAACGTGACTCCGACACCGCGCACTCGCAGTACAATGCCCTGATTCGCCGACTCGTTAGCTTCGAGCGTGCGCTGGAATGCGAGAGCGAACGAACCGCGATCGCGTGAGCGCCTTCATGCGCCGCCTGGGCCGCGTGCCCGGAGCCTCTGGCCGTATCTATCTGACCGGAGGCGCCAGCGCCGTGCTCGAGGGGTGGCGCGACACGACCATCGACATCGATGTCGAGCTCGATGGCGACGCCGAGCAGTTGTTGCGCGCCATCCCCGCGATCAAGGACGACCTGAGGATCAACGTCGAGCTCGCTGCTCCGCATCACTTCCTGCCCGAGTTGCCGGGGTGGCGGGAGCGCAGCCGCTTCATCGGTAGCGAAGGAAGGCTTCATTTCTTTCACTACGACGCCTACTCTCAAGCTCTCTCCAAGCTCGAACGAGGGCATCGCCAGGATCTCGCCGATGTCGAAAGCATGCTCGCGGCGGATCTCATCGAGCCGGATCGCTTGTTGCAGCTGTTCGAGGTGATCGAGCCCGAACTCTACCGCTACCCAGCGGTAGACCCTGCATCGCTTCGGCGTAAAGTCGAGTCGTTCGCCCGAGCCGCCAAGAAAAGCCGCGAGGAATAGGACTTCAGTCGTCGCGTCGCGCGCTAGACTACTCCGCGATCGCCGAGCGCGGCGATTGGTTTCTTGAGGACGAAGCATTGGGGGCGCATACTCAGTGGCCGCATGACTCAGCGCGAACTGCAAGACGTGCGGGCGGCGGTCGATCGGTGGCGGCAACGGCATTGTACGGCGGCAGCGCGGCGAGCGGCGTATCTAGAAGCGATTCCGCAGCAGGTGGCGGCGTCGATTGCGTTCGAGGGAGAGCCCGTCGATCAGGCAATGCTGGCCGAGCATCTGCAGGCGATCCTGGCGCCGTGTCGACGCGCTACTTCGAAACCCTGACCGGGCCGCGTTCCTGCGCCGGCCTGGCGCCCGAGTTCGGCCCCCTCGGCCGAGGAGGTGCACGACTATCGCTTCGCTAAGGCGGAGTACCTGCCGTTCCTCCGCGACCGGATCTCCGGGCTGCGCTGGTGCGCCTTCGCGGCGTTCGTCGATTGGGCGGGCGCCTTGCGCGATCGCGACGTTCGGGTCGGCGTTCACCGAGCATCAAGCCACGCGCGCGACTCTTCGTTGTTTCCAGGCGCGCGACGCGCGCGGCGGCAAGCTGCACTTCTGGAAGTACTACGACGTCGTCGAGCGGCGCATCATCGACAACCGCTATCTGGTCGCCGGCCTGATCGCGTGTTCACCCGACACACTACGGGTGCTAGGCGACTACGATGTATTCGATGTGCAGGAGCGAGTCATCGAAGACATCCTCGGCGGCTACCGGGAGCAGCGCGCCCTCGAAGCGGCGCCAAAAAGCTTGGACCCATTCCAACAAACCGTCGCGACGACCATCCAGAGCTACCTCCACCGCCCCGAGGTGAAGCGAAAGACCGCGCTCGCAGCGATTCGCTTTCTCAATCAGCCCGTGCAGTCGGTAGTGATCAAAGAGCTGCGGTCGCTGCTCGAGCAGTTCGAGGTCGATGGCGAGATCGTCGCTCTGATCGATGGCGTGACGTCGCTGGCGGTGCGCTACGAGGCAGCGCGTGAAAACCCTGAAACGAGCAACTGGTCCTTGAGGTACGAGGATCTTAAGCTCATCTGCTTCGACAACTTGTGTTCGTGAGGCGAGCTTTATCGGACCGTATCGGGCACACGCGCGGCTAAAGTCGGGGTTGAATCCGAGCCAGCTCACGCTCGATGATCGCCTCGAAATGGGAAAAGATGCTAGCCGGTCTCCTGACTCCATTCACGAAGAAGGTCCGTGGTGCGGTGACGCCGGCGTTTCGTCCGTCGTCGATGTCCGCGTCTACTTCTGCGGCTTGTGCTTCGGAATCAAGGCAAGCGTTGAACTGGGTGGTGTCGAGCCCGATCTCTAGCGCGTATCCTTTCAGGCGATCTTCACCCAGTCCTCGAGCACCCGCTACGAAGAGTCTGTCGAACATTGCGACGTATTCGCCCTGCTCACCGGCGCACTCGGCGGCCTGTGCGGCTTTATGCGCAGACGGATGGAAGCTCAAGGGGAAGTCACGAAAGATCAGCTGAACTTTGTTCGAATCGATGTAGACTCTCCTGAGCTCGGGCAAAGTCTCATCAACAAAGATCTGA
>CADEER010000138.1 GCA_902826395.1 uncultured bacterium
GATCCATGCCCGAATTCTGCAGGAAACTCCGTGTACGAGTACGGGTACGTGTACGGTCACATATCTTTCGTTTTACGACAGTCTCCTACGGGAGAGGTCGGTCCTGAGCGAACGCGAAGGACCGGGTGAGGGTTCATGAGATGATTTCGCGAAGCGAAACTCCTCATCTCGTCGGCCGCAAAGAGAGAACGTGGTCGCCTGCGGCGACTCACCTCATCCACCCTCACCCGCGCTTCGCGCGGCCTCTCCCACAGGAGACTGTCGATTTTCTCCCGTACACGTACTCGTACGCGTACCCGTACACGATCAATGCCGGATTTCCGCAGGAAACTCCGTGTACGAGTACGCGTACGAGTACGTGTACGGTCGCGAATCTCCGTTTTCCGACAGTCCCACAGGGAGAGGCGAGTCGTTTGGCGACTCCGCCGCGTTGCCTACGGCGTCCAGTTGCCGGTGCAGTCGCCGAACGGGACAGCGAGGAAGTTCTGCTGCGTCAGGTTCTCCGCCAACGGATCGAAGATCGCGGCGCCGGGCTGGCACTCGCCGCCGTCGAGCAACGGCGCGACGACCGTGCCATCGATGCCGACGCCGAAGAACAGCCAGTCAGAATCGCAAGCTTCCGCAGCGGGAAAGCGCTCGCCCATGCCGAGCGATACCTGAAGGATCCGCGCCGCATCGAGCGGACTCAAGGTACCGTCGCCGGTCACGTCGCAGGCGATCGACTGGCGCGCGTCGAATGTGCGCCCTCCTACCAGCGCCTGCAGTACGTAGGCGGCGTCGAGCGAGCTGATGGCATTGTCGGCGCCGCCGTTCTTCGCCGGCACGACCGACCAGGACCCGGCGGGCAGCGGTGGAGAAGAGTAGCTCCCATCGGCGCTGGTCGACACGACCGCGGAGCCGGGTCCGACGAAGGACACATCGACACCCGCGATCGCCGCCTGACTCGCATGGAAGCGAATCCGCCCCGAGATCGTGTGGCTGCTGGGTACCGGCGTCGGTGTGGGGACCGGAGTCGCCGTCGCCGCAATCGTGCGCTCGTAGGCGCCGATGTCGACGGCAGGGCCCTGCGGCCGGGACACGCCGTCGAGATCGAGCGGCGGTGCCGAGGTGGCCGTGCCGGCGTCGACGGCCGGACTGTCCGGGCGCAGCCGGTAATCGGAGCCGACGGCGACGAAGTGGTCCGGCGGCGCGGCGATGAACGAGTGCGCGTCGTAGCCGAGCGCTCGCCAACTCGCGAGGCCGATGCGCGTGCTGCCGCCGTCGATGCTGAAGCGATCCATCACGCTGTTGTAGTCCGAGGCGAATCCGGTCCGACTGGTCGCGTCGATCGTGATGGCACCGCGAAACGAGTGATGGCTGAAGAGAATGTTGTTGAAGATGCGGTTGCCGGTCGAACCGTTGCTGATGTTGATCGCCCAGCGGCCGTCGGAGGCGACGATGATGGTGTTGTTGACGACCAGGTTGTTGCGCGACCCCGTGCCGCCGTCGATGCGGTACATGCTGATGCCGCTCGAGTGGTGATCGTAGATCAAGTTGTTGCGCACGACGCTGTCGCTGACCCCGTCCATGTTGATCCCCGAGCCGCCGCCGACACCGTTGCCGTGGATGATGTTGTCCTCGACCAGGGCGCCGGAGATCACGCCGTCGCCTCCCAGGCTGGCGTCGCCGTTCATGTGAATGCCGATGGCGAAGTTGTCGTGCGAAACGTTGCGGCGGATGACCGGCCGATCGCCGCTGTTGGAGACGTAGATGCCGTGCTCGGCGATCGAGTGATGCATCTCGTTGTCCTCGATCAGCAGGTCGTCGGCGAACCCCGTCAAGATTCCCCAGCGCCCGTTGTACCCGCCGGTGCAGTTGCGGATGGTGACGAAATCCGAGAGCGCGGTGCGGATCCCGGCGCGGGTGCGGTTGTTCACCGTGAATCCGTCGATGACGACATGCGCGGCCCCTTCGACGTTGATGCCGTCGGGCGTGAAGGGATTGTCGGCGGTGATCGAGACGCCGGGATCGGCGACGAACGAGATCGGCGCGACCGCGGTGCCCGAGCGATCGACATAGAACCCGCGATAGCTTCCGGCACGGACGCGCACCGTGTCGCCGGCTGCGACGACGTCGGCGGCGCGCTGCAGAGTGGCCCACGGCTGACTGCTGGTGCCGGGACCGGTGTCGTTGCCACCCGGCGCGACGTAGTAGGTCGCTGCCACCGCAGCCAGCGGTGCGCTCAGCCACATCGCCAGGAACAGAACAAAGATAGGAGGTCGAAAGCGTCTGAGCATCGATTCTTCCGAAGCACTTTTCGTACCGCGCGGCACCGCCCATCGCTGTGAGAAGCGAGCCGGCATAGCGGCGAGCACTTGCCGCTCGCCACGCGGAGAGATGACGAGAAACTGCAGGATCTGGCAGACAGCCCCTCTCCAAGACCGGCCCGTTACGGTCAGCGATCGGCGTTCGCGGCCTCGAACAACGGCTTGACGAACGCATCATCGGGAGCTGCGCCTGCGCTTCTACGGCGCGCGACGAAGTCTCTCGGCGATGCGGTTGCGCGTTTCCGCGTCGAAGTCATTGCCGTAGAAACGGAGGAACAGCGCCACCCTCGCCGCCGCTTCATCGGCGACCAGCCCCTGCGCCGCCAAGCCCGCCCGGGCCAGGGCGCGAGCGCTGTCGAACATGCGCCCCGCCATCAGGACGCGCTCCTCGCCGCTGCGCTGCATGAGCAGCGAACGGTAGAGGGCCTCCGTGTCTGCCGCCGTGTCCTTCACTTGCGCACTTTTGCCAGAAGATCGTCGAGGCGCAGCTGGTTGGCCCACTTCTCGACGTAGCCCCAATCCAGATCGGGTACCGAAAGTATCAGATTTCGGACATCGCCGAGCTGGAGCTCGCTACGTGTGTCCCTGGCCCAATCCAGCTTCGACAACAACAAATCCTCGGGCGCAACGATGGTGATGACGACTCCGTCGATGGGTACGCTCCGCCGGCGCGCGAACTCTTCTCGTCTGTACGGACTCTGCTTCTGCACGACAACGTCGACTTTGACGATAAGAGTCGAATGAATGACGTTGAACATTCCGCCGTCGCGAATCGCGTCCCGGACGGCATCCGACTCGCAGAGGAAGTCGGCCGCGAACAGGGCGACAAATCGCTCCGCGTCGATCGATCTCAGCGAGACGACCAGGTCGATGTCGCGCGTCATGCGGGGCTGCGCGTAGTAGTTCATCGCCATCGACCCGGTGAGCATGTACGGCATCGAGGCATCGTTCAGGCGTCCGCAAACGATCTTGAGAACCTCGATCTCGTCGCTCATGCCGGTTGCGATCGTGACACGGATGCCTCGGCCGCGCCACGCACGGCCGAGGCATCCGGACGGACCCCGTTGTCAGATCCCTTGTCCGCACGGCACGCGGCAGCGTACGACTTTCGCCCATGACGGTGCGTCTATCGACGAGCGCCGCAGCGGCGATCCGCGTCGGGGTGGGGTTCGCGGCGGTCAAGCTACTACTGCACCTCTCCATGCTGACTCGCTACGGCCAGCATCGCGACGAGTACTATTTCCAGGACTGCGCCCGCTTCCTCGACTTCGGCTACGTCGACCACGCGCCGCTGACACCGTGGCTGGTTTGGCTCACACAGACGGTGCTCGGCGACAGCTTGTTCGCCTTGCGTCTCCCGGCCGCCCTGGCGGGCGCCCTCACCGTCTACCTCGGCGCACACCTGGTGGCGCGACTCGGCGGCGGCGCCTTCGCGGCAGCGCTTTGCTGCGCGGCGATCCTCTTCGCCCCCGCTTATCTGCGCATGGCAGCGATGCTCAACATCGTCGTCTTCGAGCCGGTGTTCTGGACGATCGCCGTCCTGCTCTTGCTGCGCGCCCTCGAATCGCCGCGCACGGCGCGCTGGCTCGCGTTGGGCGGCTGGCTCGGCCTCTCACTGCTCAACAAGCACACGACGATCTTTTGGATCGTAGCGATGGCCGGCGCGCTGGCCTTGTCGCCGCAGCGGCGCATCCTGGCGACGCGCGGTCCGTGGCTGGCGGCGGCACTTGCCGTCGCCGTGTTCTCGCCAAATCTCGTCTGGCAGGCGAGCAACAACTTCGCGACACTCGAGTTCATGCGCAGCATGCGCGAGGGAATCCTGGCGAGCATACCGCGGAGCTTGTTCGCGCTCGGCCAGCTCCTCTACATCGGCCCGCTCGCGGCGCCGATCTGGCTCGCCGGCTGGTGGTCGCTGGCGCGCGACCGGAGCGCCGAGCACCGCCTGCTGGCGACGCACTTCGCGATTCTGTTTGCATTCTTCCTGTGGTCGCAGGGCAAACCGTACTATCTGGCGCCGGCCTATCTGCCGCTGCTCGCTGCGGGCGCAGTGCAGATCGCAGCCCACTGGTCCGTGTTTGCGCGCGGCGCGCTGGCGGCATTGCTGGTCGTCACCGGCACCGGCATGGCGCTGATCTCGCTGCCGATCCTGCCGATCATCGAGCTCGACCGCGGCATCGAGCGCGTCCTCGGCGCCATCGTGCCGGCGCGCGCCCTGACGCACGACATGCACGACCAGTTCGGCTGGCGCGAGCTCGCGGAAACGGTGGCCGCGGCAACGGCAACCCTCTCACCCGAAGAGCGCCGGACCGCAGTCATCATCGGCCGCGACTACGGCGTCGCCTCGAGCCTGCGCCACTTCGCCGCCGGGCTCGACCTGCCGCCCGCCTACAGCGGCAACATGACGCACTACTTGTGGGGCCCACCGCCGACTCAGCCGTCGGCACTGATCGCCGTCGGCCTGCCGCCGCCTCACCTGAGTGCAGTGTGCGCCAATCCAGAAGAGCTCCAGCGCTTCACCCACCCAATCGCCGAAACCGACGGCCTGACGATCCACGTCTGCCGCCAGCCCAACGACATCGCCACCGCCTGGCCGCTGCTGAAGAAGTACTACCACGGCGACCACCGAGGCGCCCCGGCCCGCGAGCTGTCGTCTTAGCCGGATGATCGCTACGTCCGGCAGTGGATCGCCAAGCACGCTCCACAAACAATCAGCAGGTCGCTGGTGTTCTTGGCAGAAAAGACTCATCCGCAGATTGCGCAGATGAAGCAGATACGAGAATGGCTGGCGCGCCGCTGAATCTCGAATCTCAGGATCATCGCTGAAGGAGTTGCGGAACGCGGGGATTCGACGGACCCGACTTCGAGTCCATCCTTACGAGACAACGGATCTGGGGCCATCTGCGGAATCTGCGGACAAGGTCTTTTCATCCCCTGGGTGGACACGCGCGCGACGCAGTTGAAGCTTCTTTCCTTCAGACACGTCGTCCTGATAGTCGCCACCGGGAGGGACATTCACATGCGTCGGTTTCTTCGCGTCGCGGCAATCGCGGTTCTGGTTTTCGCCATCGGCGGCTTCGTCGCGTTCCGCTACCTTATGGCGCGCGAGTCGATTCCCGAGGAGTCGAGCTACGCGCTCGACTTGGGTGAGATCCGCCGCCTCGCGGCCGTGCCCTCCGGCGAGAAGCCGGTGCGGATCAACTTCGAGAAGGTCGCCGATGCATCGCTGCCGAAGGGCGCGGTGTTTGCCGGCGAGTCGCTCGCCGAGCCTCATCCGATCGTGCACGGCGCCTTTCAGGTCGTGTTCGGCGACGGCAGCTACGGCGTCATCGATTCGGCTTTCGATGAGGCGATGCTGAAGGAGATGGCTTCCGACGCGCCTTTCGATGCCGCCGGCTTCGCCGCCGTGCAGAAAGCGCTGGGCGGCGCCAGGTGGATCGTGCTCACGCACGAGCACGGCGATCACATCGGCGGCGTCGCGGTGTATCCCGAGCCCGACGCGCTGGTCGGCCGGCTACTGCTTTCGCGCGAACAGATCGCGAGCGATGACTGGCTCGACCATGCGCAGTTCCCCGAGTCGCTGCGCGCAAAGCTGCAGCCGGTCGAGTACGACGCATACCATGCGATCGCGCCAGGCGTGGTGCTCGTCAAGGCCGCCGGTCACTCGCCCGGCACTCAGATCATCTACGTCACGCTCGCCGACGGCCGGGAGTTTCTCTTCCTCGGCGACGTGGCCTGGAATTCGAGAATGATCACCGAGCTCTGGTACCGGCCGCGCCTGGTCACGCAACTCTTCCTGGGCGAGGATCGCTCGGCGGTCATGGGCCAGATCCGCCGGCTGCACTCCCTTCGCGCCAGCGAGCCGGCAGTGGAACAGGTAGTCTCACACGACGCCGAGCAGAACCGCCGACTCACCGACAGCGGCGCCCTCGGCGCGAGATTCGAGCTCTGACAAATCCCGTTCGCTGCTGCGTGACGCGCGCGATGTCGAGCTACTCGCTTTTCACGATAGTCATCGCAGCTCTGACCGCAGCGTCGTCGTGCTCTTCCGCCGATCTCGAGGGCTACGAGGTCCTCTCGAGTCGCATCGAGTACTTCCAAACAGACCCAACGACCCCAAGCGAGACCTTCATGGTGCGAAGCTACGGAGACCATCGGGTCCGCATTGAGCGAGTGTGCGGCTCCGACCACTGTCGCACCATCGGCTTCCTCGAATACCTGCCAGGTGAGTTCCCCCGGACAGTCGAGGAATCCAGAGAGATCCGCGAGCTATCAGACTCCATCGCCGCATTCGTTCGAGATGTCGTCGTGATTCAAGCTGCCGACAAGTACTCTTTCGACCTCGTCGCAGAAAACACCTATGTCGGCGGCCCACTCTTCACTTTGAGAGTTACCCCGACAAACAAATCGAGGTACGAAGCCGTGTTCACGTCGCGCAACGATGGTTTGGCCCCACCACAGCCGTAGTGGCCCCAAAGCAGGCCAAGGTGTCCGAGGCGCTCGCCTCGTACGATCGCGGCGTCGACTACGAGCGGCCGCACCGCTACTTAGTCCTGCTTCTGCCCGCGGGCTTTGCGCGCCAATTCAAGGTGGTTGGATACGCGAAGATCAAAAAGCACGTCTTCCCGGCGAAAGCCGGGATCCAGGCGGGGATGCGGTGGCGTGCGGCGTGGACCCCGGCTTTCGCCGGACCTACGTTCCGACGCTGCGCTAACACGGCTGGGCGTCGCGAGTCGCGTCCGGCAGCGGAGTCGAGGCTGGGAACGGATCACATTCCCTGGTGACTCTGCGTTGGTGGCTTGGCGTTGATCAGCCACCTTTCGCCGTCAGTAATCGCGGGCGATGCGCAGGGTCGCGATGGTCGTCGCCAACATCTCGTATTGGCCGACCAAGAGGCACAGCTCGATGAGCTGGCGCTCGTCGTAGTGGGTGCGCAGCTCGCGCCACGTCTCGTCGCCGATGTTCTTGACGCGCACCAGCTCGTCGACGGCGGTCAGCAGCGCGCGGTGGCGATCGTTCCAGCCGCTTGCCGCGGGGCCTTCGAAGATGCGCGCGACGATCGCATCATCGACGCCGACGCGGCGGCCGATGCGCTCGTGGTGGTCGATCTCGTACTGGCACTGGCGCAGGTGTGCGACGCGCAGGATCACCAGCTCGGTGTCGTGACGCGAGATCCGGCCGCCGGGCATGAGCTGTGCCGAGAATCGCAGCCAGGCGCGGAACAATCTCCGCTGCCGGCCGAGTGTGCTGAACAAATGCGCGTCGGTGGTTCCGGTCGCCTTCGAGAGGACGCGCCAGATCAGCCAGTTGATCGGACCGAGCTCGGCGAGACGTCCGGGTGCGATGCGCGGCTCGCTCACGGCGCACTCGACTTCAGCCGGTGAATCTCGTCGTTGAGCCGGCGCATCACCAGCTCATAGGCGAAGGCGAACTTGCACTGGAACCAGTAACCGATGCGGATATCGACCGAGGTGAAGACGAGATATCGATTGCGCTTGATGCCGTCGAGGATCGCCCGCGCCACGTGTTCCGGAGACACGGCGTGACTGCGGAAGCGTGCCTGCCACTTCTTGGCGCGCGGCGTCTCGCGATCGGCGCCGACGATCTCGAGCGTGTTCACCAGCGGCGTGTCGACGCCGCCCGGGCACACCAGGCTGACGCCGATACCGTGTCGCTCGAGATCGAAGCGCAGCACCTCGGAGACGCCGCGCAGACCGAACTTGCTGGCACTGTACGGCGCGTGCCACGGCAGGCCGAAAAGTCCCGCCGCGGACGAGACGTTGACCAGGTGCCCGCCTCGGCCGGACGTCATCATCGGCGGCACGAAGCATTCGATGACGTGGATCGGCCCCATCAGATTGATCTCGATCACCTTGCGCCAGTGCCGGTGCTCGAGTGCGTCGACAGTGCCCCAGGTGGAGATGCCGGCGATGTTCATGACGACGTCCATCGCACCGTGTTCGGCGTGGATCTCTTCGGCGAAGCGTCGCACCGCGTCGATATCGGCGATGTCGAACGCGCGCGCCGCGCCGACACTGCCGCCGCGGCGGCGGATGTCGTCCGCGACCTTGTCGAGGGATTCGGCGTTGATGTCGGTCAGGAACACCGCCGCGCCCTCGGCGGCGGCCGCGATCGCCGTCGCTCGGCCGATGCCGCTCGCCGCGCCGGTGATGAGACACTTCTTGTCCTTGAGATCGCGGATCGGCACAGGCGGCGAACCGAAACACGGCATCCCACCACCGTCAAGCTGGCTCGAGAAAGCCGGCCGCGCGGTGCGATCGCGCTCGCTTCGAAACACAAAGGCACCAACCGCTTCGCGCACGACATCGGCATCCCGAGGCAACAACTCGGCCGGCAGTGGGTGCCCTGCATCGAGTTCGCAGAAAGTGGTGCGGGACGCGGGCTAGCAGCCTCGCAACGCGCGACCCACCGCGGTGATCAGCTCGCTGATCGATACGGTGCCGTCGCGGTTGACGTCGCCGACCTCGCACGTCGAAAGGGCGCGGTTGCCGAGCGCGATGTTGACGACGGCGATCAGCTCGGCGATCGACACGGTGCGATCGCCGTTGCAGTCGGCGACGCATGTCGACGGCCCGGTCGGTGTGGCGACAGGCGTGCGCGACGTCGGCGTCGCGGTAGGCGTCGGCTCCGCCGCCACCAGCTCGATGGCCGCGATGCCCGATGAGTCGTACATCGCCACGAAGAGGCGTCCGGCGTCGCTACCGGCGATGCCGGCAGGATTCGCTTCGTTGAACGGCAGGTCGAACGTCGTGACGCGTCCATCGCGAGCCATGCGGCCGAGTTGGGTAGGCGCGGGCGGGTCCTCTGCGACTTGCAGTTGCGCCCCCGGCGCGCCGGCGGGTGCGAGGGGAGCACCGGCAATACTGAACCAGAGCGCGCCGTCGGGACCGATCGCGATGTCGCGCGGCGAGCCCAACCGACGCGGCACATCCACCTGGGTGATCACCCCGCTGGTGGTGATGCGCGCCAGGCCTCCGATTCTGCTCTGCGTGAAATAGAGGGCGCCGTCGGGCCCCGTCGCAATGTCGTTCGGTTCACTGTTGGCGGTCGGGATGGAGAACTCGACGACCGCGCCGTCGGTCGACATGCGGCCGATCTTGTTGGCCAGGAGCTCGGTGAACCAAAGATTGCCGTCCGGTCCGGCGGTGATGCCCGCCGGCACCGCCTCGTCCGAAGGGAGGGGGAAAATTCGGACGCCACCCTGCGGTGTAATGCGACCGATGCTGCTGATGCCGGAGATGAACCAGTAGTTGCCGTCCGGACCGCGCACGATGTCGCCCGGCACGTCATCCGGGAACGGCAGGGCGAATTCGACGAACTCGCCGTCGGGCGTGATGCGGCCGATGGTGCCGTTGTCGAAGTTGGTGAACCACGCGCCGCCGTCGGGCGCGGCGGCGATCGCCGTCGGGCCGCGGCCGCCGCCGAGCTCGTACTGGATCAAGCCGCCGTTTCGATCGAGCCGTCCGACGCGGTCGCCGTCGACATCGGTGAACCAGACACTGCCGTTCAGCCCCGGTGCCATCCCCAGTGGACCACTGTTGGCGATGTCGATGAAACCGAAAGCCAGGCTGTTGACCTTGCCGATCCGATTGCGCGGTTGCTGCTGGATAGCGGGACCTTCGTCCGGCCTGACGATGTACCAAAGCGCGCCGTCCGGTCCGATGGTGATATCCGTCGCCACTCCCTCGGAGAGTGTCACGATGTCGTCCACGGTTCCGGCGAGATTCAGTCGCGAGATGCGACCGTCGGCGCGCGTGAACCACAGATTGTCCTCGGGCCCACGCGTGATGCTCACAGTATCGTGATCAGCTTCGTCCTGCAGGAACCTCGTCAGCCTGCCGTCGGTCGTCAGCCGTCCGATGCCGTACCGACACGGTGGTGAAATGCCGGCCGTCTCGGCCTGAAGCAAGAAGAAGCAGCGGCTGGTGAACCACATCGCACCGTCCGGGCCGGCGGTGATGTCGCCCGCCTCCGTCTCGACCGGAAAGATCTGGTCCTGCCCGCCCGTCGTGACGCGCACGAGCGAGTCGTAGCTGGTCGCCCACAACGCGTCGTCGGGCCCTTCGGCGAGAGAGTACACCTCGCGCCGAACGGGAAAGATGCTCACCGTCCCGCTAGGCGTGATGCGCCCCAAGGCGCCGCCGAGGCGGCCCTGCGTACCACCCACCTCGGGTGCCGCAATCGCCGTGGTGAACCAAACGTTGCCGTCGGGTCCGCCGCCGATGTCGCGGAGCAGGAGCGTCGGCACCGGGAACACGGTCACCTCGCCGCCCACCGTGGCGCGGCCGATCGATGCCGAGAAGTATTCGATGAACCACAGGTTGCCGTCCGGACCGACCGTGATGGGGCCCGGCGCACCCGAAGAGTCCTCGATCGGAAATGGCCGAAAGCTGCCATCGGCGGCGAGCCGGACGACGGCCTGGTTTTGTGAGTCGGTGAACCACATCGCGCCGTCCGGTCCTGCGACGATGCCCTCCGGCGTTCCGTTGAAGTTGAACAGCGTGTCTTCGTGGAACCCACCGGCCCAACTCAAGCTGACGATCGAGAGGGAGCAAACCAAGACGGCGAGATGCGACAGTTTGAGCATGGCAGCTATCTCCGTCCGGCTGGATGCGAAGTCAATCAAAACGGACTGGCACGCCAGTCAGGACACCATTGCGGTGATCGAAGTCGTTGCGTCGCCGTTGCGCAGGCGCATAAGAGATCGACGATGGAATACCAAGTCTACGTGGATGCGATGCAGCGGGTCGCCGACCAGGTCGATGCTGGGCAGTACGAAGATGCCTTGGCCGGCCTGCGGGTCCTGCTGGAAAGCGACCTGCTCGACCGCGACAAGGCGATCGTCTGCCTCAACACCGCGGTCGTGCTCGACAAGCAAGCCAAGGTGTCCGAAGCCCTCGCCTGGTACGATCGCGGCGTCGACTACGAGCGACCGCACCGCCGCTGCTTCGTGGCCGAGCAAAAGGCTGCCTACCTCATCGCTCAACAGCGCGCCGACGAGGCCTTGGCCATCTACGAGTCCCTGGTGCGCGAGCGCTCGATCGACGAGGGCGAGAAGAATCGCTTCGCGCACAACATCGGCATCCTGCGCCAACAACTCGGCCGGCAGTGATTCCCTGAGGATGTTGCGCCGGAGCAACGGGCATTGTTGCTGCCGCGCATCATGAATGCGGCGGCGGCGCGGCGCGCCCGACCTGCAGTGGCCGCGCCGATCGGGCACGCGGGTTGCTCAGTCCTTCTTGTCAGACTCACCACGACTCACTCCGAGGAGGACGCGATGCCCGCCATGACCGCCGCCCAAGCCGCCGACCTTTTCCGCGCCGCCCCCGAGCGCTGGCTCGATGTCGGCGCCGGCGAAGTCGCCTACCGCAAGGTCGGCACCGGCCCCGACGTGCTGTTCGTCCACGGTTGGCCGGTGAGCGGCGCCACCTTCCGCACTCTGCTGCCCTACCTCGCCGACCACGTCACCTGCCATTTGATCGACCTGCCCGGCGCCGGCTCGAGCCGCTTCGACGCGGCGACGCCGCTGAGCGTCGAGCAGCACATCGAGAGCGTGCGCCGGGTGGTGGATCGCCTCGGCCTCGACCGCGTGGCGGTGGTGGGACACGACAGCGGCGGCATGGTCGCTCGCCACGCGCTCGCCGGCGATCCGCGCCTGCGGGCGCTCGGCCTGATCAACACCGAGCAATCGGGCTACATCAGTTGGCGGTTCCGGTCGTTCCTCGCCATCCGCCATCTGCCGGCGATCGGCACGGCGCTCGGCTGGCTGGTCGGCCAGCCGCGCCTGCGCCGCAGCCGGCTGGTGCTCGGCGACGCATTCGCCGATTCATCGCGCCTCGACGGCGAGTTCGACGAGCTCTTCCTCCGCCCGCTCCACACCTCGGCGAAGCACCGCGACGCATCGGCGCGCGTGCTGCGCAGCTTCAACTATCGGCTGATGCACGAGCTCGGCGCGCTGCACCGGCGCATCACCGTCCCGGTCCAACTGGTGTGGGGCGACCGCGATCCGTTCTTCCCACTTCCCGCCGCCAGACAGATGGTCGCCTCCTTTCCCGACGCCCAACTGACAGTGATCGAGGGCGCCGGACTGTTCGCCCACGAGGAGCGCCCGGCCGAGGTAGCGCAGGCGCTGCTGCCCACCCTCCTCGGCACCCCCCGCTGACCTCGATGTCCGACCGATGAACTGAAGTACTCGGCCAGTCGGGCCGGTCGGTCGGTGCAGCGCCTGCGCCGCACCATCACGATCGGGCGAGCCAGGGTCGCGAAACAACCCGATCGCCAGGAACGGCGAACCGGCGCGAGTGGAGTCTCAGGGGACGAGAGTAAGGGCGCGCTCGAAGCGATTTCCAACCCGCAGCGTCGCGAAGTCTCTCCGATCGCTGGTCAAGACACGGAAGATGCGCCGCCGCTCGGCGACTGCGGCGACGAACCCGTCAACCAACCCCAACTCGAGCTCGACAAACTTCCCGTCGATCACGAGGGCACGAACGATGTCGGCCGCCGAAGCGACCTCGAGCTCATACGTCGTCTTCGGATCGAATATCTCGGCGACCAGCTTCCGCATTGCCGCGCGCTCATGACGAAGAAAGTAGTCCACCTCGGCGAGAACGAGCGATGGAACGACGACCACGCGCGCGCTGCGAAGCACAGCTTCATAGTCAGGCCATGCGGCATCTCCATTGGGGCTGCGCGCCAAGGCCCGCAGCAGGCCGCCGGTGTCGGCGACCACCGGAGCGCTCACTCCTCGAGATCCTTGAAGAGCTCCGCCTCGTCTCCAAGCTTGGGCGCCGTCGAGACGAACAGGCCGGTCGTCGGCGGGCGCCGGCCACGATAGTACTTGGCGGCAACGACCCGAAGCCCCTGCCGGATCAGCTCAGACGCCGACAGGCCATCGGCACGGGCTCGCGCCAGCGCCTCCGCATCCTCCTCGTCGAGCCGCACCGTCGTCGACAGCTTCTGCGCCATACAGCCGAAATACATTCCGACGAATTCGACGTCAACGCGCACACGACGTCAAAAACTTGGACCGCCTACCTGATCGCTCAACAGCGCGCCGACGAGGCCTTGGCCATCTACGAGTCCCTGGTGCGCGAGCGCTCGATCGACGAGGGCGACAAGAACCGCTTCGCGCACAACATCGGCATCCTGCGCCAACAACTCGGCCGGCAGTGAC
>CADEER010000139.1:0-9454 GCA_902826395.1 uncultured bacterium
CGTTCCCAGTCCAGGCGCCGACGTATGCGTCGCCGTCGGCGTGCGCGTCGGTGTCCGCGTCGGCGTCACCGTCGGTGTGTTCGTGTGGGCCCCCAGCGTTGGTGTGTTCGTCGGTGTCCCGGTCGGAGTGACCGTCGCGGCGCTGCCGGCCGGTGTCGCCGTCGGCGTGTGGGTGCGCGTCTGGGTCACAGTCGGTGGGAAAGTGATCCGCGGATCGGCCTTGTCCTTGAAGAGATCATCGGTGTTGCGGCGAGCCGGGCTGCTGAAGCGCGCCTCGAAGCACTCGTTCTCGCCGTTTTTGAGCTGCGCGATCACCTTCTGATTCTGCGCCAGCGGCAGCACGGGCATGTCGAGGCCGCTGCCCTGGCCCTTCACTTTGATGTTGGCCTTGCCGGCGACTCCGGCGGTCAGCTTGATGGAGCCAATGCCGTCCCTTTGCAACAGCGAATCCTTGTAGCGGAATCCGCTGCGGCTTTCTTTCCAACAGGGGCGTCCACCGCAAACGCCACCGGGGGGAATCACTGCCTGCATGACCAACGCGGCGTTGCCGGCGGTCTCGTCGTAGATGCAGAACGTATAGGTCGTAGCGGTGACCGGATTACCGAAATCCGACTTGTCGGTCGTCTCGCCCTTCAACCATTTGTAGATCACCTTGTCGCTCGGACCACCCTTGTCCTTGAGGAGGAGCAGTGACTTGTCCTCGAGCAGCGACTGGCGGCATCCCGCAACCGGCTGCGGCGCGCACTGTGGCAGAGGTGTTTGCGTGATCGTCGGCGTGCGCGTCGGGGTGCCGGTCGGTGTGTTGGTCGGCGTGAAGGTCGGCGTCGGCGTCGGCGGCAGCGATTCGATCACGAGCCTGGGCGCCTGACCGGCGGTTCCTTCTCGCGACGTGTAGGCGACCACACCGCCCGCCCCTTCGTCGCGCTTCTTGACGATCCAGCCGAAGTTGTTGGTGCCGGTGAGAAACGCCAGCACATCCGCGGTCACATCGAGCGAGATCCAGCCGGTTAGCCCGTTCGTCTGAATCATCGTGTCGGTCGGCCCGGCGACGAAATCGCCGCCGTCCCATTGCACCGCGCAATCGGCGAAGCCGTTGGCGGTGTTGCTGTCGATCGGACAATTGAAGGTGACGCCGAGCTCCGTCCAGTTCTGCAGCATGCGGTGCACATCGACCTCGCGGCCGGTGGCCCACGATTCATTGCCGGACTCGATGAAGAGCTGCAGGGTCGCCGATACCAGCACCCCGCCCGAGACCGCAGCGTTGATCGCGGCCTGGTCGAAGCGCACCAGGGCTCGATTCCGGCCGCTCGGGCGCAAGCGCAGGAAGGTCTCGGTTCCGAAATTCTGGTTGCCGCTGTCGATGAACGTATCGGCGTTTACAGCAACCGTGTTGGTCACTGCCAACGAAGGGTGTGCGGCCAGCAGCAACGACGAGGCCAGGAGCGCACGGGCGACTGGAGTCATCGATTCCTCCTTCGAGTCGAAGCAAATGCGGCGCGTGCGGCCGCCCGTCCTTGCAGACGGGAGCGGTCGACGCGCCGCACCAACTGATTGTTCGGATCTATCGTTCCATCACTGGCAGCGAAATTCCTGTTCGGCGAGGATGTCGCCGAGGCTGGAATCGTAGAACGGCAGGTAACCCGCCAGCTCCAAGCCGGTCAGGCTGCCGGCCGCGAAGTTCGCGCAACTGCGCGGAATGCCCGTCACGTTGCGCGGCCCCAGATCGGCGCCCGCTCCCGTCTGGCTGCCCTCGTGCTCCAGCACTCCCTGCGTCGCCCCCGCCGTCAGCGCACCGCAAATCGGCGGCAGCGAAATGCTCGGCACCGCGTTGCCGCAGACCTGGTCGTTGTCACGCTCCACCGTGATCTTCAACCCCAGATTGCAGCTCAGCGTACCCGCCACCGACGCCGCGCCGATCTCCTTTGCCTGACACGAACAGTTGCAATCCCCGGCGTGCGGGCCGCCCTGTGACGGCTCACGCCCCGGACACTGCGCATCCGGGCACTCCGCGTCCGACGTGCACGCCGCCTCGTTGTTCGGCCCACCGGCACAGAATCCCTCGCAGCTCGACGCCAGGCGGGTATACGACGCTCCCAGCGTCGCGCAGAACGCATCACACTGCGTCGCGCAGCCGGCGTTGCTCGCGCAATTCGGTCCGATGTCGTGGTCGGCGTACAGATCCAACCCCAGAGGCGCTCCGCCGTCGCACTCGTACTTCGCCGCGGGACACGGCCCCGCTGGTGCCACGCACACGTCGCCGATTCCCAAAAGCGGGATCGCATCGATCTCGATCACGTCACACGTGCACAGCGACTGCCCCGTCCCCGGGTTGGTCGCCCCGCAGTCGATCTCCAGCGATCCCGCCGGCCGCAGCAGCAGCCCCGACGTCGACAATTGCAGGAACAGCCGGCTCGTCGTGTCGTCCAACGTACAAACCTGCGTTCCCAGTCCAGGCGCCGACGTATGCGTCGCCGTCGGCGTGCGCGTCGGTGTCACGGTAGGCGTCGCCGTCGGCGTGTTGGTGTTCGCTCCCAGTGTCGGCGTATTGGTCGCCGTGCTCGTCGGAGTGAGCGTCGCCGCGCTGCCGGTCGGGGTGCCGGTCGGCGTGAAGGTCGCAGCGCTGGTCCCGGTCGGCGTAGCGGTCGGGGTGTGCGTCCGGGTGTTTGTGGCAGTGGGAACAAAGGTGATCGGCGGATCGCCCTTGTCCTTGAACTGACTCGCGTTGTTCTTCTTTGGCGGGCTGCTGAAGCGCGCCTCCCAACAGTCCCCGGCGCCAAAATTGTGCTTCACCTGGGCGATGACGGTCTGGTTCTGATCGAGTGGCAGCGCCGGCAGATTCAGATTCGTTCCCTGCGCCTTGACGATGATCTTCGCCTTGCCCGCAATGCCGGACTTCAGATTGATCAACTTGATGCCGTCGTTTCCGAGCGTACGGTCCTTGTAGCGATAACCTTTGCCGGTCTCCTTCCAGCACGGATTGCCGTCGCAGGTACCGCCCGGCGGGACCAGCGCTTGCAGCGACAGAGAAGACACGCCGCCAGTCTGGTCGTAGATGCACATCGTGTAGGTGCTCGCCGTCACCGGGAAGGCGAAATCCGACTTGTCGGTGGCTTCGCCGCGGATCCACTTGAAGATCAGCTTGTCATCGGGGCCGCCCTTGTCCTTGAGAAGGAGCAGCGACTTGTTCCCGACCGTCGACTGACGGCAGCCGGACAGCGGTTGCGCGCCGCACATCGGATCCGGCGTGAAGGTCGGCGTCGACGTGAACGTGCGCGTCTGCGTAGGGGTTCGCGTCGGTGTGCGAGTCAGGGTCGGGGTGAGGGTAAGCGTCGGCGTATGCGTCAGCGTCGGCGTATTGGTCGACGTACGGGTCGGCGTCACCGTCGGCGTGCGCGTCGGGGTGTTGGTCGGCGGGAAGAATACATCGAGAACCAGCTTCGCTTCCTGGGTAGCCGTCCCCTCGCGCGACGTGTACTCGACGATGCCGTTCTGCCCCTCGGCTCGCTTCTTGATGAGCCAACCGTAGTTCGGCGTCCCCGAAATGAAGGCTGCCACGTCGGCGGTGACGTCGATCGAGACGAGCCCCGTCTGCCCGTTGGTCTGCAGGTATGACGCACTCGCCACGGGATTGAAGTTGCCGCCCGCCCACTGCACCGCGCAGTCGGGGCTTATGTTGCCGGTGTTGGTGTCGATCCCGCAGTTGCCGGTGGCGCCCAACTCGGTCCAATTCTCGAGCAGGCGGTGCACGTCGATCTCGCGGCCGGTTCCCCAGGCGTCGTTGTTGAGCTCGATGAACAGTCGCAGTGTTGCCGACTGCAACACCCCACCGTTTGTCGCGGCGAGAATGGCGGCGTGGTCAAAGCGCACCAGCGGCCGGTTGAGACCGGTACCGCGCACGCGCAGGAACGTGTCCGTTCCGTTGTTCTGATTGCCGTTGTTTATGTACGTGTCGGCATTGGTGCTCAGCGTGGTAATCACGGCCGCGGACGGCGCAGCCACGGAGCTCAGCAATGCGATGACGACGACGAAGCGTGTCGGGAACATCAAACTCCCCCTTGAATCGGCCGCCGGATCAGCGGTGCCTCAGGTAGTCACATGGTCAATCGTTCTGCAAGGTAATTAATGGTTAGCGCGGGCCTCGCCGCGACGCCAGCCGCGAGCCGCGAGGCGACGGTCTGCCGACGGTGCAGCGATGTCGTTGCCATCGTCGCCAGCCGCTTCGGACGAAACGCTCGTTCGTCCGATTCTGCACATTCCCGAGCCGGTCGGGGCCCTCGGGGGTCGGCTGATACACGGCAAACGCTCGGTTGGCCGAGCGGCGCTACCGTGTGATACGGACCCGGACTATTACCCGCGCGGAGGGGAGAACCAACCATGGGGATTCGAGTGTTCGCAATAGCCGCAGCGTTGCTCGGCGCGCTGATCGCACCAGCGGGCGCACAGACGTGCGAGCAACAGTTCGCCAGCACCTACGAATCGATCCAGGAAGTGGTCTTCGAGCGACGCGGCTGCACCGATCAACTCTGCCACGGCTCAGCGGCGTCGGGCGGCCTCGATCTTCGCGACGGTGCCTCTTACGACAATCTCATCGACCAGCCTTCGGGCAGCGTCCCGGGAGCCTTTCGCGTCGTCCCCGGCCAGAAGGACGAAAGTCTTCTCTTCCTGAATCTCGCGGCGGCGACACTGCCCGAGAAGTGGCAAGCACCGCTGCGGCCAATGCCGCTCGCGTTGCCCCCGATCAGCGTCGACGAGCTCGAGGCGGTGCGGCAATGGATCGAGCAGGGAGCTCCGCGCGAAGGCGTCATCCCCGGAACAGACGAGCTGCTCGATGCGTGCCTGCCGCCGGCGAAGCCAATCGAGATCACGCCGCTGCAGCCGCCGCCCCCCGGTACGGGAGTGCAGCTCCACATGCCGCGCTGGATCCTGCCGGCGCGCAGCGAGGACGAAGTCTGCTTCGCCTCCTATTTCGACTTCACCGACATCATCCCCGCCGACGCTCTCAACGAGGACGGCACCATGTTCCGCATCGCCCGCAGCCAGGGCCGCCAGGATCCGTTGAGCCACCACATGATCTCGTCGGTGTACGACGGCGCGGCCGGCCCCGATCACCCGAGCTGGGGAACCTATACCTGCAAGGGGGGGCCGAACGACGGCGCCGCGTGTGATCCCACGCAACCGATCCCGTGCGGCGTCGGATTCGGCTGCGCGACGGAACCCAAGTCGTCCGTCGCCTGCATCGGCTACGGCCCTCCCGATGCCAATTTCGGCTTCGACGCTTTCGGCATCACGGGTCTCCAGGAGACCGCCGCGCAGTTCGACTTCGCACCCGGGGTCTACTTCGAGTTTCCCGTGAAGGGCACGATCGTCTGGAACTCACACGCGTTCAACCTCACCGATGAGGCCGGCAAGCTCGAGGCGTGGATCAATCTCTACTTCGCCGCACCCGAGGAACAGCAGCACCCGGTCCACCGCATCTTCGACGTCTCGCAGATCTTCAAGATGGAAGTCCCGGCCTACTCGACCGCCGAGGTCTGCCACTTCTATCGATTCCCGAAGAACGGCCACCTCTTCGAGCTCAACTCCCATATGCACAAGCGCGGCAAGCGATTCCGCATCTGGCTCGGCGAGTTCGCTTGCGATGGCGGCCCGCGCGCCGGCAGCGCTTGCATGCCGACCGGCCCCGATCTCGACAGTCCCGACCTTTGCGAGGGTGCGCCGTGCGTCTCGCTGCGGCAGATTTTGCCCGGCGACTGCGACGATGACGACCGGGTCGGTATCGCCGAGATCGTGCGCGCCGTGCGCATCGCTCTCGGCGAGCTACCTCTCGCCGCCTGCTCCGGCGCCGATACCGACGGCGACGAGGATGTCGCCATCGCCGAGCTCGTGCAGTCGACACGGGCGGCGCTCGACGGTACGACGGTCGGCGTCGACCGCGACCCCGAGGAGGCGTTGATGTACACGAGCCTCGTCTACAACGACCCGCTCACCCTGCGCTTCGAGCCGGCCATGGTGTTCGATTCCAGTGATGTCGACGAGCGCACTCTCACCTACTGCGCGCTCTACGACAACGGCTTCACCGATCCCGATGAAGTGAAGAAGCGCTCGACCTCGCCCGCTCCCCCCGGCGGCATCGGCGGTGGCATCAGTCGAGTTTGCCGGCAACCGACCCACTGCACGACGGGTCGAGCAGGCGAGGCGTGCAGCGGCACTGGCGACGAGACGCGCGACGCATCGTGCGACACGACGCCCGGCAGTGGCGACGGCGATTGCGACGCCTGCACTCTGGGCGGCGGCGTGACGACCGAAGACGAGATGTTCGTTCTCTTCGGCGCCTACTACGTGCCATGACCGAAGCCGCAAAGATCGTGTGGACATCGCGCGGGGCGGAGCGTACTTTTTCGGCGGGTTTCAACTCGGCTGCGTGAAGCTGCGCCGCCGATCGCAGCCGTGGAGGATGAAATGAAGATGAAATGGTTGAGGGTTGCGGTCCTGGCGGTCGTCACCACCGTGGCGGCGACTTTCGTCCAACCCGCGCCGGCGCGGGCCGACACCACCTCGGACATTCTGATCTGGACCGGGGTCGGAACCGGCGTGGCGATCGTGATCGTGTTGATCGCAGTCTATTTCACGCGCGACGAGGACGCCTTGTTCCTCACCGAGCCGCCGCGCGATCCGCGCCAGCTCGAGGAGTCGGGCGTCCAGTTCGGTACCGCGTGCAAAAACCCGGACGGCAGCGCCGCACTGCTCTGCTGGTAGATTTCCGCAAGCTCGCCGGCGCGCTCTGGCTCGCCGCCGCAGTCGCCGCCGCGGCGCCGGCGCTCGAGCCCGGCGAGTTTCTCGATCGAAGCAACTCGCACGAAGCCGAAGGACTACTCCCTGAGGAGTTCCTCGCCGCCTATCGCTCCGGCGACTTCCGCCACCAGTTGCGCGACGTATCGATCGCCAAGATCGGCGATGATCCGGTATTCCGCGAGGCTCTGGAGCGAAATCGCGGCCGCTACGACCTGGACGCGGCCGGCTCGATCATCGACCGCACGACCGGCGAGGCGCCCGATTACATCTATGCGTGGCCGTTTCCCGACATCGAAGCGACCGATCCGAAGGCAGCGATCAAGATCGTCTGGAATTACTTCTTCACGACGTACTACGGCGGCAACGCGCACTACCGCGCGGATCTGCTGTGGATTTCGCGGAGAGGACTCGATCGCAGCATCGAGGTCGACAGCTTCGTCAAGCACTACCAGGGCCAGCATCCCAGGTTCCGCGAGGGATCAGAGCACGGCGAGCTGCTGACTCAATCGCTCGCGGAGGTGCTCGCTCCAGCCGATGTGGCGGGGATCGTATCGTTGGGGTGGCGCTACCGTGAGCCCGACAAGCGCGACTCGCTCTGGACCTACGTGCCGGCAATGCGGCGCGTGCGCCAGGTGTCGCCGGCAAACCGCTCCGACGGCTTCCTCGGGTCCGATCTATCGCAGGATGACGGCGCCTACTTCGACGGCAAGATCCAGGACTTCGAATGGCGGCTGGTCGGCGAGCAGGATCTGCTCGTGCTGTTCGACCGCCTTTCCTTCGACGAGAAACCGCAGCTCACCAAATTGCCGGGCGGCGGCTGGCGAATGAACATTCCCGGCGGCGCTCGCGTCGGCTTCCAGGTGCCCTCGTGGCAGGGCGCGCCTTGGTGTCCGGTGCAAGAGGTCCTCGTGCGACGACCGCACTGGATCGTCGAGGCGACACCGAAGGATCCCTACTATCTCTACGGCAAGCTCGTGCTGCGCTTCGACAAGGAAATGTTTCTCGGCAGCTATTCTTCGAAACACGACTGGAAGGGCCGACTGATCGCATCGTACTCCGCGGTGCGCACGAACATCGTCCACCCCGCGCCGGGCGAACTGTGGGGCTGGGCCGGCGGCGCCGTGGCATTGGCGCTCAACTGGAAGCTCGATCGCGCCACGACCGCCGGTATCGTCGCCGGCGAGCACTCACCGGCCGACTCGCGCATTCCGCTCGCGCCGGACCGTTTTTCGCTGCAACACCTCACCCGCCGCGGCCGCTGAGCGCTCCTACGTCCCGACGACCGCAGCGCTCGAACGGCTCACTTCTTCGCGGTCAGAGCGTCGTAGCTGGTGATGAGGTTCCGATAGTCCGGGATGTGCGCCGAAAATAGCGCGGCGAGGCCGGCGATGTCGTTGCGCCAGTCGCGGTGCAGCTCGCATGCAACGCCGAACCAGCTCATCAACTGGACGCCCGCCTGCGACATCCGATCCCACGCGGAATGACGCGTGATCTCGTTGAAGGTGCCGGAGGCATCCGTGACGACGAAGACATCGAAGCCTTCCTCGATCGCCGACAGCGCGGGGAATGCGACGCAGACCTCGGTGACGACGCCGGCGATGAGGAGCTGCTTTCTACCCGTGGCCTTGACCGCTTTGACAAAGTCGTCGTTGTCCCACGCGTTGATGTTGCCGGGGCGAGCGATGTAGGGCGCATCGGGAAACAGCGCCTTCAACTCCGGTACGAGTGGACCGTTGGGGCCGCTCTCGAAACTGGTGGTCAGAATCGTCGGCAGCTTGAAGTACTTGGCGAGGTCGCCGAGCGCCAGCACGTTGTTCTTGAACGCATCGGGGTCGATGTCGCGCACCAGCGACAGCAACCCGGCCTGGTGATCCACCAGCAGCACGGCGGCTTCGTTTTTGTCCAGACGGACGTATCGCTTGCTCGTCATGTTCTTACACCCCGTCGGTTGCGCAGATGGCTGACCCTACCGCGGATCGTTGGTCGATTCCACGCGGTAGCAATCGCGGTTGCGGTCGCTCCCGCCGTCGGGCGGAAGAGCACTACCGCTCGCCGATCGCGCCGATGGCCTCCCTCAACACCAGCAACGGATGGCGCGGAGTGAATCCGGCGCGGCGCGCCACCTGCGAGCGACACGAGTAGCCGGCGGCGAGAATGCGATCGGTGCCGTGCTCGGCGATGCGCCGTGCCCAGCTCTGTTCGAAGATGCTCACCGACTCGTCGCGGTGGCGGCGCTCGAGTCCCCACGACCCGGCCATGCCGCAGCAACCGACTGAAGGAATCTCGAGCTGCAGACCGACCGCGGCAAAGGCATCGCGCCAGAGCGCATTGGCAGCCGCAGCGGTCGTCGCTTCGGTGCAGTGACTGAGGAGCACGTAGGGCGAATCGCCCGCCGGTGCCGCGTGCACGTCGGTACCGCTCCGCACCAGCCATTCCTGCGGCAGCTCGACGCGAAGCGGCGCGACGCCGAGCGCCGCATACTCCTGGCGAAACAGGAGGGCGATCGCTGGCTCGACACAGACCAAGTCGACGCCGCGCGCAATCAGTCTCTCCAGATCGGCGGCGTTGGCGGTGGCGATGCGCTCGAACTCCGCCAGGAATCCCTTCACGTGGCGCGACTTGCCGCTCGGCCGATAGGGCAGGACGGCGACTTCCCGACCGC
>CADEER010000139.1:9554-13466 GCA_902826395.1 uncultured bacterium
GGCCGCGCATAGCGCTGATGGTAGGCGTACAGGAACTGCGACTTGAAGCCGGGTATGTCGACATGGATCGGGCACTGCGCGACGCAGGCCTTGCACGCCAAGCAGCCGTCGAAGGCCGCGTACACCTCGTGCGAGAAATCGTCGCCGGTGCGACGCCGCAACCAGCGCCCCGGATCGAGGGAATTCGCCTGCCGCGCGACATCGCCCGAGTCCGCTCCGCGCAGCGAGCGCTGGCGCAGCCATTCGCGCATGAGGGTTGCCCGGCCTTTCGGCGAATGAACGCGATCGCCGGTCGCTTTGAACGAAGGACACATCGCGGTGTCGGCGTGCCACGTAAAGCAGGCGCCATTGCCGTTGCAGGCGATCGCGGTGTCGAACTTCGACTGCAGGGCTGGCGCGATCTGCCGGTCGCGCTCACCGCGCGTCGGAGAGGCGAGCGATGCGAGCGGCGACCCCGGGTCAGCGGCGGCAACCTTGCCAGGGTTCATTTGATCGTGCGGATCGAACGCCCGCTTGATCCGACAGATCTCCTCGTAGAGCACTGGGCCCAAGACCTCGGGGTTGTACGAGCTGCGAAGCCCCTTGCCGTGCTCACCCCAAAAGACGCCGCCGTACGATTGCACGAGCGCGAATACCTCGTCCGAGATCTCGCGCAACAACCGCACGTCGGCGGGCTCGCGCATGTCGAGCGCCGGGCGCACGTGCAGACAGCCGACATCCACATGTCCGTACATGCCGTACGTCAAGTTGCGCCGGTCGAGCAGCGCGCGGAATTCGGCGACGAACGCGGCGAGCCTGTGCGGCGGCACGGCGCAATCCTCGACGAAGGGCACCGGCCGACGCAGACCGGACATGTTGCCGAGCAGACCTACACCGCGATTGCGCAACGCCCAGAACGCCTCGACTTCGCCCGCATCGTCGATGCGATGCGCCGCCACTGCTCCGCCGGCAACGGCACCGGCGAGCAAAGCGCGGGATCGTTCGTCGACGGACGACGCCGAATCATCGACCAGCTCGACGAGATTCAATCCATTCACCGGCGCGCCAGCCGACTCGAAACGGGCTGCGACGCGCGGCCAGGCGTTGTCGCGCCTCGCCAACGCGAGCACCGTCTCGTCCATCGTCTCGATCGCGGCCGGATCGCAGCGCAGCATCTCCTCCGCCGCCGCCAGAGCATCATCGAAAGAGGCATACGCAACGGCGACTAGCTGCCGGTGCGACGGGATCGGAGTGACGCGCAGCGACGCCTCGACCACGAACGCGAGTGTTCCCTCGGAGCCGGTCACCAAGGCGGCGAGGTCGACGCCGCCGGCGCGCGTCGCGTGCGCCAGATCGTAACCGGTGAGGAAGCGATCGTGCGACGGGAATTGCGCGCGGATCAGGTCGCGGTGCCGCTCGGTCGCCGCTACAGCCGCTCGCGCCGCCGCGATTCTGGTCGGCAGGACAGCGTCATCAGCGGCATCGAGCGCCAGTAGAGTCGTGCGCCATGCGGTACCATCGGCCAGCACCAGCTCGAGCGCCTCGACGTGGCGGCTGGTGCGACCGTACAATCGCGACCCTTGCCCGCACGAATCGTTGCTGATCATCCCTCCCAACGTGGCGCGATCCGAGGGCGCAACGTGCGGAGCGAAGAAGACCCCGTGTGGTCGCAGGTAGTCGTTGAGCTGATCGAGCACCACGCCTGGCTCGACCCGCACAACGCCGGCCTCGGGATCGTACGCGATGATGCGGTTCATGTGCTTGGAGAGATCGACACACAGGCCGTCCCCCAGCGATCCGCCGTTGGTGCCGGTGCCGCCGCCGCGCGGCAGGAGTCGAATCGCCGCGTAGCGCGGCGCGCCGGCCAGCCGTCCGATCGCCACCACGTCGTCGCGTACGCGCGGAAAGACCACCGCCTGCGGCACGATCTGATAGACGCTGTTGTCGGTCGAGGCGACCAGCCGCGTCGCGTAGTCGCGGCGAATCTCTCCGGCGAAGCCGCCGCGCTCGAGCTCGCGGAGAAAATCCTCGTAAAGCGGCTCGACGGTGGTGGATTGCGGCATCCGAGGAATCACAAACGCTCCGGTAGGAACTCTAAAGAAACCACGAGGGCACGAAGAGCACGAAGGGATACCGGCGAGCCAGCCGTCGGCCTTCCTCGTGCTCTTCGCGCCTTCGTGGTTTTACCCCAGCCGATCGTTCCCCGGACCTGCGGGTGCAGTCGTGCCCCTTCTTGCGCGCGGCGGGAACGGCTGACACGACTTGCGCGATGACCAGGATCGAGTTGCGAATATTGAAGTGGATCGGCGAGAACAAGCTGTGGGCGACGTGGGGCAGGGCACACGCGGCGATCTACCGGATGACCGGCGGCCTGATCGGGCACTCTTCCGGCAAGATCACCAATCTCTTGCTCACGACTACGGGCAGGAAATCCGGTCAGCCACGCACCGTCCCCTTGTCGTACATTCGCGATAGCGAGGGCCGCATCGTCATCGTCGCCTCCAACGGCGGCGCCGACCGCGATCCGGTGTGGTGGCTGAACCTGAAGACGAACCCGTCCGCGCATGTGCAGATCAAACGTCAACGCATCGAAGTACGCGCCCGCGAAGCCAATGATGCCGAACGCGAGCGGCTCTGGCCGCTGTTGCACGAAGTGAATTTCTTCTACAGCCGCCACCTCGCCAACACCGACCGCCGAATACCAATCGTCCTGCTCGAGCCGACCTGACTGAAGACGCATCCGAGTCGCGAAGCGCTTTGCCCCCGATTGGCGGCATCGCTATAGACCAACGCCTCTTCGTGAAGCGCGAGGTTCCCCATGGCCGACCATCCCCAGAATCCCGCCATCAATCTGCTCGACGGGCACTTCTACGCCAACAATCCGCATCCGCATTTCACCTGGATGCGGGCACACTCGCCGATCTACTTCGACGAGCAGACCGGCGTGTGGGGCGTCGCCTCTCACGCCGGCATCATGCAGGCATCGAAGCGGCCGCAGGAGTTCTGCAACAGCCAGGGGATGCGGCCCGATCAGCCGGCGATTCCTTCAATGATCAACATGGACGATCCGCAGCACGTCAAACGCCGGCGTCTGGTCAGCAGCGGCTTCACGCCGCGCCGCGTCCTCGATCAGGCGCCCAAGGTCCGCGAGGTTTGTCGCGGCCTGGTGCGCCGCGCACGCGAGATGGGCGAGTTCGACTTCGTGCGCGATGTCGCGGCGCCGCTGCCGATGATCATGATCGGCGACATGCTCGGCGTACTGCCCGATGACCGCGACAAACTCCTGCGCTGGTCGGACGACCTTCTCCTCGGCACCTCCGCCACCGCTACTCCCGAGGCGGCCGCCGGCGCCGCGCAGGCCTTCTTCGAGTACAGCGAGTACAATCGCGAGGTGGTCGCCGACCGGCGTCGCCGCGGGCCTGGCGAGGACTTGATGAGCATCCTGGTGCACGCCGAGATCGAAGGCGAGAAGCTCGACGACGAGGCGCTGCTACAGGAATCGCTGCTGATCCTCATCGGCGGCGACGAGACGACGCGACACGTCATCACCGGCGGCATGCATCAGCTCATGCATCATCCCGACCAATACCGCATGCTCGTCGAGGACCCGGGCAAGATCCCGGTGGCAGTCGAGGAGATGTTGCGCTGGGTATCGCCGATTCAGAACATGTCGCGCACGGCCACGCGCGACACCGAGCTGCTCGGCGTGCCGGTGCGCGCCGGCGACAAACTGATGCTGCTATATCCGTCGGCAAACCGCGACGAAACCGTATTCGCGAAGCCGTTCCAATTCGACATCGAGCGCGAACCGAACCCCCACGTCGCCTTCGGCGGCTACGGTTCGCACTTCTGCCTCGGCGCGAGCCTCGCCCGCCTCGAGCTGCGAACCATGTTCGAGGAGATCGTCAACACGCTCCCCGACCTCGAGTTGGC
>CADEER010000140.1:0-11961 GCA_902826395.1 uncultured bacterium
CTACATTGGCAATGACGATTTCGACACTGCGCGGCGAGTTGAGGAAGAACTGTTCGAGACGTTCGTATTACTCGCGTCGCGGCCCCTCATCGGCCACATCCGCACCGATCTCGACGTGCCGACGCAACTACGTGTCTGGCCGTTCTACTCTTGGCTGATCATCTACGATCCCGCGACGAAGCCGCTTGAGGTTGTCCGCATCTGGCACGGCGCACGGCGCCGGCCGAATCTTTGAGCCCAGTCATCGCTCGCCACCCTTCGCTCTTGGTTGCCGGTAGTCCATGTCTCCACTGAACGCGCGTCGGCTCGAGAACTTCAAAGCCAATCGGCGCGCCGTGTGGTCGTTCTGGCTGTTTACGGGGCTCTTCGTCTTCAGTCTGTTCGCCGACTTCATTGCCAATGATCGGCCGCTGTTTGTCTGGTTCGACGGCAAGCCGTTCGTCCCGGTGTTGCGCACCTACCCGGAGACGGCGTTCGGCGGGTTCTTCGAGACCGAGGCCGAGTATCGCGATCCGGCGGTGCGCGAGCTGATCGACGAGAAGGGATGGGCGATCTGGCCGCCGATTCCGTATCGATACGACACGGTCATCTACGATCTCGAGGTGCCGTCCCCCTCGCCGCCGTCATGGCGCAACTGGCTCGGCACCGACGACCAGGCGCGCGACGTGGTGGCGCGCCTGATCTACGGCTTCCGCATCTCGGTGCTGTTCAGCCTGGTGCTCACCTTCTTCTCGTCGATCGTCGGCATCGCCGCCGGCGCGGTGCAGGGCTACTTCGGCGGCTGGACCGACCTGATCTTCCAGCGCTTCATCGAGATCTGGTCCGGGCTGCCGGTGCTCTACCTGCTGATCATCCTGGCCAGCGTCGTGACGCCGAACTTCTGGTGGCTGCTCGGCCTGATGCTGCTCTTTCAGTGGACCTCGCTGGTCGGCGTGGTGCGCGCCGAGGTGCTGCGGGCGCGCAACTTCGATTACGTGCGCGCCGCGCGCGCCCTCGGTCTCGCCGATTCGGCGATCATGTTCCGCCACGTGCTGCCCAATGCGATGGTCGCGGCGCTCACCTTTCTGCCGTTCATCACCAGCGGCGCTCTGGTGACGCTGACGGCACTCGACTTCCTCGGCTTCGGTCTACCGCCCGGCTCGCCGTCGCTCGGCGAGCTGCTCAAGCAGGGCAAGGACAACCTGCACGCGCCGTGGCTCGGCTTCAGCGGTTTCACGGTGATGGCGGTGATGCTGTCGCTCATGGTGTTCGTCGGCGAAGGAGCGCGCGACGCATTCGACCCGCGCAAGACATTTCGAGACACCGCGGCGTCCGCAGAGCCGGTCGACGAGAAGGCCGTCGTCGCCGCGCCGGCCCCGGCCATGGCGGGCGCCCTGCTCCAGATCGACGGTCTCGGCGTGCGCTTCGGCTCCGGCCCGCGCGCCTTCGACGCAGTGAGAGGTGTGTCGCTCTCGGTCGCTGCCGGCGAGACCGTCGCCCTGGTCGGCGAGAGCGGATCCGGCAAGTCGGTGACCGCGCTGTCGATCCTGCAGCTCCTGCCGTACCCGCTGGCCAGTCATCCGAGCGGCAGCATTCGCTTTCGCGGCACCGAGCTGATCGGCGCCGATGCGGATCTGCTCGCCGACGTGCGCGGCGATCAGATCGGCATGATCTTCCAGGAACCGATGACGTCGTTGAATCCGCTGCACACCGTCGAGCGCCAGATCGGCGAGACGCTGGAGCTGCACAAGGGGCTGAAGGGGGCGGCGGTGCGGGCGCGCATCCTCGAGCTGCTGCGGCTGGTCGGCATCGACGACGCCGAGCGCCGCCTCGGCGCCTATCCGCACGAGCTATCAGGAGGGCAGCGCCAGCGCGTGATGATCGCCATGGCGCTCGCCAACGAGCCGGATCTGCTCATCGCCGACGAGCCGACCACCGCCGTCGACGTCACCATCCAGGCCCAGTTGCTCGAGCTGCTCGAGCGCCTGCAGAGCGAGCTCGGCATGGCGATGCTGTTCATCACCCACGACCTGGGCATCGTGCAGCGCATCGCCGATCGCGTCTGCGTCATGCAGCGCGGCGAGCTGGTGGAGCAGGGACCGGTGGCGGAGATCTTCGCCAACCCGCAGCACCCCTACACGCAGCGCCTGCTGTCTTCGCAGCCGCGCGGCACGCCGCGCGCCGTCGATGCGAGCGCTCCGGTCGTCGCGCGCTGCCGCGATCTGCGCGTCTGGTACCCGATCAAGGCGGGAGTCATGCGCCGCACCGTCGACCACGTGAAGGCGGTCGACGGCATCACCCTCGAGGTCCGCGCCGGCGAGACGCTCGGCATCGTCGGCGAGAGCGGCTCGGGCAAGACGACCCTGGCGTTGGCGATGCTGCGGCTCATCGAAAGCCGCGGCGAGATCGAGTTCGAAGGCCGCCGCATCGACGAGATGCGCGGCCTACAGGTCCGGCCGATGCGGCGCGAGATGCAGATCGTATTTCAGGACCCGTACGGCTCGCTGAGTCCACGCATGTCGATCCGTCAGATCGTCGAGGAAGGACTGCTGATCCACGGGATCGGCGGCAGCGAGGCCGAACGCGACGACCTGGTAGTCGCGGCGCTGAGCGAGGTCGGCCTCGATCCCGAAACCCGCTTCCGCTACCCGCACGAGTTCTCGGGTGGCCAGCGCCAACGCGTCGCCATTGCCCGCGCCATGGTGCTGCAGCCGAAGCTGCTCTTCCTCGACGAGCCGACCTCGGCGCTCGACGTCTCGGTGCAAGCGCAGATCGTCGACCTGCTGCGCGCCCTGCAGGAGAAGCACGGCACCGCGTACCTGTTCATCAGCCACGACCTGCGCGTCGTGCGCGCCATGAGCCATCGCCTGGTCGTCATGCGCGATGGCGTCGTCGTCGAGCAGGGCGACGCGGCGGAGGTGTTCGACCATCCGCGCGAGGAGTACACGCGGGAGTTGATGCGGGCGGCGTTCGAGCTGAAAACGGGTACCAGGGGTCAGGGGCCAGGGGTCGGGGGCCAGGGAAGGTAGAGTCTCCGCTGGCGCGGAGACTCGCATCTAATTTTCGATCGATGGTCTTTCGCCACCGGCGAAAGACCCTACCTCCCCTGACTCCCGACCCCTGGCTCCTGACCCCTGAACGACACCTCGAACCCGCGGTAGCCGCGCAGGATGTTGTTCATCGCTGTCTCCGGCTCTCCGATCTCGATGCGAGCGACGCGCGCCGCCATGGCGCGCAAGAGAGATTCCATCTCCAGCTCGGCGAGGTAGCTGCCGGCGCAGCGGTGGACTCCGTGGCCAAACGCGACGTGATCCTTCGCATCTCGTGTGACGTCGAATCGATCGGGGTCCGGATACCGGCGCTCGTCGCGGTTCGCCGAGCCGTACAGGATCAGAACACGATCGCCCGCCGGGATCACCGTGCCGCCGGCGTCGTAGTCCTGAGCGGCGAAACGCGAAAACGCTCGTATCGGCGATTCGAGGCGCAGCGCCTCCTGGATGGCGCGGGGAATCCAGGAGGGGTCCCGGCGCACGAGATCCCACTGCTCGGGATGTCGCCCCAGTTGGAAGAGGAGGTGTCCCGTCCCGAGGATCGTCGTGTCGAGACTCGGCGCGATGTAGTCGAACAGGATGCCCGAAATGTCCTCCGCTTCGAGGCGACCCTCGTCGACCGCGGCGAAGAGGAGCGCCGCCCAACCGCGTGGATCGAGTTGGTTCCGCGCCAGACTGCTCGTGTATGCGGCGAGCTCCAGCACGAGTGGCACCGCCCGTTGGGCGCGCTCGTTCATCACGCCGAGGGCGTCGAAGGTCGCCGCTGCCCACTCGCGCATGCGCTGGCGTCCGGATTCGGGCAGGCCGACCAGGCGCGAGACGACCGCCAGAGGCAGTTGCTGCGCGAAGTCGGCGATGCCGTCGAACGACGGCCGCTCGACCAGGCGAGTCACCAGCTCCTCGGCCAGCTTCTGGATCTCGATTCTCACCTCTCCCAACGCGCTCGGCATCATCGGCTTCATCAAGGCGGTTCGCAGACGGCGGTGCACGTCGCCATCCGTCGTCAGCGACACACGCAGGACACTGGAGTTGACGAGGTCGTTCAACGCGACGCCGCGCCCGGAGACGAGGATGTCGTCCGCCCGCAGGGCCGCTCGCACGTCGGAGAATCGCCCCACCGCCCAGGCTTGATGAGCTGTGAGCCACACCGCGGGGCCGAGCTCGCGGATCGCTCTGTAGAGAGGATACGGATCCACGATCGCGGCATCGGTATAGAGGTCCGCGTCGAACCGGGGTTGTCGCTCACTCATGCCTTGCTCCTCGTTCGTCGGAGCGCATCGCGCCCTGGATCACAGCGGCGATGCCGTGGGCCGCACCCGACGACTACACTGGACGCTCGGTATCCGACAGTCGCCGGGTACCAAATCTGGCTGGGGGCTGCCTCTCGCATTTCCGAGCTGAAGCGAGGAAAAAGACGTCGATGCCTCCCGTCGATGACAACTGGGGTTCGTTCGATCCCGAACGAGCCCTCACCGATTTCGCGCTCGCCCCCACTCCGATTTCGATACGAGTCGGCGCCGATCGACGATTCGGCCAGCGGCGCCTCGGACGCGCCGCGAAGGATGTAACGTGACGACCGCAGTCGCCGATCGCGATCTGTTTCAGGGCGTTTCGGACCTGCTGGTGCGCTATGCGACAGGCATCGACCAGAAAGACTGGATGCTGTTTCGCACTTGCTTCGTGAAGGACTGTCACGCCGACTACGGCGATATCGGCATATGGAAGGGCGTCGACGCGATCACGGAGTACATGACCCGGACGCATCCGGAGAACGTCCGCAGCCTGCACCGGATCACCAACGTCGCGATCACACCTCGCGGTGACGGCGTCGAATCGCGCAGCTACGTCGACCTGATCTACGTGTTCGCCGAAACCGCGAGTGGCATCAACGCGGTCGGACACTACGACGACGACCTCGTGCGCACGCCGAATGGATGGCGGATTGCCCACCGTCGCTACACGATGGTGCACATGTCGCCCCTCGGCCGAAGAACGAAGTAGCCTGTCGGCAGCTTTCGCACCGATCGGCTACGTGTACGGGAGATAATCGTCCATCTCCCCAAGCCGTGCCGTTCAACGGAGCGACAGCACGGCCTGCGACGCTTCTTCGTAGATCGCCGGGCCGCCGCCGGATTGGATGACCGAAACCGAGAAGCTGCGCTCCCCGGCCTGCAGTCCGGCGTAGGTGGTCACCAGCTCGCCGATCGAGGGCTGACTGACCGTGCCGGCAGCGAAAGTCTGCGACACGCGGGGCGATTGGCCCTCGGTGCCGACGACGATCTGATATTGAATGCCGGACTCGAGGCCGGCGACGACCAGGCGCACGGAGATCTCGATGGCGCGACACGAGTCGGTGAGCTCGATGCTGGTCCGCAGATCCGGGATCTCGGACTCACCTGCCAGCAGGCTGAGCGGCGACTGGATGTTGCGCGTTTCGGCGATCTCGAACGGCGGCGCCCCGACCGTCACCTCGCCACCCGTGTAGGTACCACTGCCTGTGACAGAGATCGAAACCGGATGCTCTCCGAGCGGCAGGTCGTAGGTGACGCCGGCACTGACGTCGGCGATGTCGCCGCAGGCGGCTTCGATCGGAACGGTAAGCGACTGGTCTTCGCTGTTCGGTACGACAAAGCGGAAGGTGACCTCGCCGGGCGGCGTGTCGCTGCATGCCGACAGGGTGGCGCGCACGTGGTGGCGCTGTCGCGTGTCGGTCACCTCAATCGTCGAAGCCAGCGCCTCCAGCTCCTGTGGGATCTCGGAGAGCTCGCCCAGGGAGCGGAAGCTCGCCATCGCCGGCGTCACGACCGGGCAGTCGCCGATCTGTGTGGCGGTTGGCGTCGCCGACGGAGGCGCGGTCGCGGTCGGCAACACGGTGAACGTGCGCGTCGACGTCGCGGTCACGGTCGCCGTCGGACGCGTCGGGGTAGGCGTGTCGAGCGCGACACAGCCGTTGAGCGCGCCGCCGACCGCGCGCACGATCTCGCCGATCGAGATGGTGCCGTCGCCGGTGATGTCGAAGTTCGGACAATCGGCGACCGGCCGATTGCCGAGGGCCATGGCGACCCCGGTGATCAACTCGCCGATGCTGATGCGTCCGTCGTAGTTGCAATCGCCGTAGCACGGTCCCGGCGTCGGTGTGTTGCTCGGCGTGAAGGTGCTGGTCGGCGGGCGCGTCGGCGTCGGTGTGTTTGTAATCGTCGGCGTGTTGGTGATCGTCGGCGTCCGCGTGAAGGTCGCAGTGGAGGTGGGCGGCAGGTTGGTCGGCGTGCTGGTGGCGGGCGCCGTCGGCTCGGCGCTCGGACTGGGCGAGAACGTGCGCGTCGCCGTGGCTGGAGGCGCGGTCGGCGTCGCCGACGTGCACTGGAACGGCGCATCCGAGCGCAGCCAGCCGAGCAGGGCGTCGGGGTCGACGCGCGGCGAGAAGGCGGAGTTGATGGTGAGTCGCGCCACCGACTGACCGTTGCGCACGATGCGCGGCGGGTCGGCCGCACCGGGATTGCGCACCGACAGCGGATTGAAAGCGTTGCCGTAGGGGCCGTTGGTGTTGCTGATCGAGGTGAGACTGAAGGTGCTGCCGAAGGCGCCGTTCGGATTGACCAGCGAGTCCGGCGATTGCCGATTTGGGGTGATGATGCCGAGAAACTGACCGTCACCCGCCTGAACTTGCGCGTTCAGCAGAGAACAGAGCTCGACCGGCTGCGCCGACGCGAAGCCCGGTACGAACGCGATCACCGCCACCACCAACCCAACCACCGCGTTGCTCATCGACACCGCATCGTAGCGGACGAACGGCCGGACTCCCAGCGGGGATTCGAGAGATCAGGGGTCAGGCGCCGGGGACCGGGGGCCAGGGAAGGTGAGATCGTTCGCCCGCGGCGAACGATCCTCTCCGATGCATTGCATGTGGGAGATCCGACGCGAGTCTCCGCACCAGCGGAGACTAACCTGCCCTGAACCCTGGTCCCCGACCCCTGGCGCCTATTTTCTGCGTCGGTTCCGCACCGCCGCGAGCGCGGCGAGCCGCCGCTGTTGCGGCCGCGCCGGGCTGCTTCGCTCCACCGGTGGCGGTGCTGACGCTGCTTCCCCCACCTGCATGATGTGCTCGTACACGGTGCGGATCTGCGCCGTGCGCTCGCCGTACTCGTCGAGCAGGGCGCGGCGCGCACCGCTGCTGCGGCCGGGCGCGGCGTAGCCGAGACGCTTGGCGACCTCGTCGAGGTCGCCGCGCTCGGCGTCGAGGTCGGAGATGGAACGGTTCTCGACGATGCGCAGCCGACTCGACAGCCGCTGCAGGAAATCCCAGCCCGCGGCGAGAACCGCTGCATCGCCCGGCGCGAGAATCTCGTGGCGCTCCAGCAGTTTGATCTGTTCGGCGACGGTGTGCATCTCGATCAGATCGCCGTGTCGGGACGCGTGTTGGAGCTGCAGGTACTGGACGACCGTCTCGACATCGAGCAGCCCGCCGCGACCGGTCTTGAAGTCGCGACGCGCCCCCGACTCGCGCGCCAACTCGGCCTCCATGCGCAGGCGAATGCGGTGCATCTCACCATTCAAGTCGGGTGGGTTCGGCTGGATGAGAATGCGCCGTCGCAGATTCTCGAACTCGTCGGCTAGTCGCTGTGAGCCGGCGACCCCACGCGCGCGCAACAGAGCCTGGCGCTCCCACGGGGCCGCTTGTTTCGCGTGATAGGAGCGGAAGGTGTCGATGTGCGACACCAGAAGCCCCTGGTTGCCCGACGGTCGCAACCTTGCGTCGATCTCGTAGCAGACACCGGCCGCGGTTCGCGTCTGCAGCGCCCAGATCAGCTTCTGCGCCAGACTGACGAACACACTCTGGGCGGCGAGCTGCGTCTCCTCGTCGGCACCGGCGACGTCGTACAAGAAGATCACATCGAGGTCGCTGCCGTAGGTGATCTCGCGGCTGGCGAGCTTGCCCATGGCGACGACCAGGAACTCACCGTCGCGAACCGATGCCGACTGCTTCTTGGCGCGTCGGGTAACTTCCGCCTCCGCCAGATCGAGCCCGCGCTCGACACAGACCTCGGCGATGTCGGTCAGCGACGCCTCGGCCGCGGCGCGATCGATGCGGTCGTCCATGTCGAGCAGTCCGACGTTGACCAGCTCGCGATTGTGAAACAGCCGCAGCGCATCGAGCGACAGCTCCGGCTCGCCGCGCAACTCCTCGCGATCGAGGATGCGATGGATCTCGGCGTAGCTCTTCTCGAGCTCGGCGCGCGAGCGCAGCAACACGTTCGGGTCGTCGAACAACGGCTCGATCAGCCGCGGATGGGTAGCGACGTAGGCCGACAAGTACTGCGAGCCGGCGAAGAGCCGTACCAGCCGCGGCACCAGCTCGGCGCGATCCAGCAACAACTCGTAGAAGAACTTGCGCTTGCCGACGCCGCGGATGAACTCGTCGAGGTTGTGGGTGGCGCGCTGCGGCGACGAGCTCGCCTCGACTTCGGTGGCGAGGCGGGCGGCAAGGTTCTCGACGAGGCCGCGCGTCGCCGGATTCGCGACCAGATACGGAACGTTGCGCTGGAACAGATCGAGGATGCGATCGCCGCCCTTGAGCTCGAAGAGAGTCGAAAAGATTTCGCGCACCCGCTCGCGGTGCTGCTGAAGCGTTCGTTCGAACTCCTCGATGCCGTCGTCGCCGAAACGGCCGAAGGCGCGCGCCAGACGCCGGCGTCCCGCGTCGTCGGCGGGCAAGCGGTAGATCTGGAGCTCGTTCTCCATCTGGATGCGGTTCTCGACGCGCCGCAGGAAGCGGTACGCATCCAGCAACTCGGCGGCCGACTCGGCCGCCAGCGCCCCGGTCTCGGCCAGCGCCTGCAGCGCAGCCTGCGTCGAGCGCTGTCGCACCTGCGGCTGGCGGCCGCCATAGAGGAGCTGCAGCGCCTGGGCGACGAACTCGACATCGCGGATGCCGCCGCGACCGAGCTTGACGTTGAACGTCTTCGCCTCGCGATCCTTGGCGAGCTCGATCTTCTCTTTCATGGTGCGGATCGCCTCGACGGCGGCGAGGTCCATCGACGATCGGTAGACGATCGGATCGACGGCGCGAATCGCCTGCCAACCAAAGTCGAGATCGCCGGCCACCGGCCGCGCCTTCATGAACGCCGCCTTCTCCCAAGTCTCGGCCCAGCGTTCGTAGTAGTCGGCGAGCGTCGCCGCCGTGACCACCAGCGGCCCGGCGTTGCCCTCGGGCCGCAGCTCGAGGTCGACGCGATAGAGGAATCCATCCTCGGTGCTGCGGCGCACCAGCCGGCCGAAAGTCTCGGCAACGCGCGTGTAGTACTCGCGCGCCGCGTCGTCGGGCGAATCCTCGCTGACATAGACGAGGTCGACGTCTGAGGAGTAGTTGAGTTCCTCCGAACCGAGCTTGCCCATACCGATGACCGCGAACCGCGCTCCCGGCGCCGGCTTGCCCGCGCCGGCATTGCGCATCGCGAAGGCGAGAGCTCGCTCGAGCAGCGCGTCGGCGAGATGCGACAGCTCGCTCAGCACCTCGCCGGTGCGCTCGAGCGGCACCAGATCCGCACAGAGCTCGCGCACCGTGACACGCGCGAGCTCGTAATATTTGAAAGCGCGCAGCGCTGCTGCCGTCGCATCGATACCGGCTGTGCTCTCGGTCACCGCATCGCCGAGCCGGCGCCGGTACTCGACGGCGCTGCGCTCCGCGGCGAGACCGTCCGCGGCCAATTTCGCCAACCAGTCTGGATGCCGCTCCAGGAGCGGCGCGAAGAACGGCGCACCGCCGCAGAGCGTCGCCGCGACCCTGCAGACATCGTCCGGCTGGGCGCTCCACGCGTCAGCGAGATCGGCACCCTTGGCGGCCCGCAGGACGCCAGGAACCAGCCGAGCCGCCGTCTCCCGATCGGGGCACTGCTCGATCGCTGCGCCGAGCCTCACCTTCAGACCGCTCAGCCGCAGGGATTTCTCGAGCGAAGCCAGTTCGGACGGCATGGTCCGCGGAAGATAGCCGCCTGCGCGAGCGGATGCACCCTCACATCATCACGACGCCAACGCCGGGCGTTCGTCCGTCGAACGGCAAGCCGGGCACGCGTCCCGGCTCACCGTTCACTGGTTACGGCTTGCGATTCACAGCCGCTCTGCGCAGGGCCGCCCAGGCCAGGCCCAACAGCAGGAGGAGAGCGATCGCGTGACCGCGCCGATCGAGTGCCGGCGCCGGCGCCGGTGACTCGACGCACTGTCCGAGTGAGCCGGGCAGGCTGCAGAAGTTTGTCGAACCGAGGCAGGCGTCCTCACAGCAGAATCCGTCCACACAGAAACCGGAGATGCAGCGCGATGCATCCTCGCAGACGGAGCCGTCCGGCAGATCCGGCGTCGGAGTCGGAGTCAGCGTCACTGAAGCCGTTCTCGTCGGAGTGCTCGTCGGCGTGTTGGTCGGCGTCCTGGTCGGCGTGCTCGATGGGGTGTTGGTTCGCGAGGGTGTGTTGGTGGGTGTGCTGGTCGGAGTCGCCGTCCCCGTAGATGTCGGCGTGTGCGTCGCGGTGTCGGTGGCCGTCGCAGTCGCCGTGTCGGTAGCCGTCGCGGTCGAGGTGGCGGTATTCGTAGGGGTCGCGGTGGCGGTGGCAGTATTCGTAGCCGTGTTGGTCGCGGTGCTCGTGGCGGTATCGGTTGCTGTTGGCGTCGCCGTGTCGGTCGGCGTCGGCGTCGCGGTGTTCGTAGCAGTGTCGGTCGCCGTCGCTGTCGCTGTATTCGTGGCAGTGGCGGTCGCCGACGGCGTGTTCGTCGCAGTGGCGGTAGCCGTGTTCGTCGCCGTACTCGTCGCCGTCGACGTGGCGGTGGCGGTAGCGGTCGACGTTGGGGAAGGCACCGCGGTCGCTGTGTCCGTCGCAGTGCTGGTGGCCGTGGCGGTGGCGGTAGCCGTCGGCGTATCGGTCGCGGTCGGTGTCGACGTGGCGGTCGGTGTCGACGTGGCGGTCGCCGTCGCCGTGACGGTAGCGGTCGGAGTTATGCCGGCGCCTTCCTCGGCGGCGCCGATGTCGCAGAAGGGGCCGAAGGGTCTGGCGAAACTGCGCTGGTCGACCGCTACGCAGTTGCGGAGACCGGCCACGACTTGGCCGTCCAAGGTTGCATTCGGATTGCCCATGTCGATCGCCGGGCTGCCTCCCATCGGCAGCATGGTCTGCGTCGGGCCGCCGTTGTTGGCGAGGGCATTGAGCATGGGCGCCAACGGGGACGCGTTGGTGCCGACCTTGTCGCCGCTGACGTTGTGCACGAACGCAGTGCAGCCGCCCAGATCGCCGATGCCGACCAGGTTGTAACCCTCGGTCACTACCTCGGCCGCATTGCCGGTGGAACAATCCGGGTGTTTCGTCGACGCAGACGAATCGAAGTTGGCGGCGAGAATCGTATTGGCCATGAGGATATCGCCGTTGCCGCGGCGGATGCCGCCGCCATCGCCGCCACCGGTCGCGTCCGAATCGGCGGTGTTGCCGGTGATCGTGCAGTTGTTGAGGGTCAACGTCCCGGTACCGCCCTTGTGGATGGCGCCGCCGTCGTTGGTCGCCGTGTTGCCGGTGAAGGTCGAGTTGGTGATCGTCATGTCGGCCGACAGCTCGCGGATCGCGCCGCCGTCGGCGCCACCCGCGACTACCGAATTGTTCGCGAAGAGGCAGCGATCGATGGTCGTCGTCGTCGCGCCGGCGCCGATGCGCAAGGCGCCGCCCTCGGCGCGCGACGAATTGCCGGTGAAAGCGGTGTCGCTGATGCTGATCACGTCGGCCTGCGAGTTGATGGCACCGCCGCTCGAGCCAGTTCCATCGACAAGGTTATTCGTGAAGGTCGAATCGACGATCGTCACCGATTCTACGTTCTGACCGGCGCGGACCGCACCGGCGCTGCCCTTGGCGCGATTGTCAGTGAAGGTGCAGTTGGTGATCGACACCGTGCTCACACCCGA
>CADEER010000140.1:12061-13378 GCA_902826395.1 uncultured bacterium
GCGGCGGCGGTCGACGTACCGTCGATGGTCAGGGAGTTGGGCGTCGGATCGTTGATGACGAGCGACGTCCCGACAGTCGACAAAGTATAGGCGCTGGCCGGCGGCGCCAACGTCGTCGGGTCCGGCAGCAAGATGGTGTCATCACCGAAACCGCCGGTCGGGGCGCAGGCGTCCTGCTGAGCGTCGGCGTTGGCGGACGCAATCGCCTCGCGCAGCGAACAGTCGCCGTCGACATTGAGCTCGTCATCGGCCGAGTTGACGGTCAGCGTCGCCGCATGCACTCCGGTCGCGGCTTGCAGCACCCAGGCGAACGCCGTCGCAATGATCCACAGCGCGGACGATCGATGGAAAATACGCGCGTTCCGTGTCGTCATGGTGCCCGTCCGCCTTTCTCCCTAACCGCTCGCCACCCTTGGCGAATTTCCGCGATCCGGCGACAGGTCTAGCACGGAAGTCCCCCCTGTTCGCAACGTCCGTTCTAGACGACGGGATAGCACGCGGCACGTCCGCCCTCCCCGTAGGCAGTCGTCGCCCTTGACGCCGAAACTCTACTTCGCAATGGCCAGGGACATGGGCCGCACCGCATCAGAAGTCGAAGCCGTTCTCGCCGCCAACCGCCGCTTCTATGAGGCGTTCACCAACCGCGACCTCGCGGGCCTAGATAGACTGTGGGCGCAACGGGCGCCGGTGGCCTGCATTCACCCCGGTTGGCCCGTCCTGCACGGCCGCGAAGAAGTGATGGTGAGCTGGCGCAACATCCTGACCGGCCCGAGCTCGCCGCAGATCGCCTGCTCGGGAGCCCACGCCGAGATCGTCGGCGACGTCGCCTACGTCACCTGCATCGAGACCCTGAGCAACGGCCGGTTGATCGCGACCAACCTATTCGTCCGCGAAGACGGCGAGTGGCGCCTGATCCATCACCAGGCCGGCGCGCTGTCACCCGCCTTCGAAGCGGAGGATCCCGAGCCGGACGAGACGCTGCACTAAGGTGCTGCTCGTCCAAAAAACTTCACCACAGAGACACAGAGGCACGGAGAGGGGCGGTTCGTACTGAGAGCCGCTACGACCCCGATTCCGGCTACTTCCTCAGGGGAGAAAAACTGCGGCGATCCGTACGGGCGCGAGCTGTTAGTCCAAAGCGCTCGCGCAACTCTCTACGCAGGCCCGATGAGCCGAGCCTGCGGCACCGACACTTTAGTTCAGCGCGCGTGATCTTCCGCCTCGCGAACCACGAGAACCAAACCAGTAACGAAAATTGCAAGTGCCGCGATAACGACCCATACCATCACGCGTCCTCCAACTGCTCGATCCGACGGT
>CADEER010000141.1:0-5917 GCA_902826395.1 uncultured bacterium
GAATTCTGCAGGAAACTCCGTGTACGAGTACGGGTACGGGTACGTGTACGGTCACGAATCTTTGTTTTCCGACAGCCCGGATGGGAGAGGGGGATGAGATGTGTGTCGCGGTCAAGGCGTTGTCTGACCGCTGCGTGGCGCCGGTTGGCGATTCGGGTTAGACGGGGAGATTCCCCCGATGCGTTTGCTTTCTCAGATCTGGAGGGTCGCGCGCGCCGCCCTCCTTTATATGGTCTTCGCGATGGCGGTGGCGTTGACCTCGTTTGTCGTGTTGCCGGTATTGAGCCTTTTTGCCTCGGATGTACCGGATCTTCTGGCGCAGCGCTGCATGCATTGGGCGGCGCGATTGGTGCGACGCGTCGCGATGGGGCTCGGAGTCGTGCGCCTGCGCGTCGACGGAGCCGCGGCGCTGTCGGCGCCGGGGCCGATGCTGATCGTTGCCAACCATCCCACCAAGCTCGATGCGACGATGCTCGTCGCCTTGATGAGCCAGGTGGACACGGTGGTCGAGGCGAGCTGGGCGGCGCGGCCGCTGCTCGGGCCGCTGCTCGTGCGGGCCGGCCATCTGCGCAACGACGATGCGGTGCAGGTCGTCGAGGAGGGGGTGCGGCGGCTGCGGCAGGGCAGGCGTTTCGTGATTTTTCCGGAGGGATCGCGGTCCCCCGCCGGGGCGCTGCACCCGTTCCAGCGCGGTGCCGCCCGCATCGCCCTGGCCAGCGGGTGCGACCTGCTGCCGGTGGTCATTCGCTGCGATCCACCCATCGGCTTGAAGGGCAAGGCCTGGTACGACATACCGGAGGAGACGCCTGCGATGTCGATCACCGTGGGCGATCCGATAAAGGCGGGGGATTTCATCAACGGCGACGAAACCCGGGGCGTTGCCGCGCGCAAGGTCACTCGGGCCTTGCGCGACTATTTCCTCCGGGAGCTGGACTATGCAGACGTCTGACACCATTGAAACAGATTTGAAGACCTTGATCGTCGACGCGCTGGCTCTCGAGGACATCGAACCGTCCGACATCGAGACCGACGCGCCGTTGTTCGTCGAGGGCCTCGGCCTCGACTCCATCGATGCCCTGGAGCTGGCGGTGGTCCTCGAAGAGAACTACGGCGTCAAGATCGACGACGACCCGGAGCGCAACCAGGTAATCTTCGCCTCGGTGCGCAACCTCGCGGAGTTCGTGCGCCAGAATCGCGCCAAGTAGGAGCCGCCGCCCGCGGGCGGCGGACCGGTGATGCCGTGAGCACGGCCATGAGACAGGCGCCGGTCACCCTCGCCGGCTTGTTGCGCGAAACGCGCCCCCCCGGCCAGATCGTCGCCCTGACGGCGGCCGGCTCCCACACCTGGGGCGCCTTCACCGGTCATGTTGCCGCCCTCGCGGGTCGCCTGCGCGCCGCCGGAAGGCAGCGCTGGCTGATCTTCTTCGATGACTCGTACGACTTCGCCGTCGCGCTGTTCGCCGTTGCCCACTCCGGCGGCGTGGCGATCCTGCCGCCCAACGGCCAGTTTGGCACGATCGCCCGTTTGCGCGACGCGGCCGACGGATTCCTCCTCGGTGATGCTTCGCTGGTCGCGGACGCGGCGGGAGAGGTCATCGCCGATCCGCTCGCACTGCTTGCGCCGGGGGCAAGAGGTGTCGAGCTGGGCGATCTCGACGCCGAGGCGCCGTTCGTCGAGCTCTTTACCTCCGGCAGCAGCGGCGCCGGCAAGCGGGTGGCGAAGCGGCTTCGCCACCTGGATGAGGAAGTGCAAACGCTCGAGCGCACTTTCGGCGGCGGCCTCGCCGGCGCCTCCTTCTTCGCGAACGTGACCCATCAGCACATCTACGGCGCGCTGTTTCGCCTGCTGTGGCCGCTCGCGTCCGGCCGGCCGTTCGCGGCGCGCACCTATCTGCACGGCGGCGAAGTGGTCGGCCGGATGGCCGCGCAGCCGTCGGTGTTGGTGTCGTCGCCGGTGCAACTGCGCGCGATGGCGGAGTCGAACGCGCTGCGCGGTCTGTCGCCGCGCGCGATCTTTTCCTCCGGAGCGCCGCTCGACGATGCGACGGCCGCGGCGGTTGCGTCCGCGACCGGCGTGGCGGTCACCGAGATCTTCGGCTCGACCGAGACCGGCGGCGTCGCATGGCGGCAGCGGCCGCAGGGCGGCGACGTCGCCTGGCGGGCGTTTCCCGATGTCGAGCTCGCCACCGCCGATGACGGCCGCCTCGCCGTTTGTTCGCGCCTGGTGAGCGACGGCGACGATGCCGGCGGCGGCCGACATCGCTTCGTAATGGGGGACCGCGTCGACGTAGGCCTCGACGGCACATTCCGCCTGCGCGGACGCGCCGACCGGATCGTCAAGATCGGCGCCAAACGGCTTTCTCTGCCGGAGATGGAGGCGGAGTTGGCGCGCCACCCGGCGGTGGCGGAGGCGGCGCTGGTGCCGATCCGCCGCGGACTCGAGTCGCGTGTCGCTGCCGCGGTCGTGCCGAGCGAACACGGGCGCGCGCGTCTCGACGATGTCGGCCGCGCCGAGCTGGGCAGGGATCTGACGGCGGCATTGGCGCCGTACTTCGATCGCGTCACGCTGCCGCGCGTCTGGCGTTTCGTCGACGCCTTGCCGCGCAATGCGCAGGGCAAACTGCCGGAGGAGAGCGTGGCGGCACTGTTCGCGGGCGACGGCGGCGACGGCCCGCCGCTCGATCCGGTGGTCGAGGAAGAGACGGCGGCCGGCAACGTGCTGCGCCGCCGCTGTGTCGTGCCGCGCGACCTCGCGTACTTCGCAGGCCATTTCGAGTTTCGTCCGATCGTGCCGGGTGTCGCGCATCTGCGCTGGGCCGTCGATGCCGGCGAGACGCTGCTCGGCGAGCCGCTGCGCATCGCCGCCGTCGAGGCGCTGAAGTTCAAGGTGCCGCTCGAACCGGGCGCCGCTTTCGAGCTCGAGGTCGAAGCCGACGCCGATCGCCGGCGCTTGCGCTTTCGCTTGTGGCGAGACGAGGGAGAGATATCGACCGGTCGCATCGTCCTCGCTCGAGAGATCGACGATTGAGGTTCGCCGAGCAGATTCGACCGTGGATCTTGATCCCGATCTACGAGCACGGGGCGACGATCGGCGGCATCGTCGGCGAATTGGCGGGGTTCGGCCTGCCATGCCTGATCGTCGACGACGGCAGCAGCGCTCCGACGCGCGCCGTCCTCGACGATCTCGCGGCAACACATGATTGGGTGCGGCTCGAACGCCTGCCCTCCAACCGCGGCAAGGGCGCGGCGCTGCGCCATGGCTTTCGCCTCGCGCGGGCGGCTGGCGCGACGCACGTCATCCATCTCGATGCCGACGGCCAGCACGACATCGGCGACGTGCCGCGCTTCGTCGCGGCGATTGGCGACGATCCCGACGCCTTGATTCTCGGCAAGCCGATCTTCGACGAATCGGTGCCGGCCAGCCGTCTGTACGGCCGCCAATTCTCGCGTTGGTCGGTGTGGTTGTGCACGCGGTCATTCGCGATCGACGATCCGCTTTGTGGCTTTCGCGCCGTGCCGCTGGACGCGACGCTGGCGGCGATCGAGAACGAGAACCTCGGTGACCGCATGCAGTTCGAACCCGGCCTCGCCGTCGTCTGCCACTGGGTGGGCATGCCGATCCGCAACCTGCCGACGCGCGTCCGGTACGTACCCGGCGGCCTGTCGCACTTCGATGCGGTACGCGACACCCTGCGCATGGCCCGCCTCTACACGCGCCTGCTGAAAAGATCTTTCACCACAGAGGCACAGAGGACACAGAGATTGCGGTGAAGAATGAGCGCATTTCATTTGCTCGCCGAGTATTACCGACGTGGTCAGGATTTGGATTCTACAGCGCGTCGCGAATGGAATGACGGCGCCGAGTCTGTAATCTCTGTGTCCTCTGTGTCTCTGTGGTGAAAAAAATCACTGAACGACCGCGCTGGGAGAACGCCGCCGAGATGGGATCGGTGGCGGCGTTGCGGTTCATGGCTTGGCTCCATCGCAGCGGTGGGCGGCGGGCATCGTCGCTGCTGGTGCGGCCGATCGCGCGCTACTTCTACTGGCGCTATCCCGCGTCGACGGCTTCGACTCTCGACTATCTACGAACGCTGCGGCGCTGGAGCGGCGGCGCGGTACCGGCGCATGAACCCGAGCAGCGCGACGGCCATCGCCACGTACTCTCGTTCACGATCAACACCTACGACCGTCTGGTCGCGTGGGGCGGTGGCTTTCGCTCTTTTCATTTCGACCACCGCGGCAGCGAGCACTTGTTCCACTACGCCGGCAACGGGCGCGGGGGCATCATTCTCGGCGCCCATCTCGGCAGCTTCGACATGCCGCGCATCCTCGCGGCGCAGTACGGCGTGCCTTTGAACATTCTGATGTTCACCGAGCGTGCCGAGATGATCACGTCATTCTTCGAGCGCATCGATCCGGCGAGCATGATGCGCGTGCTGCGCCTCGATCCGAGCAGCGCCCAGACGGGTCTGGCGATCAAGGCGCGCGTCGAGCGCGGCGAATTCGTCGCCATCCTCGCCGATCGCATTCCGCCGGGCAGCAGCGAGCAGATCGAGATCGTCGACTTCCTCGGCCGCCCGGCGCGCTTCGCGCTCAGCCCGTTCCTCCTCGCCTGCACACTCGGATGTCCCTTGCTCACGTCGATGTGCGTACGCACCGGCGACGGCCGCTACGAAGCGGTCGTCGAACTGCTGACCGACGGCGAGCGAGTGCCGCGACGCGATCGCCGCCCGCGCGCCCGCGCACTCCTCGAACGCTATGTCGCGACACTGGAGGAGTATTGCAGGCGCTGGCCGTATCAGTGGTTCAATTTCTACGACTACTGGGAGCCAGGGGGCGGGGGTCAGTTGTCAGGGGCCGGGGGTCAGGAGTCAGGGGCCAGGGGAGGTGGCGATTCGCCGGAGGCGAATCGCAGTTTCTGATGCACGAGCCGCAGGCGAGTCACACCCCCTGACTCCTGACCCCCGACCCCTGATCCCTGAAAGGTGCGTCAGCAATTCCGCTCTGGCATAGTCGGTGGTTCAAACCCGAACAGAGGAGCACCGACGATGAGATTGACGACCTGTTTCCACCTCGTACGTACCTCGATCTTCGCCGCAGCGTGCGTTTCGCTCGCCGGATTGGCGGCCGGGCAGCAAGGCGCGCCGGAATTGCCGGCCGCGAGTCCGAAGGCGCGCGTCGAACAGCGCGTCGGATTGACCGACTTCTCGGTCGATTATTCGAGTCCGGGAGTGAAGGATCGCGAGATCTGGGGTGGTCTCGTGCCGTACGGCGAGGTGTGGCGCACCGGTGCCAACCGCGCCACCAAGCTGAAGGCGAGTGGTGATTTCGAGTTCGGCGGCGTGAAGGTGAAAGCGGGCGAGTACTCGCTGCTGTCCATCCCCGGTGAGAAGGAGTGGACGGTCATCCTCAACGGCGTTGCGGATCTGCCGGGCACGCGCGGCTACGACCAGGCCAAGGACGCGGCGCGAGTGAAGGTGACGCCGGAGAAGGCGCCGGCGCGCGAGCGGATGACATTTCTCTTCTCCGACTCGACCGACGATTCAACGCGGCTCGATCTCGAGTGGGCCGGCCTGCGCGTGTCGGTGCCGATCACCGTGGCGACGTCGCAGCAGGTGACGAAGAACATCGATGCAGCGCTCGCCGAGGCCTGGCGGCCGCACTTCGCGTCGGCGCGCTATCTGCTGGAGAGCGGCGGCGATCTCGCCAAAGCGCGCGAGTACATCGACACCTCGATCGGCATCAAGGCGACCTGGTGGAACACGTGGTGGAAGGCGCAGATCCTCGCCAAGCAAGGCGACAAGAAGGGAGCCGTCGCCGCCGCGCAGGAGGCTCAGAAGCTGGGCGCCGGCGACGAGATCTTCGACGGATTTTTCGCCGAGGGCGTGAAGAAGTCGATCGCCGAGTGGCAGTGAGT